>CAZWJR010000382.1:0-1502 GCA_964634655.1 uncultured Isosphaeraceae bacterium | reverse complement strand
GTCAACGGCAACGGATACACGGTCAATCTGTTCATGGACTCCGAGACCTTCGGCGAGCACCAGTGGACGGAGACGGGCATCTTCGATTTTCTCTACCACATGCCGGGCGAGGTGATGAAGGGCGGCAAGAACGACTTCAAGAAGCCGAGCGAAGTGGTCGACGCCTATCCGCCGTCGGGCGAGTTCAACGCGCCGGATCTGATTAGCTGGGCCGACACGGAACGCGACCTTTCGGCGTGGCTGGGCAATGCGATGCAGTCGAACGCGTTGCAGGAGCTGTACGCCCTGGAGAAGGCCGTGAAAGCGACGAAAGACCCGCAGCTCCTGCACGACTGGCGGCGGCTGCAAACCTCGGACCATTTCTATTACATGTGTACGAAGTACTTCGCCGACGGCGACGTCCACAAATACTTCAATCCGTACGAATCGCCGTATGACAGCTACATCAATTTCATGAACGTGCTGGACAACGTGGCGTCGCGCACGAAGTAAAGCGGCATGTCATGGGTACGCGATTGTCCGCATAGCCCAACCAGAAGGTTCCGGGGGCCATCGTCGTCAGTCTTTTTCGATAACTCTTTCGCTGCGTTTTTGGGACATACCCATTCCACCAACCAGTCTGGCGATCAGGGTCGCCAAATAGAGCTGCCCGCTCAGGGCTTCGAGGATCACCACCGACCGAGCGATGGGCGCAAGCGGCGTTATGTCGCCGTATCCAAGAGTGGTGAGGGTCACAAAGCTGAAGTACAGCAATTCTTCCCTGCCCCGCCCAAACTCAGCAAGATCAGGGGGGTTGCCGGCATCTGCGGCGGACGCAAATGCCCCCGGAATCCAATTGTCGATGAGGACATAGGCTTCTCCAAATACAAAGCCCATCAGCAGATATCCGCACATGGAACCCATCACGACGTTCTTTGTGACACGCTCGGCATTGATCACGACGTACAACGAAAAGCCGGTGAGCATCGCAAAGAGCAACATCAAGGATCCCGCCGAGGCACTGATGAGCCAACCATGTGTTTCCCCGGCGAAATGCGAACTCCATCGCAGCACCAGCGCCACGACCAACACACCGCCGAGCGACCAAAAGGCGCGAGGATGCCGCCAGATCGCGATCACACTGGCAAGAAGAAGCAGTGAAACCAAAATGCTGGTCGCAAAGGGGTAGTTCCGGGCGACCGGCAGGAACGCAATAATGCAAATCAAAAAGCCGAGCAGCGGCCAAAAAACTTCACGAATGTGATGACGTTCATTTTTGGTGCCTTGACTGGCCTTTGCGATCATGTTTGATTCCTTGTCCGGCGGGCTGCAAAAAAATATCGTGTCGCAGCGCGTCTCCGGTGATGAGCAAAACAGGGCGGGGCTGGCGGCGGTTACCGCCGCATCGTATCGGGAATCGCCAGGACGCCGACCGCCAGGCTTCCGTCGGTGTGCCAGGGGTCCCCTTAGCCATTTTTTACGTTTAGCTCTTTATGAAATTCCTTGATCCAGTAAACGCTTGA
>CAZWJR010000381.1:0-1528 GCA_964634655.1 uncultured Isosphaeraceae bacterium | reverse complement strand
TGTCTCTTCCTTGTCTGCCGATGTGATGATAGGCAGAGTTGTTGTATCGGCAAGCGGGGAGCGAGTGCTGAGTACCGAGTTCCGAGTTCCGAGTTCCAAGTAAACTGGGACCGATGAAAAACATCACACGTGGTCTTCATCTTGCCGTTGTGCGGATGCTTGCAGGCCGCCGATAACTCGGCAGGATTCGGCGGCGCGTTCGATGTTTACGGCTCTCGGCGCCTACTCCTCAAACTCATCGTGAGAAAGATCCGGTGCGGGGCGTGGCAGTTTTGTATCAGCCGGGTCCATGCCGCTGCGATCGCTGGGAAGGGTGATGATGAAGGTGGCGCCGGTGGCGGGTGCGGGGTCGAGTTCGATCCTGCCGCCATGCTCGTTGATGAACTTTCGGGTGACGGCAAGGCCGAGGCCTGTGCCGCGCTGGCCTTTGGTTGAGGTGAACGCCTCGAAGATTTGCTCTCGCCATTCGGGATCGATGCCCGGGCCGTTGTCGGCGATGGTGATTTTCGCTTCCTGCGATTTGGGATCAAAGCGCGTGGTGACAGTCACGACGCCTTTCTTATCCGCCACGGCTTCCACGGCGTTTGTGAGCAGGTTCATGAGAGCCTGATGCATAGCGTTGGAATCTGCGGGGATGGGCGGCATGTCTTCTGATAGATCGAGGATCAGGCCGGCCCGCTTGCGATTGCATTGCGGCTGGATGAGTTCGGCGGTTTCCTGAATGAGCCGATTGAGCGAGAGCAGTTCAATTTCCAGCGCGGGCGGCTTGGAATAGGCGAGCATGTTGAGCGTGAGGGCGTAAATGCGATCCAAATTGCGGGCGAGGATTGGCCAGCCTTCCTTGGCGAGTTTCAGATCGCTTTTGTTGATGGCAAGTTCCACCGCATCGGCCCCGCCACGCAAGCCCTGCAGGATGTTTTTGATGGAATGGCTCAACGAGGCAACGGTTTCGCCCATGGCGGCGAGACGTTCGGTCTGCATCTTGGAAGAGAGCACTTTGGCGCTTTGCAGGGCCAGCCCCGTGTGCTGACCGATGGCGTTCATCAGCCGCAATTGCTCCGGTGAGAAGGTGAAATCCGCCAGTGAGGAATCAATGTGAATGACGCCAAAGGTGCGATCGCCGGCACGGATGGGCACGCAGATGGCGGAGCGGATGCCGTAATCGCGAACAGAATCGCCACTGCGGAAGCGGGAATCGTTCATGGCGTTGGTGGAAAGGATGCCTTCGTTTTTCTCCAGCGTGTGCAGCACAATGGTGCGGCTGACGGGGATGCGGCCTTCGTCGAGGGTCTTAGGTTTGATGCGATAGCGGACGACCATGGGGGTGAGACGAGAGGATTGATCCTTACCAGGCCGAAGCGCCAGCGAGGCAGTCGGCGCATCTAATTCTGCCTCGCTGGCGCTTCGGCCTGGTACGGTTTCCTCTTGAATCAGGATGAAACCGCGATCGGGCTTAACTTCCGCGAACACCAGGTCCATCACCTGTTCCAGCAGTTCCTGTCGATCGAGAGTGGAGGCGGTGAGTGCG
>CAZWJR010000380.1:0-1566 GCA_964634655.1 uncultured Isosphaeraceae bacterium | reverse complement strand
GTCACTCAGCACGGCTTTGAGCAGCTTGAGTGTATTGGCGTAATCATCACGGTTGAGGTAGGTGATGGGACTGTGAATGTAACGCCCTGGCAGGGAAACGACGGCAGACGGCACACCAGAGTTGGGCATGTGAATCGCGCCCGCGTCCGTCCCGCCGCCCGGCAGCGACTTAAGCTGGTAGGGAATGCGGTGTTTATCGGCGGTATCCCGCAGGAAATTGAGTAGCGGCGGATGGACAATCAGGCTGCGATCCATAACGGTCAACGCTGGCCCGTCACCCAACCGGCACACCGGGTTGGACTCGCCTTCATCATCCAGTTCTCTCAAGGGATTGGGAATGTCATTGGCCGTGGTACATTCCAGCGCAATCGCCACATCTGGCTGGAGACTCTGGGCAGCCACCCGCGCGCCACGTAATCCGATCTCCTCCTGCACCGTGAAAGCCGCCAGCACATCCACCGGATACGGCCCGCCCTGCAAAATGTCGATCAGGAGAGAGCATCCCGCGCGGTCATCGAAGGCTTTGCCGCGCAGCATCTTTTTACCGATTTCCATGTATTGGCTGTCGAACGCCACGTAATCGCCGGGCTTGACCTTGCCGCTGGTTTCATCCTTGTTAGCCGTGCCGATGTCGATCCGCAGATTGTTAAGCTGGACAGTGGTTTGTTCTTTGTTGCGGTGGATGGGTGCCCAGATAATGACGCCCGGAATCAGATCAGCGCCGATCTTGACCCGCAGGCCGGGCAGGATACGTTCATCCACCCCGCCGATGCTGGTGAACTTGATGAGGCCGTCGCCGTTGACGCCCGTCACCATGAAACCGATTTCGTCCATGTGCGCCGCCAGCATCACGCGCGGGCGATTGCGACCTGTCCCTTTTTTGATTGCGGTGATGCTGCCCATCGCGTCGATGCGAATGTTGGTCGCGTGACCCTCAATGGCCTTGAGGATAATAGTCCGGACGGCCTCTTCCCTGCCAGACAGCCCCACTGCTTCGGAGAGTTCCTGTAAAATCATGTTTGCTCAAATCCTTTTGAATTGAACCGCAGAGGTGGACGAGAACTATCTCGTCCCTGCATCGCGTCTCTGCGTTAAGCCTTTATTTTCGTCTCGTCCCACTCAATCGCTTTGAGGAAATCGGCATCCAGACTGGCGATGAAATGCGCCAGCAACCGCCCCGCGCGCTCGATGTCGCGTAGATCAACCGTTTCCACCGGCGAGTGCATATTCCGTAGTGGAATCCCTAGCAACCCCGTCGGCACGCCTTCCCGCGCAATCTGAATCGTCCAGGCGTCGGTGCCACTCGCGCCAGGGATCGGTTCTTCCTGAATCTTGATTTCGTGCAGTTTAGCCGTATCGCGGATTTTCTCGAACAACTTCTGGTGGAAGTTCGGCCCGAAGCACAGAGTCGGCCCGCCGCCCATCTCGCGGCCTTCCTCAATGTCCACGCCCGGCTGCGGCGCGAGCGTCACATCCAGCGCGATAGCAATATCCGGCTGAATCTGATAAGCGGCTGTGGCCGCGCCGAATAAACCCGTTTCTTCCTGCACTGTGGCCGTCGCGTAG
>CAZWJR010000379.1:0-1569 GCA_964634655.1 uncultured Isosphaeraceae bacterium | reverse complement strand
TGAGCCGCTGGCGCCAACCCGACAATCATGATCCGAGCTGCGTGATCCCCAAAACTCGGCACCGGCCGCCCCCAATATCTCATATCGCTGAAAGACTTCCGCTTCGTCACCGCCACCTGCGCACAATAGTCGCGCAGTTCCGGACATCGCCTGCATCGTGGAACTCTGCTTTCAATCACCGTCAACGTGCTCATGCAACGCTCCGGGTGACCCTATCAACCTGGCTTCGTTCCCGCTGGCGCAACAGGCTCCGATACAGCAGGCTTGGCCTTCGGCTGCTCGTCAAAAATCGAATTCAACATCGCCGCCAGTCGCACTCCCGCCGCCGCAAGCCGCTGCTCCACAATTCCGATGTTGTGCGTGTAGTACGCTTCACTCAAATTACGGTCTTTCGGCCCCTCCGCATACAAACGGTTTGTGATCGCCAGCGATTCATCTGCCCACGCCACGGGCTCTTTCACCTTTCGCCATTGCTGCAACTTGGCTTCCTTAATCCCGTTTTCAATTGCGGACGTAAACGCCTCCCGGCCGCTCGGCTGTGTTGCCATCCGATGCTCAATGAGTCCCGTATCCCACACTCGGTGCAGATTCCATCCGCTCTGACCAAGCCATGTGACTTTCACATCATTGCCGCCCCGATCATCCTCAAATGAAACATGCAACGGCTGGTGAACATCTCCCACAAAGTGCGCCAGGAATTTCAACGCCTGAACCTTCGCATCGTGCGTCGCGTCCTTGTCTCGCAGCACCGCTTCATACTTCTTGATCGCAGCCGTCACGCACTGATCGTTCTTGCAATCCCTGCTCTCATCCACCTTCGCTACTCCGTGCGGCACGTTGATGTAATGCAGCGGCTTCGCCCAATCAAACGAAGAATCCTTGCGAATCTCATCCGCCCAATTGCTCGCATCCGCCAGCGATTGCTCACCCAGCAACTCCTTTACCGCCGCCTTGGTCTTTTCAGTCAGATACTTCGTCGCGATGTCACCAATGATCCGGTGCCCATCCGGGCCCCATCCAAAAACAGGTGTAACCGCGACAGCGGCAAGCAACAGTGTGGCCAACAGCAGTTTGATGCGCATAGACAATGATAGACCGATTCCTTTCGGAACCATTCCCATCATCCCCTATTGAATTCAAAGTTTCTTCACCATCAGCAAACACGGGTTCCCCGGCCAAAGCGTCAAGAACTCCTCCAACGCCGCAAACCCCATCGATTCATAGAACAGTCGCGTCAGTCTGTACTCCGCATTCGGTCGGGAAGGCCCCAGCGTCTTCACCTGAAAATATTCAAATCCCCGTTTCCGCAGATCTGCCTCCGCCCAGTTCACAAGTTCCCGCCCAATCCCCGAACGGTGAAAACTCGGGCCAACCGCAATCACTTGAATCTCTGCAGATTTCGCATTGTGTTCCTTGATCGTGATGAACCCCGCCGCAATTCCCGCAACATCCGCCATCCACGTCTGATACGCCGCTGTGTCTTTCACATACTGCACCAGCGATGACTCAATGCCAAACCACAACGGCAGCGCACGCAAGATCCGCTCGCACTCATCCTGATCACCGTTC
>CAZWJR010000378.1:0-1591 GCA_964634655.1 uncultured Isosphaeraceae bacterium | reverse complement strand
GTGGGCGATACGGTTGGCGATCCGTTCAAGGACACGTCATCGGTGGCGATGAACCCGATCATCAAGTTCACGACGCTGTACGGTTTGCTGGCGGTGGAACTGGCCGTCACGATGCCTCGTGAAACCAGCGCGTGGCTGGCGGCGATCTTCTTCATCGTCTCCTGCGTGTTCGTGTGGCGGTCGTTCTACGCCATGCGGATCAAAACCGGCGGCGGGTCATCGAACGTGATGGTGGAGCACAAGGGCAGTCATTCCGCGGCCCCGCGTCGCGATAAAGCCGGTGTGCATTGACGCAGGTTGAGAATTGATCGGACGGATTGAATTGCACTTAGCCGCCGGCCAATGGCCGGCGGTTTTTCTTTTGATCTGTAAATAATTACGAAAGGGTGGTCGGTTTATTCCCTATGATGTTGTGGTGGAAGCCCAGCCGCACATCCGATGCCCGGCGTGCAAGTACGACTTGCATGGGTTGCTTGACGATGATTTTGTAATCTGTCCAGAGTGCGGACAGCGGCACACGGTTCAGTTTTTGTTGTGGGTGCCGCCATGGCGGATGTGCTGGCGATGCCTCTGCCTGGCCCTTTTCCCGACGATCAGTTTCCCGTTCATCGCCTTGCACTCGGCTGCGAAGTCCATGGGGTCTGACTCTGCCACAGTGATGTTCCTCTGGGTTGTCCTCAGCGGAATTACTCTTGTTGCCGGATCGGGCGGCATGGTCGCTGGCGGTCGATCCGTTCGAGAGAACCTGGCTGAAACTGCCGCAGGAACAGCGTTGCTTTTTTTCGCTATGGTTGCCGTAAACGCGGTGTTGCTTTACGCAATGTTTGTCGCGTTGATTATGCTGGGCTTGATAAGTTAATCCACAGCACCGTCACGCGTCCGAAAAATCGTAACTCGCCATGTCCACCCAACCGCACATTGCGTGTCCGAAGTGCAAGTATGATCTGCATGGGTTGTTCATCGGCGACGATGTGACATGCCCGGAGTGCGGCAGCACATGGCTGCATGCTTCGCTCATTCAGCCGCCGCAAAGATGGCGATTCAAGTGGCGATTCGCCGCGCTCGCCGTTGCTCCGCCATTTGGGCTGCCGCTTTTCGCTGTACTGGGGAATGGCCCGAGCCCGATCATCGTGATTTGGTGGCCTGTCTGCTTACTCTGTGTTTTGGTGGGCGCGTGGTTTTTGGCAAGTGGTGGTCGTTCAATACGCGAGGCGGGGTTGGCATTTGTTGGTCGATTTATCTTGATTGCAACTCTGGCCTTCTGCCTTGACTTCGTGATGGCTGCTGCCATCGCATTGGCAATGGATGGAGGGCACATTAAGATGTAATTGCATTGCGTCTCACGCTTCCGAAAAATCGTAACTCGCCATGTACGCCCCGCTCTTCTGTTTGACGATCTGGCGGAGGATGTCGTTGGCGAGGCTGGATGCGCCGAAGCGGAAGAGGTTGGGCGTGAGCCAGTCGTCGCCGAGGGTTTCCTTCACCATGACCAGGTAATGGAGGGCCTGCTTGGCGGTGCGGATGCCGCCGGCGGGCTTCATGCCGATGCGGATGCCGGTCTTGAGAAAGTGATCGCGGATCGCTTCCAGCA
>CAZWJR010000377.1:0-1602 GCA_964634655.1 uncultured Isosphaeraceae bacterium | reverse complement strand
TGTTGCGAGAGCCCGCCAACCTCCTGCGCCAAAGTCTCGCCTGCGCACTCCTCGCAATTCCCGCCACCGTCGGCTCCGCCATCGGCATGATGGTGGCAATGCCCGGCATCCCACCCGCCGTCGGCGTCTTCCTCCCCGTCATCGTCCTCGGCTTCATGTCCCTCTTCCCCTGGACCTACTTCAAAACCTGATCAATTCCCCCTCCCTCGAGGTCGAAGACTCGCCGTGGGGAGGGGGCCAGGGGGTGGGGAAAAAGCCACGAAGTCCAAAGCCGCCAGCTTTACTAGTTCCCGCCACGTCCCCGCCGCGACCAACTCTCGTGCAGCTCATCATCAAACACCGTTACCTGAACATCAGCCAGCAACTTTCTCGCTAGTTGATCCATCAGGAACCGTTCCTGCTGCAACCGAACCATCCGCTCCAGCGCAGGCTTCATCTCTTTCACTTGTGAACCATCTCCCGATATCCGTTTGATCAGCATCAGCACGCCGTACCGATTATCCAGCAGCACCGGCCCGCTCATGTCACCCGGATTCAATGACCACAAAGTCTGTCGCAGCGATTCCGGATACGCCGGATCAACCTGACTGATCGGCTCCAGCAATCCGCCGCGCGATGCGCTGGAATCCACCGACATCTCCACCGCCGCATCCGCAAAACTCACTCCGCTCTTCACCAGATTAATCGCCGCCTGCGCCGTTTCCAGATCAGGCAGCACCATCAGCCGCGCCTGCCGCTTCGGCCCGTGCATCAACTCATGCATGCGGCCGATCGCTTCCTCCGTAATATCCACCTTGTCCTTCACCAGCGCCCGCAGCGCGGCATTCCGCCTCATCAACGCCTCAAACCGCACCTTCCCCAGTTTCTGCCGGTCACGCAATTCATCCAACAATCGAATCGCCTGGTTCACATCATCGCTCAACGATTCCAGCAAAACTTTTCTCTCTCCCGCAGCGGCATCCGGTGGCAGCGTAATCCCGGCATCACCCAGCGCCCGATCAATCTCGCGGTCCAGAATCACTTCCTGCAACGCTTCCGCACCCGCAATCTCATTCAGCGTCGGCCGCAATTCACCCCAAGTCATCGATTTTCCGTTCACCAAAGCCGCAGGCCGCGCATCCACCAGCGTCGAAACAGGCTCAAACCCAGTCCCGCCCGCGCCCGGCGGCGATTTGTGCGCCACTCCCGCACTCTTCCCGTTCTTCGCACCTTTCCCACCCGCATCCGGACCGCTCGCGCATCCGTACACTACAAAACATGCCCCAATCAATGCCGCGATTACAATGACCTGTCGATTTCGATCTTCCATGATTGAATAGCGAACATCGCCGCAGGCAATCTGTCAAACAACAAGACGCCTTCGCTCCTTCCTCATCGGTGTTTTCAGATGGCAAAAAACACAGTCCTTGTCTGTCCATATTGCGGAGACACCCAGCCCGCCGGCGAACGCTGCCGCTCCTGCGCCGGCCTCTTTGAACCCCTAAGTCGCCAGGCCACCCACAACGACATGGGCCCGTGGTTCATCCGCGATGAAACCCGCCCTTTCCAGCCCGGCTGCAGTTACGAAACCATCGTCAAACTCATAGAACGTGGCGTCGTTAC
>CAZWJR010000376.1:0-1606 GCA_964634655.1 uncultured Isosphaeraceae bacterium | reverse complement strand
GTCTTCACCACCGAAACGAAAAACAAGGAAACCGAAGTGGTGTTCGCCCTGGATCGTCGGACAGGCAAAGAACGATGGCGAGCCGAGTGGAAGGGCGCCATGACCGTTCCGTTCTTCGCGGCGGCCAATGGGAGCTGGATTCGCGCCACGCCGGCCTACGACGGCGAAAGCCTGTACGTCGCCGGCATTCGCGATGTGCTGGTCTGCCTCGATGCCAAATCGGGCAAGGAGCGCTGGCGGGTCGATTTCGTCAACGACTTCAAGGCCGAGTTGCCCGCGTTTGGCTGCGTCTGCTCGCCGCTCGTGGATGGAGATTTCATCTATATTCAAGCCGGCGCTTCGGTGGCCAAGCTGGACAAGAAGACCGGCAAAGTACTTTGGCGTTCTCTCAAGGAGGCTGGCGGCATGAACGGCAGTGCCTTCTCCTCTCCCGTCATCGCCACACTTTCCGGGCAACGGCAGCTCCTCGTGCAAGGACGAGAGAAACTCGCCGGGATCGACCTGGCCTCCGGCGAGGTCTTGTGGTCGCAGATCGTACCATCGTTCCGCGGCATGAACATCCTCACGCCGACCATCGTCGATGATGCGATCTTCACCAGCAGCTACAGCAACAAATCGTGGCTGTACAAGGTTGCCAAAACCAAGGGCAAGTTCGCCGTCGAACAAGCCTGGGCCAACAAAGCAACGGGCTACATGTCTTCGCCAGTAGTCATTGAAGGGCATGCCTACCTCCATCTTCAGAATCGGCGCTTCACGTGCATTGATCTGAAAACCGGCGCTCAAACCTGGACCACCGAGCCCTTCGGCCAGTATTGGAGCATGGTGGCCCAGGGCGACAAGATCCTTGCATTGGATCAGACCGGTTCACTCCGGTTGATCAAGGCGAACCCCAAGCAATTCGACCTCCTCGACACTCGCAAGATCAGCAAGGCCGATACCTGGGCGCACCTGGCCGTTTGCGGCGACGAAGTTTTTGTTCGCGAACTGAACGCATTTGCCGTGTACCGCTGGCAAATGCCGAAGAAATGAGGTTAGCGTGGATTACTACATTCTGCAGCGCGAGCAATGGTTTCCCAAGCCGATCGAGGAAGTCTTCGACTTCTTCGCGGACGCCCGGAATCTCGAAGTAATAACACCACCTTGGCTGAGGTTCCGAATTCTCACGGCTCATCCAATCGTGATGGGAGCAGGTACCTTCATCGAATACCAGATTCGTTGGCATGGAATCCCCATGCGGTGGATGACCGAAATACGGAGGTGGGATCCCCCCAGTGGCTTCGTGGACGTGCAGTTGCGTGGGCCATACCGCCATTGGGAGCACACGCACACCTTTCAGTCATCGGACGGAGGTACTCTCATGCGTGATGTGGTCAGTTACTTGCTTCCTTTTGGATACCTGGGCCAACTCGCGCAATCATGGTTTGTGAAGGGCGACCTGGAGACCATCTTCGATTACCGCGCAACAAAAGTGTCGGAACACTTGGGGACGGAAAGCAACCATGCGTAACGCAGGCGGCTCCATCGTCTGGTTTCGGCAAGATCTGCGCCTGGCGGATAATCCGGCACTGCTGGCCGCGATGGGTAGCGGCGGACCCATCGTTCCCGT
>CAZWJR010000375.1:0-1622 GCA_964634655.1 uncultured Isosphaeraceae bacterium | reverse complement strand
TATATTGCAGACAATATTTTGCTGACGGATGCCGACGCGACATCAGCCGAAGAGTCCAGTACGGCCGACGGGAAGCGAGCAGTAAAACTTAATCTCTCGCCTGCAGCCCAGCAACTCCTCGCTGATCGTGCTTCTGAGTACGTCGGAAATCGACTGGCTGTATACCTACGAGACGAACTTATCAGCCTACCATTTGTGCGATCAAGGTTGGTTCCATTTCTAGTAATGCGAAGTGGTGTCGGACTCACCCAGCAGGAGATCGACTCAATCATGCAGGCAACAAGAAGCAGGAATGCTGCCTCGATGAAATAGGCCATCGCGTGGCGTGACACACAGGCAATTCACATCATTCACATGACTCCTCCGGGAATTTTCCGTGAACTCCGCCGCCTTTCGCGCATCCAACTTGGTGGTGGGGCAGAGGGATGTCCCGATGGGAGTTTCTTGAACAAACGATGGGAGCCAAGGCAGGTATCCCATGCGCTCATCCAATCGTCTCCCATGTCGCGTCTCCGATCTCATGCAAAAGTCACATTGGGATAGGGAATGCCCATCTTGTGCGCGCACGCACGGCTGCCCTCCCGGCGCGCCAAATGGGCGGTCCGCATTCAACCATCGCCAAAAACAGGTCCCCGCTCCCAGAACCGCGATCTGTCGCGGTCAAACTACTACCCGCTCTATCCCTCGTGCGCACTTTTCGGGGGTTTTGAATGGCGGGTTTTCGTCGCTTCCCTCGCCGTGCCCGAAATATCACCGCGTCCGCCTATCATCCGGCTTCATCCCCGCCGTCACCGCCTTGGCGTTCTCATCACCTCTGCGATTTCCATGCTCCACGACACGCCGCTACGCGATCTTCATCAGGCCTACGTCGCCGCCGATCTGGCTCGCCAGCAACCTGGAACCGGCGAAACCGGCGGGCGGGCAGTCGCTGGCGCAACCCATCGCCCCGGCGCGGCCGTCGGCCAGCGTGTGGCGTCTTCCATCCAATACATCCCTTATGGCGTGGTGACGGCCGCAGACGGATCGCCCATGCCCGCCTGCGAACTGGTCGCCGATTTCGGCCAGGTGGAACTTGAGTACGCGGCCATTCGGCGTGAAGGAGCCGCCGGCGTGATGGACTGCCCGCACCGCGGCACGTTGCTGGTAACGGGAAAGGCCGCCGAGCGCCGTGATTTTCTTAATCGGATGCTGACGCAGGAACTCAAGGACCTCGCACCCGGCGTGACCAAACCGGCATTCTGGCTCAATCGCAAAGGCCGCGTGGAGGCTGATCTGTTTCTGATCGAACGCGAGGAATCGCAGGGAATGCTCATCGATGTGGACATTCACCAGGCCCAAAGCGCGATGAAATCACTGAATCAATTCATCGTGATGGAAGATGTGCGGGTCGAAGATGTTTCCGCGCAATTCCACCACATCGCAGTTCACGGCAAGGGCGCCATCGAAGCAATCAAAGCAATTGGCATTGATGTGGCGTTGGAAGCCGGACGCTGCGCCGAAGTGATGGTGGGAAAAATCCCCATCGTCATCGCCCGTCGCGATCAGACTGGAGAGATCGGGTATGAACTGGTCGTCCCTTACGAAAAAACAGCGGATATATGGAAGGCGATTCTGGAGAACAC
>CAZWJR010000374.1:0-1665 GCA_964634655.1 uncultured Isosphaeraceae bacterium | reverse complement strand
TACGGCACCACCAAACTCATCGGCAACAACGTCACGTGGGTGCGCGTGAAAATCGGCATTACCGGTTCCGGCGCAGCAGTTCCCGGTGTGGATGCATCGCTTCGCTTGACGCTCAACGGCTTCCCGCAACCCAATCCGCCGATCTTTTCCCTCAACGGCCCGATCACCGCGCCGCTGGCCCCCAACTCCGCCAACATCAATGACACTATCAATTTCGCCGTCGTCGTTCCCGTGAGCAACAACGTGATGTTCACGGTCGAGGTCAATCCCAACCGCAATCCGGTTGAGACCAACTACGCCAACAACACTCTTTCCGTTACCAAGGTCTTTGAATGTCGCAAGACCATGGAATGCGCGTACGTACCGATCAATTACACCGTTGGCGGCGCGGGCCTGCCCCCTGCCAACCTTATCGAACCTGGCATCGGCGATGGCTTCCTCCGCGGCATCTATCACCCCGGCGAATGGAATTACCACAAGTCTCCGCTGCCACCCTTGACGTGGAACACCAGCATCAACACCAGCGACGCCCAGTTGCAAACCACACTGCTTGATATCCGTAACAACCAATTGCCCGCCAACGGCCAGCCTAAGCCTAATTTCGTCTTCGGCTTCCTTCCCGGCAACCCCTACAGCGGCAACGGTCAGGCCAATGGCATTCCAGGCGATGTCGGTTTTGGCAACACCGACACCACTCGCCATCAGCGCACTTTTGCCCATGAGTTGGGTCATCTCTTCGGCCGGTCCCACATCAATCAGACCATCAACACGATTGGTGTCGATGTGGAAAACCATTTGAAAGATACGCAGAACCTTCCACAGATCATGCCCGCCAACAAGAACGACGTCATGGTGGCAGGCTTGCTTACCAATCAGGCATGGGTTTGGCAGGGAACTTACGACGCGGTGCACGCCGATGCCCGCATGCAATGCGGTGCGCCGAATCCCTTTGCTTCGGAAATGCCTGTCCTGCGAATCAGCGGCGTCATAGACAACAACACCCGCGCCCTCATCCTGGACCCCATCACCAAGATTCAGCGGGCCGAACCGACCGCCAACAATCCCGAAGGCGACACCTCTGTCATCGCACTCGATTCCAACGGAAACGAACTGACGCGCGTCACCGTCCGCACCGACAGTGCCCGTGAAATGTGCAACGATCCCATCCATGGCCGTGCACAACTCAATCCTCGCTCGCCGCTTTACGTCATGCTGCCGGAGACCATTGCCGGCAAGGCGATTCACACGATTCAAATCATGGATCGTGGCACGCGCCGAATCACCGGCCAGCGCACTCGTTCTCCAAATGCCCCACAAGCCCAATTGAATCGTGCCACGCGCGCCGCTCAACCCGGCTTCGCACGGATCGAATGGCAGGGCAACGATGAAGACGGCGATGCCCTCTCCTACACCCTTCTCTACAGCCCGGACGATGGCAACTCATGGTTGCCCCTGGTCGTCCGAAGCGAACAGAACTTCTTTGAATACGACCTCAAGGATGTGCCCGCACAACAAGGCAAGCCAAAATACCGCATCATCGCATCAGATGGTTTCAATACTTCTGAAGCCGACCTCTCACCGGAACCTGAATCCTTCGGCGCGCTCACATCCACGCCGCCGGAGACCTTTCTCATCTCGCCAAACAACGGCCTGAGTTTCCCACAG
>CAZWJR010000373.1:0-1697 GCA_964634655.1 uncultured Isosphaeraceae bacterium | reverse complement strand
GGCGTAAATGGCCTTCACCACTGGATCAAGCCTTGCACCGAGGTCCGGATCAGTTCGCATGACTTCCTTCTTCAAACTCCGGAAAATCCCCGCAGATAGTCCTTCTGCAAGTTTGATCATCACGTTTCCCACAACCCCATCGGTGATTACAACATCCGCTTCGCCTTCAAAAACGCCTCGCCCTTCCACGTAACCGGTGAATTTCAGATCATCGATCGATCGCAGCCGGTCCCGAGCCTCTTTCATCTCGGCAGTTCCCTTTTGCTCTTCCCCGCCGACATTCATCATCGCAACACGCGGATTCTGAATGCCAAGGATGTTGCGGGCATAGACCGCACCCATCACGCCATACTGGGCCAGATGGTGAGGCTTGGGTTCAATATTGGCGCCCACATCAATCAGCACGATCGGCCCTGCAAACGTTGGCAATGTGACTGCAATTCCCGGTCGATGCACATTCGGCAATCGCCGCATATACATCTGTGCAGCGGTCACTTGCGCCCCGGTGCTTCCTGCAGAAATCACGATGTCCAGTGGATTGTCCGCCTTCCGCCCCGCGTGTTTGCACAAAACAGTGATGGAACTATCAGGTTTGGCTCGCACCGCTTCCACCGGCGATTCATCCATTCCCACAACTTCCGTCGTGGCCACCACGGATACCCGTGCATGCCCCGCACCCGATCGAATTCCCGCCGCTGCAATCTTTGCTTCAATCAACGGCCCGTCGCCAAATAGGACCAGCTCGTCTGTGGGAGCAAGTTTTGAAACGGCCGCCAACGCACCCTCAAGGATGGCATAGTGCGGCGCGCCGGCATTGTCGCCGCCCATGACATCGACACCGATCCTCATTCCAGGTGAGCCGGTGTTTGGGTGCTGGGTTGATGAAGGTGCGTGCATTGACGAGTTGCTTTGACGACTGCCCGCAATCGTAAACCGTCAGACGCGAATCGTAAAATCCGTGCTTACTCCGCGCCGCCGGCCTTGATCAACAGGCCCGGCCGAACGTAGCCGCAACTGTTGCAGGACCGATGCGGCTGCTTGGCCGCCTGACAATTGGGACAACGCACGGAATGCTGGGCCTTGAGGGCGTGGTGCGAGCGACGCTTGTTCTTGCGGCTGGGTGATGTACGGAAACACGGATGCATTGAGAAGTCCTGCGGAATAGGGCTGCGGCTAACAGGGCACGGTTCAACCAGCCCCAACGGGAGCCAATTTCAAGGTCAGTAGTGTAATTTCGCTGGGTCGGAAAGTCAATGAAACGCCAAAAACCCCCACCGTTGGGTATCCGGGACCATTCAGAACGTAGTTCGCACACAATATGGTACCAAGCGCTCCCTGGGAGAGAATCCACCTTATCCAATCCTCGCCACCAAGATCACGCTGCCGCTCGTGTCCCCGTCGGATCAATCAGCCACAGCCAGTCGATGAACAGGAACTCCAGCCGACCGGTTAGCAGCGCGATGCGGCCCATCACCGTGAACGCAAACATGGCACCGAATGTGATCATCAGAATCCACGTTCCAACGCGGGCCACTTTTCCAACGGCGCCCTTGTGTTCAACCGAGAAAAAGAAGTAGGTCAGGCACGCCAACACGCCACCAACAGATACAAGATTCCAGATTGTGCCAGACACTTCCCTGCCAGGTTCACTCGCGATGAGCGGCAGAATTCCGTTGCGAATCTGGTTGAGAAAGTCA
>CAZWJR010000372.1:0-1727 GCA_964634655.1 uncultured Isosphaeraceae bacterium | reverse complement strand
TATGGCGTTGTGTATGGGCTGATCTTTCTTGCAGGTCCGCTGCGGCGGCGATTGTTCAAAGACCGGCCAACCGAGCCGGCAACGACTTTGGGGATGATCGGACACGGCATCGCCACAGCGGTTTCGGTATCGGCGGCGGCATGGGCGGTGGCGCTGCCGATTGTGATGTATCACTTTGGGATCATCTCGCCACTGGCGGTGATACTAAGTGTGGTCACAGCGCCGCTGGCTTCGCTTGTGTTGATGTTGGGATTTCTCAAGATGGCGATCGCTGCGGTGGTGCCGAGTTTTGGAGCGATCATCGCAGCCCCGCTGTCCATTGCGGCGCAGGCATTGCTGGCGGTGGTGGCATGGGCGGATGCGCTGCCTTATTCGTTTTTCCCTGCCCCGATGCCGACAACATTGTGGACGCTGGCTGCGCTCGGCTGCATCTGGTGGTGGATACGCGGCACACCAATTCGCAAAACACGGGCCATGCCGATGATGCAGGAACAGATCGTAGAGAGCGGCGGGCGATTTCAAATGATCGCCCGATTGGCTGGGCCGGTGCGGGCGGCGGTTTCGCTGATTGTGCTGGCGTGGATTTTCTGGCCGCAATCACTGGGTGCGGCGCTGCGGATCGACATGCTCTCGGTGGGTGATGGCTCGTGCTATGTGATTCGCACCGGTTCGCAGGCGGTGGTCTTTGATGCGGGTTCCAGCACGGATCTGAACGTGGCGCGGCGGAGCCTGATCCCCGCGATGCGAAGGATGGGTGTGCGTTCCATTGACGCCATCATCATCAGCCATGCCGATCTGGATCATTACTCGGCAGTTCTGGACTTGGAGGAAGCGTTTGGAGTGGATGAGGTGCTGGTGACGCCACAGTTTCAGAACGCGGCAACGGCGGAACCGCGCAGCCCGGCGGCGTTCATGATTCAGCGATTAAACGAACGCCGCGTTCCCGTTCACACAGCGGTCAGCGGCGATGAAAGACAGTTTGGCCCAACAAAGTGGACATGGCTCAATCCGCAACCGGAGCGAACGTACAAGCGCGACAACGATTCATCCATGGTTGTCAGAATTGAAGTTGCGGGTCGACGTGTTTTGCTGTGTGGCGACATTCAGAAGGAGGCGATGGATGATTTGCTGCGCAGCAAAGCCGGGGCGGCGGGGCTGTTTTTGGAGCCGGGGGCGCTTCCGGGGGCGGATGTTGTTGAGCTGCCGCATCACGGCAGTTTCAATGAGCGGGCGGTGGAGTTCATCCGCAAGGTGCAGCCGGGGGTGGTGATGCAGTCAACGGGTTGGGCGCGGTTTCAGCGCGATCGCTGGGCTGATGCGCTGGAGGGAACAGAGCGATTGGTGACGGTGCGCGATGGGGCGTGCTGGGTGAAGATCAAGGAGAATGGAGAGGTGGAGTGCGGGCGGTTTTTGGCTGATGTACGACGAAAATGAGGCCAGTTTCGGAGGAGGGACTGAATAGGGCGTAAATGGCCTGATTCTGGGTCAAAAACACGGAAAAATTGTTGCAAAATTATAGTTTTTTGCGCGCAAGATCGGACCAAAACCTACATATAGAAAGGGCAGGAAGGCCCGTTTCTGAGGATTTTGACTCTATGTTTTTCACCATTTTTCGTTGCCCCACCCGGCTCTTGCAGTACACTCAAAGTGCGACGAAGGTTGGTTCCGGCCCTTTCTACAGTCCCTGTCCCGTTACATTCGCCATTGGTCATTCATTGAAGGCTTCT
>CAZWJR010000371.1:0-1730 GCA_964634655.1 uncultured Isosphaeraceae bacterium | reverse complement strand
AACGGGCTTTCTCGTGGAATGAAACAGCGGCTTTCCATCGCGCGCGTGCTGCTGCATGATCCCAAGGTGCTGCTGCTGGATGAGCCGGCATCGGGGCTTGACCCGCGGGCGCGCATTGAGATTCGGGAACTGCTGAAGGAACTTCGGCGGATGGGCAAGACGATCATCATCAGTTCCCACATCCTTCATGAACTTTCGGAATTGTGCAACATGGTGGGCATCATTGAGCAAGGCGAGCTGTTGTTCAGCGGTTCGACCACGGAAATCATGGCGCGGGCCAGCATGGGGCAGGTGGTACACATTATCGTAGAAGACCGGCCCGAACTCGCAGCGCAATTGCTGGCAAAGGTGAAGGGCATCACAAAGGTGGACATCACGGCCCAGAACGGTGCCGCGCGGATCGAAGTGACGATTGACCCCAAGAGCGGCCTGATGATTTCCGAATTGCCGAATCGCTTGATCGCACAGGGATTTCGGCTGGTGACGATGACGCCGGAGCAGGTGAACCTTGAGACGGCGTTTATGCGGTTGACGAAGGGCTTGGTGGCGTAGCGGCCTGGTCCGATCTGCGCCGTACAGCTCTCCCGCATTCAGTGCAAACGACGTTCACACCGATCGGGTATCCGCAATCCATGCAGCGGCGCTTTTGATATCGCCAGCGTCTGGTTGCCACGATCGCGATTAGCCAAGGCAAGACGATCACGGCCCATACGCCGCCGCCGAGGATAAGCGGGTTTAGTAGAAGGCCTTGGAGCCTCAATGTCGGCGCGGGATCGCTTTCCGGTCCCTTGAGTGCCGGATCATCCCAGTCCCACCACATCTGCTTGTCTTCGATCACGGGCAGCGGCCAACCCAGGAGTTGCGCTTCCATCGCGAATGCATTTCGGCCGACTTCTGTTTGCTTTGTGCGGACGTCAAAGACGCGGCATCCAAACACCCGGCCTTCAGACCAACTCTCCGGCGCGGGCCACGGTTTGACGTGCGGCGTCGAGACTGGCCACTCCGGTGGAAGCTGAAGGAATTCCGCACTGGGGACCTGACGAACTGTGTCGCGGGACCGCATGAACGTCAACGCCCACGGGACGTTAATGATCGCGGCGACCAGCACAAGCGATACCAATAGAAGTCCTGCGATGACGAGCCGCCGTCGAGGGACAATCGAAGGACTTCTCACAAGATAAGTTTATCACGGACTCGATGATTGACGCTGATCCCATACAATCCCGGCATGCCCACCCGTCCGCGCGTTCTGTTGCTTGCCTCCCGTTCACGCCCTGAAGTTTCGGGTTTGATCGATGATGTCCGCCGTGCTGTGGCGCAGCATGCGGAGGTGGTTGGCGAGATTGAAGCGAAGGATTCGCCCCTGGCGGCCGATTTGAAGGCAGACATGGCGATTGTGCTAGGTGGAGATGGCACGCTGCTATCGCAGGCGCGGCGAGTTCTGGAACGGCAACTGCCGCTGGTGGGTGTGAACTTCGGGCGTCTGGGATTTCTCGCGGAGTTCGATTGGCGGGGACTGCAACAGCACGCCAAAGTCGTATTCGGTCCCAGCCCGCCGCTGCATAAGCAGATCGTTCTGACGGTGGAGGTTTGCGATTCCAGCGACCGCTGCGCGCATCAGGACATTGCGATCAACGATTGCGTGCTCACGGCTGGCCATCCGTTTCGCATGATTGAACTGCGGCTATCCATTGATGGCGAGGACGGGCCGACGTTCACGGGTGATGGCG
>CAZWJR010000370.1:0-1731 GCA_964634655.1 uncultured Isosphaeraceae bacterium | reverse complement strand
GTTCCGAAGACCGATGCTCTATCCGTTGAGCTACGCGCGCTTGGCACCATCTTAGCAACGCGTTCCTCGCAGAGCCAACCGCTCAATCACGCAACGCCAGTCGACAGAACATCTCCACTCCGGTTGCGATGGCGTCATCGTTGAAATCAAAATCCGGTTGATGCAGGTCTGGCACGGATTTCTTCCCCGGCGGGATCAGACCCAACACAAAAAAGCAACTTGGAACAACCTCACAGTAATACGCAAAATCCTCACCGCCCATCACCGGCTGCGGCAGATCAACCACGCGCTTCTCGCCAAACGCATCCGTTGCCAATCGATTGAAAATGTCCACCGCAACCGCGTCGTTGCGTGTCACTGGATACCCAAGCCGGTATTCGTATTCCATCCTGCACCCATGTGCCTTCGCAATTCCCTCCGCAATTTCACCCAGCCGCTGCTGCGCCAGCGCTTGCACCTGTGGCGTCAGGCTGCGCACCGTGCCGCCAATCCTCACTTCATCAGGGATTACGTTGTACGCACTGCCCGCATGGAACATCGTGACGGAAACAACCACCGATCCCAACGGATCAACATTACGCGATGCAATCGTCTGCGCCGCGCTCACGATCGCCGCTGCTGCAACGATCGGATCGCGGCTGACCTGCGGAAACGCTGCATGCGATCCCGTCCCCTTCACCACGATGTCAAACCGGTCCGATGCCGCCAGCAGCGGGCCGATGCGAGTCCCCAGCACTCCCTGTGGCAATCGCGGCCAACAATGCAATCCAAACATGTTCTGGATCGGCGGGCCGATTATCTTTCCGCTCATGCACCCTTCCTGCACCATCTTTTGCCCGCCCGCACCTCCCTCTTCCGCCGGCTGAAAGACAAACGAAACCGGTCGCGGCAGCCCGCCGTTCTGCTTGGCAATCTGCGCCAGCACTCGTGCGGCTCCAATCAAAATCGTCGTGTGTCCATCATGGCCGCACGCGTGCATCTTCCCCGGCACCTTCGACGCATATGGCAACCCCGTCTGTTCCGCGATCGGCAGTGCATCCATATCGGCCCGCAGCCCGACTGCCGCATTGATCGCTGATCGCTGACCGCTGACGGCTCCACTTGGGATGTGCGCCATCACACCCGTGCCGCCCGCTAGGTTCGCCTTGAAATCCACACCTGCGGTCTTCAATTCGCGTTGCACCGCCTGACTTGTGCGATGTTCCTCGTATCCCACTTCCGGATGGGCGTGCAGGTCATGTCGAATTGTCACCAGATCAGGCAGATGCTTCGCAATGATGGCCCGCAGTGCATCCGTGGAAATCGGCGTGGACGTTGGCGAAAGAGTAGACATGCTTTCATCGTAGCCTGCCCGGCCGCCCAGCCAAAACCCTATTTCAATGCCGGCAGGTGGCGGTCGGTTCGCCCCTCATTCACCAGCGTGAACGCATGTTTTTCATGCCGGATCAATTTCGCCAGTTGCGACATGGTGATTCCCAGAATCCCCGCCGCTCCCGCCACATCAAACTTGCGCGCGTAAATCACATCCATCGCCTCCGCCAGAAGCGCGGGGTAATCCTTGTGAGCGGGATTGATGGACATCTTCTCGCCCTGCCGTCGGCTCACCCACAAATCCGTCGGCTTGTGTCGCTGCGGATTGACCGAAGTACGAACCTTGATCGCCAGTTTCACCCGCAATCGCTTGAACGCCATCACTCGATTCTCAAACTGCTTGCGCCGCTCCGATGCCGA
>CAZWJR010000369.1:0-1735 GCA_964634655.1 uncultured Isosphaeraceae bacterium | reverse complement strand
GAATTGGAACCCGCCGCCAGATGGTTTCAACGCAAAGGCGGATTGATCGCGCTCAACATTGAGAAGCCGCAGGTCAGTGTAAACCGGTGACTGACACCGGCACGGTTATGTTTTTGACGCGTGGAATGCCGGTTCGCCAGTTTACGCCTTCACGATCTTCCCGCTCGCCTTCACACCCTTCGCAAACCGCTCCATCGCATTGCGGCTGTCCACGATGAGTTTGGCGTGCTTGGCGATCGCTGCGTAATCCACCGCATCGTGATCCGTGACGATCAACACGCAATCGTGATCCTTGATCGTCTTCTCCGTCAACTTCAAGGATTTCAAATCAATGGCGTGATCGCGCATCTTGGGGAAGTCCGCCACGTGCGGATCGTGATAGTTCACCGTCGCGCCGTGCTTCCACAGCAGTTCAATAATCTCTGCCGCAGGACTTTCGCGCGTGTCATCCACGTTTGGCTTGTACGCAATGCCCATCACGAGCACCTTCGCGCCGTTGAGCGATTTCTTCTCGTTGTTCAGCGCACCGACGACACGGGAAATCACATACTCCGGCATGTGTTTGTTGATTTCGCCGGCCAGTTCAATGAACTTGGTGTGGCGGCCGATCTCCTTGGCCTTCCACGTGAGGTAGAAAGGATCAATGGGGATGCAGTGACCGCCCAGCCCCGGACCTGGATAGAACGGCATGAAACCAAACGGCTTCGTGGATGCCGCCGCGATAACTTCCCAGATATCAATGCCCATGTCCGCAAGAACGACCTTCAGTTCATTCACCAGCGCGATGTTGACGCCACGGAAAATATTCTCCAGCAGTTTGGCGGTCTCTGCCACTTCCGCCGAGGAAACGCGCGTAACTTGTTTGATGACGCGGGGATAGAACGCCATGGCTAGGTCCGTGGCAACCTCATCCACGCCGCCCACGAGTTTTGGAATCGTGGCGGTCGTAGTGTCCTTGCGACCCGGGTCTTCACGTTCCGGCGAGTAAGCCAGGAAGAAGTCTTCGCCGCACACCAATCCCGTGGCTTCAAGAATCGGCTGCATGTCCTGCCGCGTCGTACCCGGATAAGTGGTTGATTCCAGCACAACAAGTTGACCCTTCCGCAAAATGCTGGCGCACATGCGGGTGGAATCCAGCACGAAGGAAAGATCAGGTTCGTTGTGTGGTCCCAGCGGTGTCGGCACGCAAAGAATCAGCAGATCAGCCTCGGCCAGCAAACGCGATTTATCCGTGGCCTGAAAGCGATCGGACTTGGCAAGTTTGGAAGCAAGATCGCCAAGGTGGTGGTAGTAATTCTCGCCGCGCTTGAGTTTCTCGATCTTGGAGTTGTCCAGGTCGTAACCGATGACCTTGTAGCCGGAATCAAAAATGGCCCGTGCCAGGGGCAGCCCGACGTAGCCAAGGCCTACCACGCCAATGGTCGCGGTCTTGGATTCAATCCGCTCCATCAGGATGGCAGCGGGGGAGCCCTTGGCAGGTTTGCCGGCGGGTGCGGATTTGGATTTGGCGGGAAGGCTGGGAGTGGTGGTGGTCATGGCGAATCTCAAGCGAAAGCGGTCATTTTATCGGCGAAAGCGAAACCCGCGCGAAATGCGGGACTCCACCGGATGAATCGGCAGAAAAGGGGGAGAACTTGTACGGGCCGGACGCGGAAGAGTTCGAGATTTGTCCGATTCAATGGCCTGGAATCGGATCATGCGGCCAGTAAATCGCGAAGCCGCAATTCTTCAGTCG
>CAZWJR010000368.1:0-1738 GCA_964634655.1 uncultured Isosphaeraceae bacterium | reverse complement strand
CGGGATCGCACTCATGGCGATGCCGTGGGTGCTCTCGTGGATCTTCACAGGCCGCGGCTGGTCAGGTTGCGGAGGCATTATTTTTGCTTTTGTCGGCCTTGCGTTGTTTTCCGTTGCGTTGCAGCGATGGATTGTTGCCGGCCAGGGCAGCCTCGTCCGTGCCAGAGGTTTCATCGTAGGGCCGGGCGGCATTGCGAAACCCGGACACCTGTGGCGCGCGGCCGAGAGTCTGACCGTGATGCGGGTGGAAAGCGGACGAATCGTTGTAACGGTATTGGATTCGCATGGAACCGTGAGTCTGAAATACCTCGAGACACCGTTGGATTCATTCAAGGATTTTTGGTTGCGTTGGATGCACCCAAGGCCACGGCCAGAATTGGTGGCGGCGGCAGGTGCGGTGAACGTGGAGAAAAAACGGCTACCAGAAGAATGAACTTCTTCGGATGAGCACGGCGTTCAATTGCTCGCCCGCGCAAGTGCAGGTTCAATTTTGTTGGCGTCGCTTACCCGATGCCGCCCTTGAGTTGAATCGCCCCAAACTTCTGGTTCAACTGCGCTCGCAATTTTCGCATATGGGCATCGTCCTTGCGCTCGATTTCGGCCTCGCGGTCTTCCTTGGTCTTCATAGCCTTGAGCGACAGCGAGATGCGTTTGCTGGCAGGATCGACGTTGAGCACTTTGACCGTGACGATTTCATCCTGCTTGACGATCCGCTTTGGATCGTGAACGCGCTCATGAGACATTTCCGAAATGTGGATGAGGCCTTCTACGCCGGGACCTAGTTCAACAAATGCGCCAAAGGGCATGATTTTGGTA
Organism: uncultured Isosphaeraceae bacterium; assembly: GCA_964634655.1. GTDB lineage: Bacteria > Planctomycetota > Phycisphaerae > Phycisphaerales > SM1A02 > CAZWJR01. The sequence continues at coordinate 922 of CAZWJR010000368.1, read as the reverse complement.
ACGCGACCGCTGACGGTTTCGCCGTCCTTGAGCGAGGCAAGAGTGCTCATCGCAGGGTCATCCTGCGTTTGTTTCAAACCCAGCGAGATTTTCGCTTGATCTCCCGTACGATCGATTTTCAGGACTTTGACCGTAACCTGATCGCCTTCCTTGACGACTTCGTTTGGAGTCTTGATGCGAGCGTAACTCATGTCGGAGATATGGATAAGTCCATCCAAACCGCCGAGGTCTGCAAAAGCCCCGAAAGGCCGGATGGAAACGATGACCGCCGGCAAAGTCTGGCCAACTTCAAGTGTTCCAAGCAATTGCGTCCGCAGGTGGCCGCGTTCAGTCTCAAGGTGCTGGCGGCGGCTAAGGACGATCTTGCCGCGAGCGCGGTCAACTTCAATGACTTCGCAAGGCATCTTCTCGCCCACAAAAACTTGAAGTTCCGCAATATGGCGAAGATCAACGTGACCCGCAGGCATGAACGCACGGTGGTTGGCAATCTCCATATCCAAACCGCCCTTGTTCACGCCGATGCAGCGGGCCTCAACAAGTTGGCCGACTTCAAGCGATTCCCACTCCGCCTTCTGAACGGAACCTTCGCGGGAAAGAATCAGCAGGCCGTCTTCTTTGTCGTAGCGATCAACGATGAATTCCAGTCGCTCACCCAGGGCTGGCGGCTTCTCAAACATGGCCAGAGGGCACACGCCTTGTGATTTGGGGCCGAATTCAACGAAGACATCGTTGCCGTGAATCTGCATAATGCGGCCGGTCTTGCGCTGACGCTCGGTGCCGCGATGCGATGGCCCGCCGCGCTTACTTGCGCTGGGCTTGGGGGCCTCCGCCATGTCCAACATGTCATCCATGCTCATGTCGCCAAGAGCCGCTTCGATCTCGGCGTTGAGTTTGGCGTCCATGTCGACTCGAGGATCGACCG
>CAZWJR010000367.1:0-1752 GCA_964634655.1 uncultured Isosphaeraceae bacterium | reverse complement strand
GTGTTATGCGTGTTGCGGGAACGGACGATGAAGTGATGTCGTTCTCTTTTGCCAATTCACATTTGGGTTGTATCGCCATGCGCCGGGCTGAAGAATCTTCTCATCGAACCACCATGAATGAAGGCGAACGCGATAGTTTGTTGAAGCGGCTGGACTCGCAGGCGGAGAGCGGGTCGGAGTTTGGCAGCGCAAAGGAAAACCGGCGCAAGCACAAGCGTTGGGGATATCGACACTCTGAAATCGCGGTGACGGTGGAGCATCCGGCGGGCGGGATTTCGCGATTGCTGGTGTGCGCGCGTAATCTATCGACGAGCGGGTTGGGGTTTATTCATGCGGGGTATCTGCACAAGGGATCTCGGTGCAAGTTACTGCTGCGGGGCGGGGATAATGCGGCTCAACCGGTGAGCGGTGAGATCATGAGTTGCAGGCACATTGACGGAATGCTGCATGAGATTGGTGTGCGGTTTGACCAGGTGATTGATGTGATGAAGTTTGTGCGCGGCAAGGGAGCGGCGGGCGAGAGCGGCACAGCGGCGACACCGAGCGTGAAACTTTCTGCGATGACGGGGAAGATTCTGTATGTGGATGATTCGATCGACGACCGGGAACTGATGAAGTTTATTTTTCAGGCTTGCGGGGCGGAGATTTGCGCGGTGGCGAGCGGAGCGGAAGCGATCGGGATGGCGGCAGCGGATGGATTTGCAGCGGTGATGACGGAATTGCGATTGCCGGATTCATCGGGGGGAGAGGTGGCAAAGGCGTTCCGGGACAAGGGGTTCGCGGGGCCAATCATTGGTGTGACGGCGGATGAAAATCCGGAAGTGGCGGCGGCGGCGAAGGAGGCGGGATGCAGCGCGGTGCTGACCAAGCCGCTTAACATGGAGCAGGCGACGGCGGCGCTGGGATCGATGGCGAATGATCCGACGGTGGAGCCGCTGTTCAGTTCTCTGTGGCCACAGGTTGAAATGCGAACTCTGATCACGGAGTTTGTGAAGCGATTTGCGAATCACGTGCAGCAGTTGCGGCAATCGCTGGATCAATCGGATGTTCAGGCGGCGGAGAAACTGTGTTTGATGTTGAAAGGATCTGCGGGGGGATACGGATTTGCGCAGGTGAGCAGGGCGGCGGGTGAGATCATGAAGATGATGGCGGAGGAGGAATCCGGGACGCAGAGCGCGGTGGCGGAGATGGCAGCGCAGGTTGAGGAGTTGAATGCGATGTGCATCGCGGCACAGTTGGCGATCAAGTTGGACCCGCAGAGGCAGGGTGAAGCGGTGAGTCCAGCGCAGGGGGCGTGAGGGGAAACTGAATTTTCGAATATGGATTGACGGGCGCGGAGGTGCACGAACCGTTCAATGTCAATTGGAAGTGATGTGCGTGATCAGACGGTGACCATACCTGCGAGGAGGCGTTCCATGCCGCTCTTTCGTCCGCCGTGGCCAGCGGGTCCGCCGACGCCGATTGGACTGGTCATGCCGTAGCCGATGGCGACGTTGATGAGGAGCCATGCGAGATCGCTGGCGGCATCGTTTTTCTGAACGGCGCCGGCGCGCTGGAGGGAGGCCAATTCATCCTTGATGAAATCGTGGACGCGCGTGAAATGCTTTTTGAGCGCTTTAGCGACGACGGGTTCGCCTTCGACTTCGGTCATGGCCTGAAAGATGACGCGGTAGACGTTCTTGCTTTTTTCATGGGTTGCGGGATTGTTGGCCATGAGGATTTCAAGGCGTTTGACGGGGCTTTCGACACCTT
>CAZWJR010000366.1:0-1864 GCA_964634655.1 uncultured Isosphaeraceae bacterium | reverse complement strand
CAAAATCGCCCGTTCCTCCTGGCTTGCCCCTCCGCTCAACTTCGCCAGCAAAGCCCTCAACGGCGGCGCGTACGTCATCGGCGATCTCCCCACCGGCGGCAACGTCCTCCTCATACCCAGCGATCTCGGCCCCATCATCATCGATTCCAAGTTCGCACACACCGCGCCGGACCTGGCCGCAGATATCAAGTCCCTCGGCAAGGCCGCTCCCGCCCTGCTCATCAATACCCACCATCACGCCGACCATTCCGGCGGCAACTGGTTCTTCTCGGAGACCGCAAAAATCGTCGCCCACAAAAACTTCAACCCGCGGATGGCCGCAAACTTGCCCCGCCACATTCAACAGGCCCAGCAAATCGCCGACGATCTCGCCAAAGCCGGCGGCGATGAAACCAAAACAAAAGCCGCTCGCGACACCGCGGACAAAATCAAATCCCTCAAACCCGAAAACTTCGCCGCAAAACAGGAACTCGCCGATGGCGTCACGATCATCGATCACGGCGGAGTCGCCATCCAATGCCACCACTTCGGCAACGGCCACACCGACAACGATCTCGTCATCTTCTTCCCCAAACAAAACATCCTCCACATGGGTGATCTGCTCTTCAACAACCTCCATCCCTTCATAGACCGCAGCGCCAAGGCCGACACCCACGGCTGGCAGCAATCCGTCCGCAAAGCCATGGACATCGGCGATGAAAAAACCATCGTCATCCCCGGCCACGGCGACGTCACAGAAAAAATCGCCCTCCCAAAACAAATCGCCTACTTCGACCAACTCCGCGAAATCGTCGCCGCTGCTATGAAGTCCGGCAAAACCAAGGAAGAAATTACCGCCATGAAACCCGCCGCCTTCAAGGACTACGGCTTCGAGCAGATTCGCCCCGTAGCGTTTGGAGCGATGTACGAGGAGTTGAAGGAATCCCAGTCCGCGAGCGAACTGCCCAACAACAAATGATCCACAGTGCCATCCAAATCATCACGAATATCGCAGAATCGATCACAAAATACGGCCAAATAATACAAAGAGGCAGAACACACACTTCCGCCAGTTTCCCGCTAAAAGTGTACGATCCTACAACACCGTCGCGAATGACCAATGTGCTGACAATTGAATCCATGCGTGTGAAGTCCGCCAATGGAAGATCGTGAATCTGGATTGAATACCGCATCGCGGGCAGCGGCCAGCCTCGCGCGTCTTCGACGTGGGCATTATTGTGTTGCATGAGGCCCGGGAGGTAGTCTTTGGGGGACGGAATAGTCATCCATTTTGGCACAAGTCGAGTTTGAGGCTCTGCCAATTCTCGCTGCTGACGAACCAATTCTTCCCGAGCCTTTGCATTTACCAATTGGGTGTGGTCACTTTCTCCTTCCTTCATCCGCATACCTGGGAATTCATCCGGCCTGGCTGTCAGCCGCTCCAGCTGCTTCAACCGCAACTCTCGTTTCTGGAGTGCTGAGGGACGATCATCACCACGATAAACCACGCGAATCGCTCCTGACCGCTCGTATCGCCGCACGATCCATTCGGCTGGTAAATCTGCCGTCCACCCATCATGTGGCTCGGCCTTTGTGACATCAACTGCGACCGCACACACCCACGCAACTGCAACTGTCGTCGCTGGCCCAAGCACTACGCACCATGCAGTGCCGATCGCAAACGATGCTCTGCGCTCGCGCCCTGCTTGTCGTTGGTCCGATACTTCTTCACCACATTCAGGGCATCGCATGTGGTCCATGCCCGAAAGATCGTACGAGCATCCGGCGCAGCGCCGCAGTCTGTGCCGAAAATGCCCTCGGACTCGTAAGAGCGTCGCATGAAGAAGATAGATCAGAGATCCAATCATCAACATGTTTGCGAGAA
>CAZWJR010000365.1:0-1878 GCA_964634655.1 uncultured Isosphaeraceae bacterium | reverse complement strand
TTGGCAGAGCACCTGGTTGTGGTCCAGGACGTCGCGGGTTCGAATCCCGTCGGTCGCCCTTTTTTCAGAGGTCAGAGATCAGAGATCAGAAGTCAGAGGTCAGATAGTTTGGGGTGGATTTCGGGGTACTTCTATCCAGTGGAAACCACATTCGGGGCAGATGGGACCGGGCGAGGGGCCTTTTTCATAACCGCAGGCGGAGCAATGTGTATCCCACCAGAGGCGGCGGCGTTTGGAGAGGACTGCGAGGACCGCGCCGGGGCCAGCGAGCCAGAGGCAACCCCAGATAGAGATGCCGAGGGCGTGGGCGGTGGCGGTTTCGCAGTAGCAGTTGGTTTTTCTGCGGACCATGATGTCCAGCGGGAGGACGATGAGGACTTCTATGACGGTGCCTGCGAGCAGCCAGCCGAGCAACTTGCGGAGGATCATCGGGTGACGATTGCGCTGCGCGAAGGAGCCGATGAGGAAGGTCCATGCGATCCAACTCAAGAGAAGCGGCGCGGCGAGCCAGCCGAAGTATGGGGCGACGCCATTGCCGATTTCGGGAAGGGCGAGGGAATCGCCCTTGATGAGGAGCCAGACTTCCATGAGCGCGAGGAAAAGCGTGGTTGCCATGCCGGAACCGACGAGACCGGCCATGACGAAACTTAACCAGAGTGATTTGCCTTGTTCGCCTTTCTTGGTGCGGAAGGAAGTGACGGGAAGGAGGAAGGCGAGTTGGGTGAGAGCGACAAGGACGGCGGGGCCGCCGAAGTATGCCCAGTAGATTGGATCGGTGAATGCATCGATGAGTCGCAGTGGTTCAGGATGGAAGATTGCCAGTGCGCAGGTTCGCCAGCCATCGAGCGGTTCAAAGAGAATTGTGGATGCGGCGACGGCGAGGAGTGAGAGGATGAGGGCGTAGAGCGGCAGGGCGAGGAGCAAGAGCAACCAGCGGCGGCGCATGGTTGCACACGATACACTTTTGCGATGCGATTCGCCGCGGTGCAATTTGACATTGTCTGGGAAGACAAGACTGCCAATCATGCGATTGTGGAGCGGATGTTGGGGGAGTTGAGTCCCCCACTGCCGGGCGGATCGTTTGTGTTGCTGCCGGAGTTGGGGGATACGGGATTTTCAATGAATCTGGATCGGATTGTGGATGGGCGATCGATGGAGTGGGCGATGGGGTTGGCGAATCGGATGGGAGTTTTTGTGCAGCACGGGTTTGCGCGGCGCGAAACTGCGAGCGCGGTTGGGGGCGGGCCGGCGGGGCGGAATTGTGCAGCGATTTTTGGGCCGGGGGGAGAAGCGCTGGGTGAGTACCAGAAGGTTCATCCATTCAGTTACGGGAAGGAATCGCAGTTCTATTCAGGCGGCGATCATCTGGTTGCGGCGGCGTGCGGGGATGCGCGGGTAAGTCCGATGATTTGTTACGACCTGCGATTTCCGGAGTTGTGGCGATTGGCGGCGCTGGGCGGAGCGGAGGTTTTTGCAATTGGGGCGAGTTGGCCGGCGGCGCGACAGCATCATTGGCGAGCGCTGCTGATGGCGCGGGCGATTGAGAATCAGGCTTATGTGGTGGCGGTGAATCGGATTGGGAGCGATCCGCATTTGAAGTATGCAGGCGGATCAATGATTGTTTCACCCAAGGGCGAGGTGTTGGCGGAGGCGGGTGATGAGCCGTGCGTTTTGCAGGCAGATTTGGATTTGGAGGCGTTGCGGTAGTGGCGGGAGGAGTTTCCGGCGTTGCGAGATGTGCATCGGGAATTGCTGGGTGAGATGGAGATTCGTGGAATTGATTGAGGAATGCTTCGCGTTACTGATTGTGGCGCGGCGATTGGCGCGGTTGACTTGACTTGCATAGTGAACGATGCGTGGGCATGATGTTCGTGGACT
>CAZWJR010000364.1:0-1901 GCA_964634655.1 uncultured Isosphaeraceae bacterium | reverse complement strand
GGTGTTGGCGGAGAGTGCCGCTGATGTTCCACCGCAGACAGTGGCATTGGTGTGCGAAGATGTGCCGACTGTCTCGGCGAGGATGGCGGAGCGGTTTTTCGGCAATCCCACTTCGAATCTCAAACTCATTGGCATCACCGGCACGAACGGCAAGACGACGAGCAGTTACCTGATCCGGCATTTGTTGAACAATGCAGGCATTCGATGCGGATTGATTGGGACAGTACAGACGGATGATGGTCGCACGGTTGCACCTGCGGAACTTACGACACCGCCAGCGATTGAATTGAGCCGATTGCTGGCGGCTATGGTGAAGAATGGCTGCGGCGCGGCGGTGATGGAGGCGTCAAGTCACGCGCTGCACCAGAAGCGGACTGCGGGGCTGGATTTTCACATCGCGGTCTTCACCAATCTCACGGGCGATCATTTGGATTATCACCGGACGATGGAGGCATATCTCAATGCCAAATCGATTTTGTTTGAGGGGCGCGGTTCCGATGATTTTGCAATCTTGAACATTGATGACCCGGCATCGGCGCAATTGGTCCGGCGGACGTTTGCCCAGGTTGTTTCCTGCAGCATGCTGGACCAACAGGCAGCGTGTTTTGCCAGCATGGGCAATCAATCGTTGAATTCAATTGAAGTGGTGTTCAGCGGGCCATGGGGGAAAATCGAGGGCGATCTTCCGCTCATTGGCCGGCACAATGTTATGAACGCGCTGCAATCGCTAGCAGTGGGGCATGCGATGGGGTTGGAGCATGAAACACTGAAAACGGGCATTCTCAACTGCAAGGCCCCTCCGGGGCGATTGGAACCGGTGACGAGCGTGCACGATGATATTGCAGTGCTGGTGGATTATGCGCACACGGATGATGCATTGGAAAATGTGTTGCGATCGCTGCGACCCATTCTGCACGCCAGTGGAACCAAAGGCCGATTGAAGGTGGTGTTCGGCTGCGGCGGAGACCGAGACCGTACGAAGCGGCCCCGCATGGCAAGTGTTGCATGTAAGTACGCGGATGATGTGATTGTGACTTCGGACAACCCGCGCACGGAAGACCCGCAGGCGATTCTTGATGAAATTCGCACCGGTCTACCGCACGAGCGTTTGGGGAGCACCCTGTGTATGGTTGATCGAGCCGAAGCGATAAACGCTGCTATTGATGGGACGGATGAAGGCGATATTGTGCTGATCGCCGGCAAGGGACATGAGGATTACCAGATCATCGGCACGACGAAGCGACCGTTTGATGACCGCAAAGTCGCAGCCGCGGCACTGGCACGGAGAAAGACAAAGGTAGGACTGGCATGAATTTCTTTGAAATTGAAAATGTTCGATCAGTGTTGAAGGCGAAATGGCTGCGCCGGGCCGATCCTGAAACAAACGCAACGTTGCACGGTGTGGGGATTGACACGCGCGAGGATTTAACTGGGCGCGCCTATGTAGCCATCAAAGGCGAGACGCACGATGGACACGCGTTTCTTGGCGCCGCGGTGAAAGCGGGGGCCCAACTATTGATCGTGGAGAGGCAACCTGATCCGCCGATTGATTCGCTGGGCCTTCCGCCATCGGTGGGAGTGCTTCAGGTGGAGAGCACCCGCCGAGCATTGGCAAAACTGGCATTGGCGTACCGACGCACGCTGCGAGGCACGAAGGTGATTGCGGTGACCGGTTCGGCCGGAAAGACCACGACCAAACGGTTAATCGAATCGGTGCTCTCAACGCAACTGCAGGGTACATCTTCACCCAAGTCATTCAACAACGAGATTGGTCTGCCGCTGACGATACTTTCAGCGCGGTTGAGTGATAAGTTTCTGCTCGTGGAAATCGGCACCAACGCTCCCGGCGAAATTGCACAATTGGCGGCCATTGCGGAGCCAGATCTGGCGGTGATTACGTT
>CAZWJR010000363.1:0-1926 GCA_964634655.1 uncultured Isosphaeraceae bacterium | reverse complement strand
GAACACGCTTGGGCCGATCCTTAGGTTTGGAACGCGGCTGGGTCATATCGTTGATGGTAGCGTGATAGGCCAGGAAGGCAGAATATTGGTCAGGTTTGCAGTGGAGCGGGCCTCTGTGCCCGCGCCCGGCCGGCACAGAGGCCGGCCCCACTCGAGGCGGATACAAACTGCATCCGCGCTAAAGTCAGAAGTCAGTGATCACAGGAGCGTGGCATGATTCGTGATCGGATTGGAAAAACCCTCGACTGGCTCAAGCGCGTGGTGACGCAGCCCCAGCATGAACTGGATCGCGGCGAACAGGCCGTGCGCTATTCCTACGATCTGGGCATCCACGGTTGGAAAGCCCTGCAGCGAGATAACGCCCCGCAGATGGCCGCGGCGCTTTCGTTCCGTACTTTGTTTGCTCTCTTGCCGGTCGTGATCGTTTCCGCCGTGCTCGTCAAAGCCGTGCAGGGCGTGGAGGGTTTTCAGCGGCTGGTTGGCAACATCGTCAATGCGGTCGGTTTGGACCTGGCAAAAATCAGTGTGAGAGACGCAACAGGCACCGCCAGCGATGTCGCGCTGGGCACGTGGCTGCAGGAAGTCGTCGGGCAACTGTCCACCATCAATCTCTCCGCGCTGGGTTGGATCGGCGTGCTGGTGTTGATCTATTCCGCAATCAGCCTCATGGTGACGATCGAAAACAGTTTCAACAAGGTGTACGGCGCACCCGAAGGCCGTTCATGGATGCGCCGCGTGCCGATCTACTGGACCGTGCTCACCGTTGGCCCTGCGTTCATCGGTATGACGATCTGGGTGGATCAGCGCTTCGGCCACTTCATTGACAGCGTGCAGACGTGGGGCTGGTTGCTGACGGCTGTGAAATACGCTTGGGGCCTTGGTGTCGCGTGGCTGCTGATGTTCGGTGTCTATAAGTTTTTGCCCAACACAAAAGTGACGAATCGGCCGGGCCTGATCGGCGCGCTTGTCGCGGCGGTCTTTCTCACAGCGGGGCGCGGCACATTGGCCGCGTATTTTGACAGCGCGGTTTCATTGAAGAATCTTTACGGTGCGCTCGGCGCCATTCCGTTGTTCATGTTCTGGCTCTATCTCATGTGGCTGGTGGTGCTGTTTGGTTTGGAAGTCAGCGCAACCATTCAATCGCTTCAGGGCCGTGAGTTGCAACAACTTCAGGACAAACAACCGCGCAACGGGTTGGTGGACCCCGCCTCCATGCTCAACGTGATGGAAATCGTTACCGAGCGATTTGTGCTCGGCAAGCCAACCACGATGCGCGAAATCGCAGACCAGACGCTGATCCCCGAAGCCATGGTGAAGTTGATGGCGGATCGACTGGTGAGCAAGGGTTACCTGCACCGTGTGGATGGACAGGAGGATTCGGTCTCGCTCGCCAAACCCGCCGAGAGCATCAGCGCGGATCGACTCATTGAGATCGGCTACGCTCTCGTGGATGAGGCTGGTGTCGGCCGCCAATCCGCCCTGATGCAGCGATTGCGGGACGCCCAGCGGGCGCTGGCAAGTCAGTCGACTTTGGCAGGTTTGCTGCGGTCGCCGGGGGTGGCAACGCCGGGGAATCAAGCCGGGCCCGGGTAATGGCCGATAACTATTTCGGCCGCGCGATCGTTGTGGGGTGAGATCAGGCAGGGCGCGCCCCGGAGATTCTGGCATGGCGCAACCGTCGCCGCAGGATTCAAGCCACCGGCTTCCACCATCGGGAAACCCTCGCGCTGAAATGAATCCGATCAGTCACCACGTCCCAAGTTTTTCGCCGCGCCATTCCGAACCGGCATCGGATTCACATGCGACAGCCGAATCGTTGCGAGCATTGCTTGAGCAGGCTGGCTCTGCGGCGCAGCGACTTGAGGCGGCGATTGCGGAATCCAAACACGCGGAAGCTCAAGCCGTGCCCTCGGTCGCGCAGTTGCA
>CAZWJR010000362.1:0-1957 GCA_964634655.1 uncultured Isosphaeraceae bacterium | reverse complement strand
CGATTTCAGCCCGATCGTCGGCAAGCACCACATGCCGCCGCCGACGCATCAGACTTTTGAAGCCCACAATTTTGTGATCTGCTCCTTCTGCCCGCGCCTGCTGGATTTCCATCCGCTGGCGATCCCCGTGCCCTACAACCACTCCAACCTCGATAGCGATGAGGTGCTCTACTACGTGGAAGGCAACTACAAGGCCCGCAAAGGCATCGAAGTCGGCTCCGTCACCCTCCACCCCCAAGGCATCCCGCACGGCCCGCACCCCGGCACGATCGAAGCATCACTCGGCGCAAAGTTCACCAACGAACTTGCAGTGATGTGCGATACATTTCGGCCGCTCTTCCCAACCAAGGCCGCGCTGGAGATGGATGACCCCGCGTACCCGGATAGTTGGAAGGGCGAACATTTTCCGACGACCGCAGGGACGCACCATCCGGATGGCAAATCCAAAGTCCCGGGGGCGGGAGCGGGGAAGAAAGATGACCCCGCGGTGGATACGTGGACCTAATAACCACGCGTGCGGTTTCGAAAATAGGAAGCGCATGGGGCAGGATTCATCCTGCCGCAGGCGTTGCGGTGGCTCGTGTCATCACTTCGGTCACGGCAGGGTGAACCTTGCCCCACACCCTTATATGGGCCAATTTCCTCGCTATTTCCCCCAAATTCTCGACTATTTTGTTTGGACGAAAACTACCCTGTGGTAGACTTCTGTGATGAAGTTCGTCTGAGTTGAGTGGTGGTGTCTCGTACACACCGTTCAGGACTGGAGGAAGTCATGCAAAAGTTTGCTACGTTTACCGTCACCGCTGTTGTTGCGTTGTCACTGTTCACTTCAATCGCGAGCGCACAACGACCCGCAACACCCGCACCGGCCTGGCAGTTGGTTGATTCGCGCCACGCGGCACTCCACCCGACCTGGGAGAACTTCCGAGGCGGATATCGCTTGGTAACGTTCAACGCCCCCGCGCTCTGGGATCGGCTCCAGACGGTTCCGCATGATGAGCAACTCATTGCCGCGCCGCCGCTGGCGGCTCCGGCTCTTGGCCGAATCCAACTGCCTCTGATCACCGGTGAATCGCGCGAATTTGAAATCATTGAGTACGACGTCATCGCCCCGGATTCCCACGAGCGCTACCCGGACCTGCACACTTACTACGGATGGGCCATGGGCGATCGCGCTTTGCTCCTTCGTCTCACCGTTTCAAACTATGGTTTGCGCGCCAAGATCGTTGGGCCTGATTTTCCCACCATGTTCATCGATCCATTGGGCACCTCGCTCAATCAGGAACACGTCATTCATCTCAAATCCGATCACACCGGCGATTCCTTCTCCTGCGATTCGGTTGATGATCAGCCCGAGCCTGTGCCCGCCCCTGCCGTGGAGCGTTTTGCACCGGGCGATGTTTTTAGACTCCGCCTCGTCACGTGCGCGCTGGGTTGCACCAGCGAATGGGGCGCGCGGGCCGGCAATGCGGGCGCCAATTACCTCCAGCGCAAAGCCTTGGCGTTCAACAACCTTGTGGACGGCGTCAATCGCATGAATCAAGTCTACGAGCGCGATGCCTCCATTCGCCTCCGCCTGACCGCCGGCAACGACAAGATATGCTTTGTGCTCAAAGAAGCCACCGGCGATGTGAATGAAGTTCAGCAGTTCTCCATTGCATCCAATGCCAACGCGACCGGAACGTTCAAATTGCGATTCCGCGGCAACGACACCGCCGACATCGCCCTGGGAACCGACACCACCGCCACCATCAAGACCAAACTGGAAGCGCTGGCGAGTGTTGGGGCTGATCCCACCGGCGTCAGCGTCACCAAATCCGGCGTTGCCAATGCGGCGATCGTTGCGGGCGATATCGTGATCGTGGAATTCAACGGCCCGCTGCTCAAGGCCGCCGCGCAGCCGATGATGACGGCTGTTGCGCCCGGTGCCGGTACCAATGTGGCCGCGAGCGTTACG
>CAZWJR010000361.1:0-1961 GCA_964634655.1 uncultured Isosphaeraceae bacterium | reverse complement strand
TACAGGCTTATTCAACCACAGATGCCGATTCATTTGCATGCGTTTCGTCGGTTTGATCAACGGCGTGGCGCGGTAACGTGATCGTGAACGTCGTGCCTTTGTCGAGTTCGCTCGTGACTTTGATTGCGCCACCGTGATCTTCAATCAGTTTTTTTGTCAGTGGCAAGCCCAGTCCGATGCCTGTTTCTTTGGTCGAATAATACGGCTCGAAAATCTGCTCCATGGGATCAGCGTCAATGCCGTGCCCTGTGTCCTGGAATTCAAAGGTGAGCGCCGTGTCGTGGTTGTTCACCGTGATATGCAACGCGCCGCCGTCGGGCATCGCTTGCACGGCGTTGATGATTAAGTTCGAGAAGCAGGTTTTGATTTGCTCCGGGTCGGCTTCCAACTGGGCGTCGTCGTTCGAGGGGGCGGTGAGTGTGATTTGGACGCCTTGTTGTTCGGCGTGCGTGCGTACAAGGCCGATGACTTCTTCTACCAACGCCCGCGCTTTGATTTCCTTGAACTTTAATTTGGCGGGACGACCATAGCTCAAAAAATCGCTGACCAACCGATTGAGGCGACCAATCTCGTCTTTGATGAGGCCGAGGATGTTGGCAGCTTCGTGGCGGATGGATTCGGCTTCGTGATTGGAGCGCGGCGGCGCAATGAAGCGCGACTGCAAATGGTCAATCGAAAGATTCATGAAGTTCAGTGGATTGCGAATCTCGTGCGCGATGCCGGCCGCGAGACGCCCCACGACAGCAGAACGTTCCGCGCGTCGCAGTTTGTCTTCGAGATCGCAAAAGATGAACATCAATGCTCCTACTGCATATCCTCGAATGTCTCCCTCGCCTGGGACAGCGTCGCTGATGATATGCGTGTGTAGTAGCCCAAGTATTTTGAGGTTTTTCGCGATTCGGCGGGCACGCACCCGTTCGACGTCTTCGGCCCAAAAAACATGGCGCATGACTTTGTCGCTCGCCCGATTGGCAACAGGAACGAGTCGCTTGATCATCGAGCCCGATCCAAATACGACGAAACAAACTTCGCGGATACCGGCTCGCTTCGCCGCGCGACGAAGAATCGCCAATTGTGACCTGAGGATAAAATATTGCTTGGGCATATCAGGCCCCATTAGTGGCTGTCACTCAATCACAATTGTCTTTGGATCAAACGTCGGGGCGGGGTACTTCGGGTCCATCGATTCCAGCGTCTCCACCAGCACGCGGGCGACGAGCAGGTCGCGATACCAGCGCGTCTCCGCGGGGATGACGTACCAGGGCGCGTTCTTCGTCGAGCACCGTTCGAGGACTTCTTCGTAGGCGCGCTGGAAATCCTTCCATAACTTGCGGTCGTCCAAATCACCGGGGTTGAACTTCCACTGCTTGGCGGGAAGGTCCAATCGCCGTTGCAACCGTTCCTTTTGGTAGTCCTTGGAGATGTGCAGGAAGAACTTGACGATGCGCGTCCCTTCGTCGTGCAGCATTTCCTCGAAATCATTGATGTGGTCGTATCGCTGCTTCCATCGCTTTTCCGGGGCGAGGCCCTTCACCCGTACGACCAGCACGTCTTCATAATGCGACCGATTGAACACGGTGATGTGACCGAAGGCCGGGGTGTTTTCGTGGATCCGCCAGAGAAAATCGTGCCGGCGCTCCGTGTCGTTCGGCGCTTTGATGGCCATGACGCGGACGCCGAAGGGGTGGAGCGGCGTCAGGACCGAACGGATGGTGCTGTCCTTGCCGCCGGTGTCCATCGCCTGAAAGATGACGAGCAGCGCCTGCTGGGCCTCGGCGTACAGCCGCGACTGAAGCTCCGTCATGCGTTCCTGGAGCTTCGCGAATTCGCGCCGGCCCTCGTCCTCCTTCAGGCCGCCGTCATCCCTGGTGGCGAAGTCCTTCAGGTCCACCTTTGAGCCGGGTTTGATGCGATAGTCTTTTAGATCGCTCATGGTAAATATTTACTCATGTGCAAATGGC
>CAZWJR010000360.1:0-1991 GCA_964634655.1 uncultured Isosphaeraceae bacterium | reverse complement strand
GCCACCATCGCGGCGTGCATGGCGGTGCCTTGGCCGACGAAAATGATGCGGCGGGCCTTGACGAGTTCACGTTGATATTCAGCAATTCCGCCCAGCACCACCTGTCCGGCCCGTGTATCGATGCGACCCTTCAGGCACAACCGCAGAGCCTGCGGCTGCTCCATGATTTCCTTGAGCATGTAGTGCTCGTAGCCGCCGAGTTCAATTTGTTCCAGATCGAATTCCAGTTCACGAATCTGCGGCGTGATCGGCACGTTGTCAACGGTGGTCGTGCGGAAGGAATCGCGAGTCAGTTTGGCGACGGTGTAGTCGTCCAGCGTGAAAGCCTGCGTGGTGTGAGCGACGATCGCGCTGGAATCAGATGCGACGATGTATTCATCCTTGCCCACACCAACCATCAATGGCGACCCCTTGCGAGCCACGACGAGCGTGTCTGATTCCTTTGAGCAGATGACCGCAATGGCATACGCGCCGGTGACTTCTCGCAGCGCGGCTTGGACAGCATGTTCCAGATCGCCGTCGTACAACTCGCCGATCAAGTGAGCGAGCACTTCGGTATCGGTATCGGATTTGAACGTGTGGCCGCGCTCTTGGAGGTACGTTTTGAGTACGGCGTAATTTTCGATAATGCCGTTGTGGATGACTTCGATGCCGTGGCCGTTGGTGGGGTCATCGGAATGCGGGTGGGCGTTGCGATCGGAGGGTTCACCGTGGGTGGCCCAACGGGTGTGGGCGATGCCCAACGTGCCGTGGAAGTGCCCGCCAACGGCCTGCTTTTCCAACATGTCTTCCAGCACGCGCACGCGGCCGACGGTCTTGGCTACATGCATCTTGGCGTTGAGAATGGCAAGACCTGCGGAGTCGTAACCGCGGTACTCCAGTCGTTTGAGGCCCTCCAACAGGATGGGAAGGGCGGGCTTCTTACCGATATACGCAACAATTCCACACACTGCGGGGTTCTCCAAAGATCGAGCCGATCAAGTCAATGATTGCCAACCGAGTCCCCGGCAGCCTTGAGGATGACTACGAGCCGGGCTGCGGATGTGTTTGCCATTTCCCTATTATGGCTTCCATCGGCTGACATTCGAGCAGGCAGGGGTGAAAAGTCATTCTCGGACCCGTAATCGTGCAGCAAATGCAGGGCCAAACCTAGAATCTGGCCCATGTCGGACCTTTGGACCGAAAAACGAGAGCAGCGGCGGGCGGCCGTTCAGCCGCTGGCGGTCCGCATGCGCCCGAGAAATCTGGCTGAATTCACCGGACAGAAACACTTTCTCGGCGAAGGCGGACTTCTGACTCGAATGTTGGCGGCGGATCGGCTGACTTCCGTGATTTTCTGGGGGCCGCCCGGAACCGGCAAGACGACGCTGGCAGAAGTCATTGCCAACGATACCGGCCGACATTTTGAACGTGCCAATGCCGCCCAGATCGGCGTGAAGGAAGTTCGGGAGATTCTATCAGCCGCCACCGCAAGGGTTGAAGACGACGGCCGTAGAACTATTCTGTTTCTGGATGAAATCCATCGCTTCTCGCGCAATCAACAGGATGTGCTGCTGACGGATGTGGAGAACGGCTTGATCACGCTCATCGGCGCCACGACGGAGAATCCGTACTTTGCGGTGAATAGCGCACTCATCAGCCGCTCAACGGTGTTTCAGTTTCAGCCGCTTTCAGAAGAGGACATCATCGGAACGATCCGCCGTGCGATGAAAGACGCCGAGCGCGGGTTTGGCTCGTTGCAACTAACCGTTGATGAAGAGGCACTAGCCCATTGGGCACGCATCTGCGATGGCGATGCGCGGCGGGCGTTGAACGCTCTGGAAGTTGCGGTGCTTAGTCAGCGGGAAATCGGCGAATCGCACATTCACATCGATGTGAAAGTTGCCGCTGAATCCACGCAAGCCAAAGCGCTTGTGTACGACGGAACCGGCGATGAGCACTACGACACGATCAGCGCGTTCATCAAATCCATGCGCGGCTCTGATCCAGAT
>CAZWJR010000359.1:0-2015 GCA_964634655.1 uncultured Isosphaeraceae bacterium | reverse complement strand
GAGTGGCAACTCCTCAAGGGTCTCATGCGTCCAATCTTCTATTCATGCTTCTTCGCAGGCGTCATCGTCCTGGCCATCGCCGGTGGTATTTCATGGTGGAGACATCACCGCCAACTCCACGCCACAAAATGGTTCAAAGTGATGATGCTCCTCGTCATCATCTCCGTCCCCACACTCCACCTGTCAGCCCGCTTTACCGCGCTGCGCCTCTACGCGGCAATTGATGCAGGCCAACTCGATCTCGCCGCAACATCCTGGAACCAGTTAGGCCGCCTCTTCGCCATCGGCTTCATCGTCATGCTCGTCATCGCAACCATTGGCGTCTTCAAACCGCGCTTCGGTCAGCACAACTAAATTCCCCCTCCCTCGAGGGAGGGGGCAAGGGGGTGGGTGAAAAGCCCCGACTTCAAAGAAATCGCAATCCCATCAAAAGACCTACCAGGCCGACGCGCCAGCGAGGCAATCTGATCTCCCCATGACCAGAGATCGCAACCTCACCCCCGCCGAGCCAAAACCAGATACTCCACATTCCCCGCACCCTGTTTCCCCTTTGAACTCTTCCCACCGGTAATCGGCGAAAGCGTCTGCCCAATCGCCTCCACTCCCCACCCCGGCATCGCTTCCATCACCCGTTTCAAAACCCGCTCTGCCTCCACCGGTTCCAGCCTCCCCTCCACCAGCAGCCGCTTCTTCTCCTCCTCATCCAATTCATAGTGCGGCTTCACCAGCGTGATGATCCTTCCCTCCGGCTTCAACCACTTCAACGCCGCAGGAATCGCCAGCCGCTGCGGCGTCCATGCCAGATCAATCACCACCAAATCAACGCCCTGTTCCCCTCTCCCTCCGGGAGAGGGGCTAGGGGTGAGGGCGGCGAGTGAAACAGTTTGTGATTCGTGCGCACCTTCATCCCGTCTCTCTCCCAATGAGAACGGTGGACTCGCATGCAGCGCATTCGTCCGTTCCATCACCGCCACGCGCGAATCGTTCCGCAACTTCCACGCCAGCGTTCCGTACCCCGTGTCAATCGCATACACCTTCGCCGCACCTCGTTGCAGCAGGCAATCCGTAAACCCGCCAATGTTGCAACCGAAATCCGCCGCGATCAATCCAGTCACATCAATGCGGAATTCGCCCAGCGCATAATCCAGTTTCAATCCCGCGCGCGATACAAATGGCTGTTCAGGCTTTTCACTCACCGCCGTCCATCATCCCTCACACCAGCGGCTTTTCAAAACGCACGGCATACACCGGCGGCAAATTCACTGAAACCGTCTGCCACGACTTCCCCCCATCACCGCTCGTCCACAGCGATCCCGTCGTCGAGCCAAACGCCAATCGCTCCCCGCTCTCATCCACATCCAGACAGTGCCGGAACACCAAATCGTACGCATCCCTTTGTGGCAAGCCGCGCGAAAGCGTCTTGAACTTCTTCCCGCCATCTTTCGTCTGCGTCACCACCACCTTGCCGCCAACAGGGATTCTCTTCTCATCCTTGACCGCAGGCACAAACCACGCCGTCTTCGGGTCTTCCGGATGCACCGCCACCGCAAATCCAAAAACCGATGGCTTCACGTTCTTGATCTCCGTCCATGATTTCGCCCCATCCACGGATTTGAAAATCCCGTTGTGATGCTGCACCCACATGCAGTCCGGATTCGCCGGGCACTGCACCAGCAAATGCGGGTCCTGGATGTTCACATCAAACGCGCGCTCCGGCGGCATGAACTCCGCACGCATGCCGCTGCCTCCCGGATTCCACGTCCTCCCGCCATCGCGCGTAATCCACGCCCCGCCGCAGGAAATCCCCAGCGTGATGTGATTGGAATCTCTCGGATCAACGCAAATGGAATGTATCCCCGGATAATCCGCACCGCCGCCAAACCATTCCTCCCGCAGCGGATTGTCCCACAACGGCCGATTCAACTTCCACGTCGCACCGTAATCATCCGATCGAAACAACCCGCCCGGCAGCGTCCCGCACCACACCGTCCCCGGTTGATCTGCTCCGCCATGCG
>CAZWJR010000358.1:0-2043 GCA_964634655.1 uncultured Isosphaeraceae bacterium | reverse complement strand
TGCCGGCAACAACATGACCGCCACGAGCGCGATGATCAACATCACCACGAGTAACTCAATCAAGGTGAAACCCAAACTCCGTCGAGTTGATTGTGAATCGTTCATGGCGAATTTCAAGGCATCACAAACCGATTGGTCGCCTGGCCGGTTGCCTGGAGCGCTTGATTCAATCTGGTGTCGTTGAAGGCCTGCACCGAGCCATCGGCCAGACCAATGTTGCCTTGGTTCACGTGACGGGTGGCCATCCAGGCAACCGGATTGTTCGTCCACAGTTCCAGCAATCCGCGTTTTTGTTTCGCGCCGACAATCGTGAAATTGTCATCACCGGACAAGAACATCTGCGGCTGGGTATCCGTTGCATCCAGAGCCGCGAAGTAACTGATGTTGGTATTGCGGAGCGAGCTCCAATTTGTCGAGGGCAGGCGGTTTGCATCGTCCGGGCAGACCAGAACTTTTGGACTGTTCAACTCGTTCGACATGACAAGGAAGTGGATGTAGGCATCGCCACTTTCGACGAGTTCCATCGCACCTCCGTTGGTTGCGGAAACCTGGTCGGGAAATTTGTCGTCGTTGTCCAGCGCCCATTGACGGAACGCCGGACCAACTTGTTTCAAATGGTTGGTGCAATTGACGCGCTTTACCCGTATCCGTGGTTTCATTAATGCGGGAAGGAAGGCAGCGGCCAGCACCGCAAGAACGGCAACGATGATGAAGAACTCAACAAGCGTGAAGCCACCGCGCCCAGTTCTCCAATTCGGTTTGAAGTTTGATCCAGTGATGTTCGTGTCCTCATGGAAAGACCGGACGATTCGTAGCTACTCCCGTGTTACGAAGCCCCTCCATTAGCCGGCTAGTGTTCGGTTTGATTTTCATATTCGCCCGTGCCCGTTCAGCCAATTAGCACTGTCAGTGCCACCGAGAATCCGAGCTTGGGCGGACGGATTCGTTCGTGGACTTGCGCGAGCTTCACGCGTTTGGTGCGCAATTCACGCTTTCAGCCTTGAACGCCTTATCATGATTCGTGAATCTCGCCGCCATGAACTTCGCCATCTGCAACGAGATTTATCAAGGCTGGAAAATCGAGGATACGCTGGCCCATGCAGCCCGGCTTGGCTACGCCGGAGTCGAGATCGCGCCGTTCACCCTCGCCAATTCCGTCAACGACATTTCCACCGCTGAGCGCCAGCGCATCCGTGATCTTGCGGAGCGATCCCAAATTGCCATCGTCGGCCTGCACTGGCTGCTGGTGAAACCGGAAGGATTGTATCTGAATCACACGGACGCCGGCATCCGCGAGCGCACGGCAAAGTATTTCGTGGACCTCGTGGATTGCTGCGCGGACTTCGGCGGCACGATCATGGTGGTGGGTTCGCCCAAGCAGCGGAACATCCTGCCCGGCGTCACGCGTGAGCAGGCGTGGGATTGGACAGCGGCGACGTTTCGCGACGCAGTGAAGCGCGCGGAAGATCGCGCCGTGACGATTTGTTTCGAGCCGCTCTCGCCGGCCGAGACCAATTTCATCAACACGGCAGCCGAGGCGATTGAGTTTGTGAAGCCGTTCAACTCGCCGGCGTTCAAGATCATTATTGATGTGAAGGCGATGTGCTCGGAGTCCAAGCCGATTCCCCAGATCATTCGCGAGTCATGGCCGAACTTCGCACACTTCCACGCGAACGACAAAAATCTGAAGGGTCCGGGTTTCGGCGACGTGGATTTCAAGCCCATCGCCGCGACGCTGCGCGAGGTTGGTTACAATGGTTACGTCTCGGTGGAGGTCTTCAAATTCGAGGAAGGTGCGGAAGTCATCGCAGGGAAGAGCATCGAGTATTTGAAGCGGACGTTTGCTTGAATTCTTTGGACTGCGCTGGCAGAGCGCAGCGGCGACAGCGCTTTTCCTCAGCTCTTTGGCCCCGTCACCAAAGCGGCGTCGCGCTTCGCTTGCCGCCGCACTCCAAGAAAATCACCCTCCGGCAGAACGTTGCCTCTACTCACTTCCCCTGCGGCAGCGGAGCAGGAGCGGCAGTTTCCGGGGTGACACGCCAG
>CAZWJR010000357.1:0-2054 GCA_964634655.1 uncultured Isosphaeraceae bacterium | reverse complement strand
GGTCTTCTGAATTTGCAGTTTTCTTCCGGTTTCATTGGCCAACGCGATATCATGGTGCTTCTCTGTGTGGTTGGGCGACGGAGCAAGGAGTCATCGACATGTCTAATCTGAAGAGTCGTCCGGTTGCAGCGGCATCAATTCTCGCGATGGCGATATCGTATTTTCATCCTTCAACAGCGGTCGCAATTCCGCCGGTGTTTACCGGCCTGACCAACCCGTTCCCCGGCGGCTACGTTGCAAGTGTCCAAGGCGTTAACGCAACAGGAACCGTGGTGGTCGGATACACCTACAAACCAACAAGCCCGGACTTCGGCGATCGTTCATTCCGATGGCGTGCAGGCATCGGCTTCGACAACCCCGGACCGTCCCAAGGTGTGACGCTCTCCTATGCGTCGGGCGTTTCGTCCACCGGCAACGTCGTCGCGGGCAATACCGGACATGCTCAATTTGGAGATCAGGAGGCATGGGTGCGCGTAGGCAACAGCACGGGTCACGTCGGTTCCCCTTCGGGGGCTGATTTCAGCGTGCTCCAGCGAGTGTCCACAGATGGATCAGTTGCCGTTGGTTGGGGCGGCCAGCAGTCCAACCCTAATTCCGGTCAAGCCGCGTTCTACAACACCGTCACGGATCACTGGACCAATCTCGGATTTCTTCCCGGCGGAAGCATCTCCAAAGCGATCGCCGCCTCGGCGAATGGATCCGTCATTGTCGGCATGTCTTCCGTTGGGCAATTCGTCAGCAGCGCGTTCGTCTGGCGGCAATCGACAGGCATGCAGAAAGTTGCCACCGGAAATCTCCCTGCAGGTACAGAAGCCGTCGCGGTTGGTATTAGTGATGATGGTTCAGTCATTGTCGGCACAGACTACGTGACCGATCCGGATTTCAACTCCATCTACACCGCTTGGAAATGGACCGCAGCGAGCGGAATGACTCCATTCGCAACAGATTTTTTTCTCTCCGGCATTTCTCCCGATGGACGTGTCATTGTGGGAACGACGCAGGCCAAGGGGTACAACCAACCGGCGATTTGGGATGAAACGCACGGCATGCGAATCCTGCAATCCGTCCTCGCGGAACAGGGTGTCTATCCGGAATCCCAAGGTTGGAGCATGTGCTGCGCCACCGCAATCAATCAGTTTGGCCCTCGAAATCAACCCACATACGTAGTCGCGGGGGAAGGCGGCGATCCGGCGGGATACATCGCCGGTTGGGTGATAACAATCGATCCCTTCGCACCGGTGTGTCCATCCATCAAGAATCAACCAGGCGATGCGACTGTGTGCCCTTCGGGCAGCGCGCTTTTTGGCATTACGGCAACAGGTGACGGGCCGTTGAGTTACCGCTGGCAAATCGAAACCTCGCCTGATGTGTGGGCGACCCTTGGCAACGATCCGATGCCGATGCAATGCCCCGGCGGGGGAAGCGGCGCGTTCGCCTACGCCTCCAACCCATTTTCCAGTGAATCTCCAATCGGCATTCACCCGTGCCCCGGCATTCACTCCTACCGCGTTCGGTGCGTCGTTACCAATTCATGTGGCAGCGCGTACAGCGAGGCGGCGATGCTGAATATTTGCTGCCCGGCCGATGCCAATTTCGATGGCATGGTCAACGTTGGAGATCTGCTTGCCATCATCAATTCTTGGGGTGCGTGCCCTTCACTCCCCGCGGTGTGCCCAGCCGATATTGAACCGCAGGGAGGCGATGGCTTCGTCAACGTCGCTGATCTTCTTGCGGTAATCAACCACTGGGGAGCGTGCCAATAACGCAGCGGCAGTCCCCCATGACATTGCCGATTTCCTTCGATACATCGTTGATGATGTTAGACGCGCCACGGCCCAGTGGCGGCATTAGTGGCGAACATGGGTTAGCCCCAAACCACGCATGCGTTCTACCGATTGCCAGGCGGCGCAATCCGGGCGTGGCAAGTGACGATTTCCGGCCTGCCAAAATCGATTTGCAACAGCCCGGCAAACGAGATGTTGGCCCAGTCATTGTAATCCTGAAGAATTTGGCAGAGGCTGTTGCAATCGTTGCCGCAACAGGCATTGCTGCTT
>CAZWJR010000356.1:0-2083 GCA_964634655.1 uncultured Isosphaeraceae bacterium | reverse complement strand
CTGGAGTGGCTGAACACGAATCAAGCGGTCGTTAGGTACGTCACACTCGAAGCGTTTTCCAGCCTCCGTGCAGGAATCGCACTGAAAACAGAAGCGATCGCACCACCAACTCGCCGCAGAGTCCGATCCAGATTCCTTCGATTCCCCAACCCAAATAAACTCCGAAGTACCACGCTGCGGGAAGCCTGACGAAGTAACTCGACACGCTGGTGATCACAAATGGCCAAACTGCATCGCCCGCGCCTCGTAATCCCTGGCGAACCACCATCGTGATGGCAAAAAACACCTGAATAGTCCCGGCGATAAACAGCAGCCTGGGCGTGTGTTTCAAGTGAATTGCTTCGCTGCTGATGACCGAAGTGAGAAACTCGCCTTTGGTCATGAACAGCACGCCGAATAGACCCATGATCGTGCAGGCCACTCCCGTGCAAGCGACAATGCTTTTGCGGGCCATGGCGGCGTTTCCAGCCCCCAGGTATTGCCCCACCAGTGCGCCGGCGGCCGTGCCCATCGCAAACCCCGGCAAAAAACTTAGCGCTTCCCACTGCACTGCGATGATGTGCGCACCCTGGAGCCCTTCCCCCACTCCTTCGTTTGCCGCGGCTTTCGCAATTTTTCCGATGAAGATCAACACAAACAAGTTGACGCCCCACATCGCCAATCCTTCGAAGAAATTCGGAATTCCCAGAGCGATGATTCGCCTTGTGATCGATCGGTCCGGTCGAAGGTGAACCGCCTCCAGTTTCAAGTCCTTCACTCCTCGCCTCAAGACGACAAGCGTCATCATTGCTCCAAAGAGGTAACTCAACGCCGTTCCACCGGCAATGCCCAGCACATCCAGATCGAAGTTGAATGGATTGAGAAACGTTCGCTCCCCAATCGTGATGTCCACGCCGGACAAGATCCACGAAAACACGATGTTCACAACGTTCACACCCAGCGCGATGAGCGAAGGCTTGGTTGTCTCGCCCGCACCATGCATGCACATCGATCCCACCATCATGATGGCAGTGAAGGGCATGGCAAAGGCAATCACATGCACGTATTGCCTGCAATAGACGGTCGCTTCTTCGGACAGCTGACACATTTGCGCCAGAGGCACCGCTGCGAACCACATCACGCCGCCCACAACGATGCCCCACACAACACTCAACGCCAGCGCCTGACCGAGCGCTTTTCCACTTTGCGCCGTGTCGCCCGCGCCCATTCCCCTCGCGATAAGAACCTGCCCTCCAATACCCAAACCCGCCATGGCAATTCCGATCAGCCAACCGACGTAGGAACCGATGCTGATTGCATCTAGCGCCGGCACAATAATGGCCTTCGGCAGGCTGCCCGCCAACACCTTGTCAACCAGTCCCACGCAGGCCGCCATGAATTGCTGAATGAGGACCGGCAATGCGAGAATCCAAATGGCCGACCACATCGATTTCCCCGCCAATTTTCCCAGGCGGATCACACCTATGTTCTCCGCCTCCCGTTCGACAGCCTCCACAGACATCTGCTCCGCCATTGGCGCATCTGGTTCCACAACACTCGTGAAATCCACGATGTCTGCAACGCGATGGTGCGGCTGATTGGGCTGCGGCGAAGTCAAGCGGGCGATTGTACGCAATAACCTGCCGAGCACGGGAATGGCTCAAGTGGATTTCAACCTGATGAAGGCTGATCTGTCTGATGCGCCCGATCCAACCTCGCTTTGGAATCCGAAACAGCAATCACCGCGCACAACACGCGTTCCGGTTTCAACGATTTCAGCAATCTTGTCGCCGCTTTCAACGTCGAGCCTGTCGTGCGGACATCGTCCACCAACAGCAATTGGTAATCGTCGAGTCGCCAACGCCGCAACCGTTGGCGAACGTACAAACCCCTTGACCCGGCTCTTTTACGTTCGCTTGGGATCAAAGATACTTGGGTCGGCATGTTGGACTTTCCGAGAACGGAAAGAATTGGCACCCGCAGTTCGCGTTTTATTCCGTTGGCGACCAATCGAGTGTGATCGATGCCGCGAAACATTCGACGTTGCCACGGCATGGGCATCGGAACGACTGCCATTCGATCCAAATCGATCATGTTCGATTCT
>CAZWJR010000355.1:0-2085 GCA_964634655.1 uncultured Isosphaeraceae bacterium | reverse complement strand
ATGGAAGTTTGCGGAGGTTGATCCGGAAATCGCCACGGTTGGGGAGCGGTTGATTTCCTACATCAACAGCGATGGCCTGCTGGGTGCGGATTTGGAAACCATTTTGGATCAAAACCGCAACATTCCCGGCGTGGAATTGAACCTGGAACTGCTGCAGCGGGCTCTGCATGAGGTGCAAAGGAATCTGGAGCCGCCGGGCATCGGGGCGCGGGACAATCGCGAGTGTTTTCTGCTGCAGATCGATGCGCTGGAATCGGTTGATGAGGCCGGCGATGACCATCATTGGGATGAAGTGCGTCTGCTGATTCGCGATCACTTTGATGATCTGTTGCAGAATCGGTTGCCGCGCATCGTGCAGGCGACGGGGATGACGATGGAGCGTGTTCACTCTGCGATGGAGTTGATGAAGCGTCTGAAGTTGAGCCCGGGGCGTGATCTGGTGGATGTTGAAGTGCCGCCGATCATGCCTGATGTGTACGTGGAATACGACGAGCATGCGGATGCGTACGTGGCGGCGTTGAGCGACGGCGTGCTGCCGACGCTGCGGATATCTCCACGGTATGAAGAAATGGCGAAGGATCGCAGCGTGGCAGCGGAGACGCGCGAGTTCATCGGCAACAACCTGCGAAACGCGCAGTGGCTCATCGAATCCATCAACCAGCGCAAGAACACGCTGCTGCGAGTGGTCAACGTGGTGCTGGCGAGACAGCGGGAATACTTTGACAACGGTCCGCAACATTTGAAGCCGTTGCCGATGATTGAGGTGGCCGATCAACTGGGTATTCATGTGGGCACGGTCAGCCGGGCGGTGGCGGACAAATGGATGCAGACGCCGCGCGGTCTGGTGGCGTTGCGGAAGTTCTTCAGCGGCGGGACATCAACGGATTCCGGCGAATCCATGAGTTGGGACGCGGTGAAGGCTGTGCTGAAGGAAATTGTGGAAGCGGAGGACAAGAACCATCCCATGAGCGATGAGGCGCTGGTTGATGAATTGAAGAAGCGGGGGATTGAGATTGCCCGGCGGACGGTGGTGAAGTATCGCCAGCAACTGGATATTCCGCCTGCGCGAAGACGCAAGGTGCATTGAGCAGGAAGATTCACCGCAGAGACGCAGAGGGCTTTGAGACAAACGAAAGGGAATCATCCACAGATGTCACAGATGACACAGATGAGAATCAATCAATCTGTGTCATCTGCGACATCTGTGGATTCTCTCCCGCATTCGGTAAGGTGTTCCCTGCGTCTTGGCGGTGAATGATCATTTCGCAGGTTCGACATCAAGTGACAAGACCGCGTAACCGTCGAGTTCGAAGTATTCGACGCGGAACTTGATTTCGCGCGGTTCCTTCACTTCAAAATCGTAATCGTGGCGAGTCGGGCCATGCCAGGTCCAGTCGTCGATGACGAGTTGGTCATCCATCCAGACGCGGATGCCATCATCGGAATTGGATTTGAGCCGCCACTTGCCGGCGGGAATGGTGAGGGAGCGCGTGGCGATGACGCCAAAGTGATCGCGGGGGAGTGGCACGGGAAGGTGGCGCGTTTCGCTCATGCCGGCGCTGCCGAAGCGGAAATCCAGTGCATCGGCAGTGAGCGTGTGGTGTGTGGCGGTGCCTTCTTTTCGCCAGCGCTCAACGTCCTGTCTTGGATCGCAGGCGGAGGCGAAAGTCCAACATTCCCATGTACCGCCGGTGAGCATGCCGGTGGCGTGGAGATGCTGGCCATCGACATCAAAGGAAAATGAGTAGGGGAGGAGGGTGTTTTCCGCGCGCGGGCGGACGAAAATGCGGTCGCCATCGACGTCGACGAAGACGTTGCCGTCGATTTTGATTTGATCGGCGGCGAGAGAGTTCTTTGTGCCGAGGAGGCGGTATTCATCGGCGTGATCGAATCGCTGCGTGAATTGGAGAAGCGGCGATTCGTGGTCCCATGGCCCCCATTCGGTCATGATGATGTTTTCGCGGCCGGCTAATTGGGCGCGAGCAGAGACCGGATTTGCATTACCGACATCATTGACTAGCGGAAGATTTGCGAGTTCTAGATTCCGTACCTGATTGTGAATTAGGTTAGTCGTACTCGCATCAT
>CAZWJR010000354.1:0-2141 GCA_964634655.1 uncultured Isosphaeraceae bacterium | reverse complement strand
TTGTGACCGCTCAGACTGTCGAGTGGACCCTCAAAGCGGAGTACCCAGAGGCCCCAAACTCGTACGACTTTATGGCTGCCGTTTACGATAGCGCGCGCAACGAAACAGTGATGTTTGGGGCTTGGTGGTGGAAAGGGCATGTGCCTACACCTGAGATGGCGATTTGGAACGGGTTTAACTGGACGCAGCTGTCTGTGGATTCAGCGCCGCCTGTTATGAACATCCATGCCATGGCGTATGACGCTGCCAGGCGCGAGACTGTGCTCTTCGGTATGCCATACGCGTCGGGTCCGGGGCCAACTCAGACCTGGACTTGGAACGGGATGCGTTGGACGCAACACTTCCCTAGCAGCCCGTGTCTAAAGTCCTAAAACAACTGGCATCGGAAATGTTTGGGGCGTAGAATCGATCTATGGCGATGGGCACGCGCAAGAGTCGGCAGCGTCAAGAGGATCTGTGGTACGGCGGTGAGCTTCCGACAGCCCCTGGCCATCCTTTCTATAAGCGGCTCAATGAAGTCCTCGACACGGGGTTCGACCAGTTCTGCGAATCGGAATGCTCGCGTTTCTACCACAACCAACTGGGCCGTCCGTCGCTGCCGCCCGGACAATACTTCCGATTGATGATGATCGGCTTCTTCGAAGGACTGGATAGCGAGCGTGGCATTGCTTGGCGGTTGGCCGACTCGCTGACGCTGCGGCAGTTTCTGGGAATCGGGCTGGATGAGCGGACGCCGGATCATGTGACCGTCTCGCGGACGCGGCGCTTGATCGAAGCGGAAACTCACCAGAAGGTGTTCAGTTGGGTCTTGGAACGTCTGGCCAAAGCCGGACTGATCAAGGGCAAGACGATCGGCGTGGATTCGACGACGCTGGAAGCCAACGCGGCCATGAAGTCGATCGTGCGGCGGGATACGGGTGAAAGCTACACCGCGTATTTGAAGCGATTGGCGGAAGCCGAAGGCTTGGAAAATGTCGATGCAGAGGCCTTGCGGCGCATGGACCGCAAACGCTCCAAGCGCATGTCCAACGAAGATTGGAAAAGCCCTGCGGATGAGGAAGCAGAGATCACGCGGCTCAAGGACGGCCGCACGGGACTGGCTTACAAGGCCGAAAACGCAGTGGACATGAGCAGTGGCGCAATCGTAGCGGTGACCACTCATGGCGGAGCAGAAGCGGACACGGCAACGATTCAGGAAACGGTGGTCGAGGCTGGGATCGCGGTAGCGGAGTTGATTGAAGTGAAGAGCGAAGATGGCTCCTGGGCGGTGGATGAGGGCGGCGTGCAGGAAGTGGTGGCCGACAAGGGCTATCACAGCAACGAGGTGTTGGTGGGCATGGCGGAGTGCGAGGTGCGCACCTACGTTGCCGAACCGAACCGTGGCGAGCGGAACTGGAAGGGCAAACCCGAGGCGAAGGCGGCGGTGTATGGCAATCGGCGGCGGATTGAAGGCAATCGAGGCAAGCAACTGCAGCGGCAACGGGGCGAGCGGATCGAGCGGAATTTCGCGCACCAGTTCGACACCGGAGGGATGGATCGGCTCTGGGTTCGTGGTCGACAGAACGTGCACAAGAAACTGCTGATTCAGGCTGCGGCGTGCAATCTGGCGCTGCTGATGCGCTTGAGGCATGGCTGCGGCAAGCCCAAGGCGGCTCATGACCGCCTTGCCGGCCTCATTTTTGCGTTGTGGGTCCTTGTGGCGGTTCGTGAGGTGTCATTTTGCCCCAGACTGCGCTTCGCTGGCGCCTTCCGGCGACTTCGTCCGACTTATTCTCCGAAAAACTGCTTTTTTACCGAGTCTCGAAAACGAGGGGTTTAGACACGGGCTGCTAACCCCCGAATCGCTATCGGCTTGCTACGAACATGCACTCAACTGTGCCTGCCTAAGCGAATCGCCGGGAGCGATGCCGGACCGGTCATCTTTCGCTCAAGAGGCGGTAGGCGAACTTCGGAAGGTGCTTTGGAGCGAACCGCAGTGGTCTGTCCCCGCGGCAACCCAGCCATATTTTGATGCCATCGGAGCTCAACGCGATTGCCTTATTGAAGAGTTGCAAAACCATCTCTCTGATAAGGCAGATCAATGCTTGAATGATCTTGATGAGGCGATGGCCGCCACCGAGACCTACTGCACTCCAAACCGT
>CAZWJR010000353.1:0-2190 GCA_964634655.1 uncultured Isosphaeraceae bacterium | reverse complement strand
TATGGCGTGTACTGCGTGTACCAGCCCGGGTTCTCCATGATGTTCCGCAGAATCACCGGCGGCGTGATCGTGTCGTAATACCCCATCCCAATAAACGATCGATTCACCTTGTTCTTCTGCGTGATCGTCCGCAACTCCTGCAGCGTCTCAAATTCGCCACGCCCATCCTCCGTTCCGATCAACTTCAGCGGCCGCCGCAACCGGATCGACTCCGGCACGGTCGCATCAATCAGCGCATCCAGCGAGCCAAACCCCACCACCTTCAACATCGCAGCGATTTCATCCGCATCCGGCCCGATGTGACGATGCACAAACGTGTCCGATGGCTTCAGCCCGTCCGCCGCGCTTGGCTCCATTCCTTCAGCAGAAACTTCAATCGGTTTTCGCACAGTGGTCATCAGGTCAGGCCGGGTGGTGAGATGAGTGCTGCTCATGGATGGATCGGTTTCGTACGTCTCGCCCGCAAAATCCGGCGAGCATTGATGGTGAATTTCGGTGCAAACGCGGCATCGGTTGGGGAATCCCAACTATATTCAAACCGCATCATCCAAGCAACGCACACAGCGTTCCTCGGTACACTCTCCAGATTCACAATCAACCGCCGTGCGAGCCTTCTCCATGACCAATTTCCCCCGCATTTTCAAACTCCCCTGCGCACTCGCGCTCGCCGCTTCCTTGACCGCATCTTTTGGCTGTGCCGCCAAGCGACCGCCCGCCGCCAGCCAAACCGCCGCCGCCCCCGCATCCCAGCAAGCAACATTTGCAAAACCTGCGCCCAGCGCGCCCGCCCCAGAAACTCAAACCGCCACACCACCCGAAGACACCGGCAACATCGTCCGCGCACCCGCAAACATCCGCCAATTCCGTCCCAAAGAGACCGGCCTCCCCACCGGCGTCCCCGCTTCCCAGGTCGATCTCCGCAAACTCTTTGAAGACCTCGGCGAAGACGCAACCCTCTGGTACCAGCACGTTCAAACACTCGCCAATCCTTTCCTCGAAGGCCGCGCTCCCGGAACTCGCGGTGGCGATGTCGCCGCTGATTACATTGAGTTCTATTTCAAAATGTACGGCCTTGAACCCGCCTTCCCCACCACCACCTCCGGCATGGGCGATGCCGCCACAAAAGCATGGACCAGTTACCGCCAACCGTTCGATTTCCCTTCCCCCAATCCGGAAGTCCGTGAACTTGAAGCCTCCGCTTCCCTCAATGGCGAGTCACTCACCAATGGCTCCGAATTCGTCCTCCTCGGCAACTCCGGCAATGGCTCTGTCACCGCACCCGTCACATTCGTCGGCTACGGCATCGCAGAAGGCAAGGATGGCTACACCAGCTTTGAACCCAACACAGATCTCACTGGTCGCATCGCACTCCTCATGCGATACGAGCCCCTCAACGATGAAGGCAAGAGCCAGTGGAGCATGGCCCGCTTCAGCACTTCCTCCGCAATCGCTGCAAAAATGAAGAACGTCGCTGATCGTGGCGCCGCTGCCGTGATCCTCGTCAACCCGCCCGGTGCTGTCGATGGCAAAACCGGTTTGGAATCGCTCATTGATAGCGCACGCTTTGGCAATCGTCTTTCAATCCCCGTCATCCAACTCTCGCCGGAAACCGCCGATCGCCTCCTCAAGACCGGCGATTCCCAGCATCGCGATTTTCTCACCTGGCGTCGCCTCGCAGACACCGGCGAAGTCAAAACCGCCAACCTCGATGACTCATTGAAAATCTCTCTCACCGCCAAACTCGAAGCCAACGATCGCCTCAAAACCCAGAACGTCGCTGGCGTTCTGCGTGGCGAAGGCTCCCTCGCCGATGAATGGGTCGTCGTCGGCGCTCATTACGATCACGTTGGCCACGGCTACACCGGCGCAATGCCCGCAAACGTCGGCCGCCTCCATCCCGGCGCAGATGACAACGCCTCCGGCACCGCTGGCGTCCTCATCGCCGCTCGCCGTTTCTCACAGGCTTATCACAAGGGCTACGACCACGGCCGTCGGTCCATTCTCTTCATCTGCTTCGGCGCGGAAGAGGCCGGTCTCATCGGTTCCAAACACTTCGCAGAAGATCCACCAATCAGCACCGGCGCCATCAACATCATGATCAACATGGACATGATCGGCCGCCTTCGCAGCAACAACCTCCTCGTCCAAGGCACCGGCACCGCCGAAGATTTCGATGCCATCCTCAAACCA
>CAZWJR010000352.1:0-2195 GCA_964634655.1 uncultured Isosphaeraceae bacterium | reverse complement strand
CACGTCCCGCGGAAGCGCGAATAACGATCGCATCCTTCGCAAGGCTGACGGCGCGATCGGCACGGCGACCAATCGCCACGGCGGCATCCTAGGTGGGATCAGCAGCGGCGAACCGATCATTCTCCGCGTCGCCGTCAAACCCACCAGCAGCCTGCCTCGCCCGCAACCGACCGTCACCAAGCAAGGCGAAACCACAACGGTCCGCGTCAAGGGCCGTCACGATCCGTGCCTGCTCCCCCGCTTCGTTCCCATGGGCGAAGCGATGGTGGCCTTAGTCCTTGTCGATCACTGGCTCCGCCAACGAGGCCGGGCAACATTGAGTTAGACTTTTACTTGCTAGTTCTCAAACTCCGTAAGTAGCGCAATAGAATAGCCCAGGCCACCGGTTCAGGGATATTTGGCTGCCTCATTTAAATCACGAAGCTTAGTACCTGTGTGTAACTGAACATTTATTCGATCGTCGAAATCAAGGGCAATTGGATGCTGCACTTCCATCGATCGCCTCACATACTCTTCAACTGCTTGCAGTTTTTCTCCAAACAATCCCAGGTGACAACCAGATTCACAACAACAAAAAGGTGAAGCATCAGCAAGAAATGCAAGGTAGCCCAGACAGTCATACTTGCAATCGGATGACCAGATGCTTGCACTTGATCGACACAAAACCACACGCCTGGTCGTGGCAAACCACAAACCTCGGCTACCGCCGTTTCAATGATTCGACGTAATTCGTGTTGTGAACGTTTTTCATCCATCACTACAAGTATTATCTGCTTCGCAGTAAAAAGAAACTCAGATCATTCCCCATTCCGAATTCCGCACTCCGCATTTCTGGATGATTCCCATGTTCAACCTCCCCGACATCCAATCCGCCATCACCGACCAGGGCGTCCAGGGCTGGCTCCTGTGCGACTTCCGGGGCAGCAACGTCCTGGCCCAGCGCATCGTCGGCATCACCCCCGAGAAGCAGGGCACGCGTCGCTGGGCCTATTTCATCCCAGCCCAGGGCGAGCCGAGAAAGCTCGTCCATCGCATCGAACCGGGCGCTTTGGATCATCTGCCCGGAGCCGACAAAACCGTCTATCTCCGCTGGCAAGACTACGAAGCGGGCATGAAGCACCTCGTTGGCTCCGCGAAGAAGATCGCGATGGAATATGCCCCGCGCAACAGTATCCCCTACGTCTCCAAAGTCGATGCGGGGACAGTGGAACTGATCCGCTCGTTCGGCGCCGAGGTCGTTTCCTCCGGCGATTTGATCCAGACCTTCGAGGCCACCTGGGATGATGACCAGGAACGCATGCACTTTGATGCCGCCAAGCTCACCGACGCCGCTTATCCCATGGCATGGAAATTCATTGCTGAAGAAATTCGCCAAAAAGGCCAGGTCACCGAACGCGCTGTGCAGAACCGCATCATGGCCTACTTCGAACAGAACGGCATGACCACCTATTCGCCCCCCATCGTGGGCGTCAACGCCCACAGTGGCGACCCCCATTACGACACCGGCGATGCTCCAATCAAGGAAAACGACTTTGTCCTGGTCGATCTGTGGGCCAAGCTCAAAAAGCCCCGCGCCGTCTACAGCGACCTCACGAGAGTCGGGTTCGTCGGCAAAACCGTCCCAGACAAATACAAGAAAATCTTCGATATCGTCGCCGCCGGTCGCGATGCCGCTATCGCCAAGGTGAAAGATGCCTTCGCGAGCAATCGCCCGCTGTGCGGCTGGGAGGTTGACCAGGCCGCCCGCGATGTCATCTCCCAGGCGGGCTACGGCGAGTACTTCTGTCACCGCACCGGGCACAGCATTGGACAGGAAACCCATGGCAACGGCGCCAACATGGACAACCTCGAAACCCACGAGGAACGCAAGGTCCTTCGCCGAACCTGCTTTTCCATCGAGCCGGGCATCTACCTGCCCGAATTCGGCGTCCGCTCAGAAATCAACATCTATGTTGACAAGACCGGCAAAGTCCATGTAACGGGCGGCGAACTCCAGCACGCGGTCGTCCCCATTCTAGCCCAGTTTTAGTGAACGAAGAATGATGAACCACAAAGACGCAGAGAGTCGCTTTTTTATCTGTGCTCCTCTGTGCCTTCGTGGTTAACCTCTTTACCAACATTCAAGTCACCAAGCTCATCGCCCGGCACGTCCACATCCGCGGCCGAGCCCAGGGAGACGCGGTAGACCGTGCGGG
>CAZWJR010000351.1:0-2238 GCA_964634655.1 uncultured Isosphaeraceae bacterium | reverse complement strand
TCTGCTGATGGCGTCCTTTTTTGTGCCTGGCGGGGCTACCGGCAGCGGCTGGACGCTCTATCCTCCGCTCTATATTCAGAACGGCATTGCAGCGGACATGACGATCTTCGCCGTGCACATTTTGGGCGCCTCGTCGATCATGGGTTCGATCAACATCATCACCACGATCCTCAACATGCGCGCACCGGGCATGACGCTCATGAAGATGCCGCTATTCATTTGGACGTGGCTGATTACCGCCTACCTGCTGATCGCCGTCATGCCGGTGCTTGCCGGCGCGGTGACCATGCTCTTGACCGACCGTCACTTCGGCACCAACTTCTTCAACGCGGCTGGCGGTGGCGATCCCACCATGTTCATGCACGTGTTCTGGTTCTTTGGTCACCCCGAGGTCTACATCATGATTCTGCCGGCGTTCGGGATCATTTCGCAGATCGTGCCGGCGTTCTCGCGTAAGCCCTTGTTCGGCTACTCCTCCATGGTGTACGCCACGGCATCCATCGCGATTTTGTCGTTCATCGTCTGGGGCCATCACATGTTCACTGTCGGCATGCCGGTGACCGCGCAGCTGTTCTTCATGTTGGCGACTATGTTGATCTCGGTGCCGACGGGCGTGAAGATTTTCAATTGGGTCGCCACTATGTGGAAGGGCGAGTTGACTTTCGAGACTCCGATGCTGTGGGCGGTGGGCTTCATCGCTCTCTTTACCATCGGTGGTTTCAGCGGCCTGGTGTGCTCGATGACGCCGATCGATGTATCGATCCATAACACGTATTACGTGGTGGCGCACTTCCACTATGTTTTGTTCTCGGGATCGCTGTACAGCATTTTTGCCGGCGTCTATTTCTGGTTGCCGAAGTGGACCGGCCGGATGTACGACGAGAAGCTTGGCAAGTGGCACTTCTGGCTCACCACCATCGGCTTCAACATCACTTTCTTCCCGCAGCACTTCTTGGGGCTAGCGGGCATGGTGCGCCGCTACGCGGACTACCCGCTGCAGTTCGCCGAATGGAACATGTGGTCCTCGATCGGCGCGTTTATCCTCGGGCCAAGCCAGTTGCTGTTCCTCTACATCGTGCTGAAGTGCATCAAGGGCGGTGAGAAAGCGGCACAGAAGCAATGGGAAGGCGCCGATTCGTTGGAGTGGACGCATTTGCCCTCGCCGGCACCGTATCACTCGTTCGAAACCCCGCCGGTGCTGCGCTAGTAGTGAGGGAGTCAGTTTGATCGAGAACGGGGGCGGCGCAACCCGCCCACGTATCGCTTGAGAGTGATTTGATGGGACAAACCGGCCGCAAGAAGGCGCTGGTGACTGCAGCCCTATTAGTGGTTTGGGTGCTGGCGGTGTTTCTGTACACGGTTCTCAGCAGGCTATGAGCGAAAGCTCTTCGGTTGCGCGCAAGAACAGCGCGATGCTGCGCAAGCTCCTGACCATCGTCGTCTTGATGGCCGGGTTCGGCTGGGCGTTGGTGCCCCTGTATCGCAAGATCTGTGAGGCGACCGGCATCGCACAAACGCGCAGTGCCGACCCAGTAGCGGCAAATACTCAGATTGATAAATCGCGCTGGGTGACGGTGGAGTTCGTTGCCAACAACAACGGCGCTCTTGCCTGGCAATTTGAACCGCTGCAAAGCACGATTAAGGTGCATCCGGGGGAACTGAGCCACGTGATGTACCGCGTTGTCAACAACACCGGGCGCCGTGTGGTGGGCCAAGCGGTGGCAAGCTATGGTCCGTCAGACGCTGCCAAACACTTCAAGAAGGTGGAATGTTTCTGCTTTACCTCGCAGACATTTGAAGCGGCGGAAACGCGCCAGATGCCGGTGAGCTTTGTGTTGAGTCCGGATCTGCCGCGCGAGATCGACACGGTCACCCTTTCGTACACGTTCTTCGATGTAACCCAGCAGGCTGCTGGGAAGGGCTCTGACGGTGTTTAAGGCGCTCAAGGCGGTATTTTGGAGTTTCTTCGGAGTACGCAAGGGCAAGGATCACGATTGGGATGCAGTCAACCTCAAGATCGGGCATGTGATCGCCGCCGGATTGCTTAGCGCGGCCGTATTCGTCTTCTTGTTGGTGATGCTGGTCAAATGGATTACCAGTTAGAGCCTTGCGTTACAATCGCGCATGCAGTTCGCTGTGGCAGTTTGAACAACTAGATTAGGGAGATAGGCAGTGGCGAATCCTCATCAAACCGGCGGCTACTACTTACCGCAGCCCTCGACGTGGCCCATCAAAGGC
>CAZWJR010000350.1:0-2242 GCA_964634655.1 uncultured Isosphaeraceae bacterium | reverse complement strand
AAGGGCAGATTAGCCGCGCTTTGGTGGCTGGGTCAATGATTGGGCACAAAGTTTGCAAGATTTTCATAAGTCATGACTGCATGGAGACTTACAGCGATCCAGATTCGGTGCCGGTGGCCAAGAACG
This sequence comes from uncultured Isosphaeraceae bacterium, assembly GCA_964634655.1. Lineage (GTDB taxonomy): Bacteria > Planctomycetota > Phycisphaerae > Phycisphaerales > SM1A02 > CAZWJR01. The sequence continues at coordinate 2,116 of CAZWJR010000350.1, read as the reverse complement.
GGCTTTTTCTCGACAATTTTGCAATCGTCAAATGTGGATAATTTTTGCCCCTGCTGCCATTGCCTGTGGAAGCGGCAAGGCAGGGAAATTATCCACAAGTCACCAAGATGCCTCCCGGGGCCTTGGTGGGGGTCTGACTGGCTTTTCAACTCACTGTGGAGCCCGGCTTGACGGGCTTATCCACAGCCAGCAGAACGACGTCTCGACCGGCTGGATCGTCCGTGCCACCACCACCCGGCTTGAGGTCGCTGGCGGCGAGGATCATTCCCTGGCTGATCTCGCCGCGGATTTTGCGCGGCTCCAGATTGGCCACGATTACAACCTGTCTGCCGACGAGGGTGGCGGGGTCGTACCATTGGCGGACGCCGGCACACACCTGCCGACCTTCCGGTGTGCCATCGTCCAATTGGACCTTCAGCAGGCGATCGGCGTTGGGATGGAATTCGGCTGCCTTGATCGTCGCGACGCGAAGATCGAGTTTGATGAAATCGTCGAAGGCGATCTGCGGCTTGAAGGCGCCTGGTGTGGCGATCGATTTTTCGGTAGGAGCGGTGGCAGGTGCGGGGGTGGAGTCATTCATGTTGATCGCTTTCGTTTAGTTGATCCCCACCGCTTCGGCGTCGCGGTCTGTAAGCGTACCACCATCCTGGCGGAGTTTGACGGTGCCATCGCGTTTCCAACTGCGTTCGCAGCGCGGTTCGTTGCGAAGATCGTTGATGCTTGTTTCGCCGGTGGCGATGAATTTGACGCGAGACACTCCGAGCATGTCGGGAAGATCGGTCTTGAATTTGGTGAGAATGCCATCGGGATCGGGCAGGACAACTTCGGCATCCAATGGATTTTCGATTCCCCGTGCCTTGGCTTCTTCGAGCGCTTTCTGTGCGGCTTGGCGGGCTTGAAGGACGCGTGCCCAATCGGCATCGGCCTGGAAGTTTGAAACCGCCGAACCGTGGGATTCCAACTGTACGGAACGATTGGCATCGCGATGCAGGGCGCGGAACGCTTCATCGGCAGTGTGCGGCATGATCGGGGCGAGCAGGCGCACCAGCGTCTCGGTAAGATCCCACATGACGGTTTGCGTGATGCGGCGACGCTTGGAATCGGCCTTGTCGCAGTACAGGCGGTCTTTCACCGCGGCGCAGTAAAACGCCGAGAGCGTTTCGTTGCAGAAATCGTAGAGCAGTTGATTGACGCGGCGGAACTCGTAGGTTTCGTAGGCTTCGCGGGCCTGTTTTTGCAGGTTGGAAGCCTCCTGCAGGATGTAACCGTCGAGCGATGTTGGCGAGATGGACTCCACATTCACGCGCGCTGTAGCATCAAAGTCGTAAAGGTTGCTCAACAGGAACCGCAGCGTGTTGCGCACCTTGCGATAACTTTCGCCTGCGACGTTGAAAAACTCGATATCCATCTTGATGTCGTTTTCAAACGCCAGTGAACTGACCCACCAACGGCAGACATCGGCACCGAAGTTCTTGAGCAGATCATCGACTTCAAGCGTGTTGCCGATGCTCTTGGACATCTTGCGCCCGTCTTTATCGACAATGAAACCGTGGGTAAGCAGCGATTTGAACGGCGAGCGACCGGTGGCACCGAGGGCAGGCAGGAGCGATGACTGGAACCAGCCGCGGTGCTGATCGGAACCTTCGAGATAGAGATCAGTGATCGAACCATCGGAGCGGGCCAGGCCGCGTTGGCGCATGACAGCGTTCCACGAGGAACCGGATTCAAACCAGACATCGAGGATGTCGTTGGACTTCGTGAGTGCGGCTTTGGGGTTGGATTTCAACCAGTCGGGTGCGTCGGAGTCTGATTTGGGATCGTAGTCCTTGAGCAGTTCCTCCGCGGTCGATTGGAACCAGACATCGGAACCCTTTTCGCCGAAGAATTTTGCGATGGCTCGCACGGATTTTGGCGTGAGCAGGACTTGGCCGGGTTCCGCACCGAAGAAGGCCGGAATTGGCAAACCCCACGCTCGCTGGCGGCTGATGCACCAATCCGGCCGGGATTCAAGCATGCCTCGCAGGCGATTGCGGCCCCATTCGGGATAGAACTGCACATCGTGCTCGGCGGCGTGGATGGCCATGGAACGGAGCGATTTTTTTCCATCGCGCAATGG
>CAZWJR010000349.1:0-2250 GCA_964634655.1 uncultured Isosphaeraceae bacterium | reverse complement strand
GGCGGCTCACCCGCGGAAATCGTCTTCCTCCGCCAAACCGCCCCTGGCGTCTTTCAGGTCGCTCGCAAACACTCCGTCAAGAATCTCGGCGCCAACCGCAACGCCCTCGAAGTCGCCGATGTACTCGGTGACTCAAAACCAGAACTCATCAGCCTCGTCGCCGGCAAAATCAGCGTTTGGCCAATGACCGGCAGCAACCTCGGCACGGCCGTGGAGCTCGCCGCTGGGTCCCCGATGGTCGCCATCATTATTGAAGACTACAACGGCGATGGCCGCCTCGATGTCGCCGGCGTCATCCCCGACGATCCCGCTCCCATTCGCCTCTGGCTCGGCTCCAGTGAAGGCGGCGTTGGCAAACTTGGCGCACAAGTGCGTTTTGAAATGCCCGCCCTGCGTGATTTCAAATCCGTCCGCCTCCCCAACGAACCCGCCGCCCGAATGGCCGCCATCGAGCGAGCATCCAAACGCCTCGTACTCTACGAACTCGCCGAAGAACCCATCGAAGCCACCGGCGACCGCGACGCCGCCCTTAGCGTCTTCAGTTTCACAGATCCCGCCAACAAAAAACGCGATACCGAAGTCATCGATGTCGATGGCGATGGCCTGCTTGATCTCGTCGCCACCGATATCGAATCCAACTCCCTCGTCGTCTATCGGCAGGTCAAAGGCAAAGGCTTGCAACCCGGCGTTTCGTACCCTTGCCTCTCTGATATCGACTTCATCGCTGCAGGAAAAATCGAAGGCAGCAAATATGCCACCGTCTTCGTCCTTTCCCAAAAGGAAGGCGTCGTCGGCCGCTGCGATGCCGGTCCCGATGGCATTGGCTTCCCCAAGCCCATCAACATCCCGGATGGCAACACCCCCGTCGCCATGAACCTCGTGAAACTAGAAACCGGCCAGTACATCGCCGTCGTCGCAAAATCCGGCCGCGATTACGTCCTCTACCTCATCGATATGAAAGGCGAACGCCAAACCATTTCCCTCGGCTCCGCCAGCCGCTCCCCGGACACCATCGTCGCGCTCGATGCAGATCAGGATGGCAAAACCGATCTCTTGCTCTTCACGCGCGACAAACCCATGACGATGCTTCAGGCCACGGATGATCCCAAGGACCGCTTCAAAGTCCTGGAATCAAAAGACATGGGCCAGTTCGGTCTCGTGCAGGCCGCAAATTCCCTCAACACCGCCGTGATGGACATCGATGGCAACGGTAAGCCGGAACTTCTCATCGCAGATAAGAACTACGTCCGCGCTGTGCGCTATGAAACCGCCCCCGCCGCTGGCGTCAGCCCCGGTTGGCAGGTCGTGCGCCAAATCAACGCCAACGATAGTTCAGCCAAACTCATTTCCGTCGCCCTCCTCCAGGATGGCCCAACCTCCCGCATCATCGCCGCAGATAAAGAAAACGGCCGCCTCGTCGTCATGGGCCGCGAACAAGCAGCCCCCGTCACCGCGGGTGGTGCCGCCGACGCCTCAAAAGACGCCCCACCGCCACCAGAGTGGAAACAAACGGAATCCCTCAAAGTCCGCGGCTTCGCCATCAACGCCATCTATTCCGGCACGTTCTCCGGCGATTCCCAGCAGGACATCCTCGCCATAGGCGACGATGGTTTCGCCGTCATCCGCCTCGGTGGCGAGCGCATCAGCCTCAAACAATTCGCCGCATGGCGAACCGATCAGGACCGCCGCGTCCAGCACGAACTCGCCGCAGGCGATGTCAACAGCGATGGCTTCACCGATCTCGTCTCACTCGACGCCGGCGAACAAATGTGCGAAATCTTCACCTTCACCCAGGCCAAGCGCCTCCTCTACGCCACCGGCTTCAAGGTCTATGAATCCAAGTTGTTCACCAGCGGCGAACCGCGCGAATTCCAGCCCAGCGAGGTCCACATCGCAGACGTCACCGGCGACGGTGCAAACGACCTCGTCCTGCTCTCACAGGATCGCGTGCTGATTTATCCGCAGATGAAATCGGCCGATTCAAAGCCAAACGATAAACCCACAAGAAAGAAGAACTGAACCAATCATTTAGCCCCCGGCCAATGGCCGGGGGCACCTCATCGCAACCCCTTCCATTGGTGTAACAAACTCCGCCCACTCCCTCGGAACCGCACCCCACCCCACCGCCTCATTGTGCCGCTCCACGTAGCGGATCCGATTACCCACCGTCGGCAAGTCAAAACAGAATCGCTTGTCATATCCATCCGACCAGATCGGTTGGCCCGGCCGCATTCCATATCGCACGGCTTC
>CAZWJR010000348.1:0-2252 GCA_964634655.1 uncultured Isosphaeraceae bacterium | reverse complement strand
ACCCGCACACCGAGGCCGCCGGGAGGAACAAAAGTTTCCACAAGACCGGCCTGCGGCATGAAATTGCGATCGGGGTCTTCGGCGTTGATGCGGCACTCAATGGCGTGGCCGCGGAGTTCGACATCTTTTTGCTTGATTGAAAGCGGCTCACCAGCGGCGATACGGATCATTTCTTTCACAATGTCCACGCCAGTGATCATTTCTGAAACTGGATGTTCGACCTGCACTCTGGTGTTGACTTCCAGCATGTAGAAGTTCTGTTTGCCATCGGGCGTGGTTTCCATGAGGAACTCCACGGTGGCGGCACCGGCGTAACTGGCTTTGCGGATGAGATCGGCGGCGGACTTGGCGACGGCATCGCGAATTTTTGGATCAACGTTTGGCGCGGGGCCTTCCTCAACCAGTTTCTGGTGACGACGCTGCGAGGTGCAATCGCGGTTGAAGAGGTGAATGGCATCGCCGTGCTTGTCGCCGATGACCTGGAATTCGACATGGCGGGCGTTCTCAAGGAATTTTTCGATGTAGACGGCACCGTTGCCAAAGGCGGCCTGTGCTTCCTGCTTTGCGGCAGCGATGCCGGCACGTAGTGCGACCTCGTTGTGAGCGACGCGCATGCCGCGCCCGCCGCCACCTGCGGAGGCTTTGACGATGACGGGGTAGCCGATTTTCTGGGCTTCCTCTACGGCTTGTTCATCATCTTCAATGGCGCCTTCGGAGCCGGGGAAGATTGGAGTCTTGGCGGCTTTGGCCATTCGCTTGCAGGAGATTTTGTCGCCGAGCAATGCCATGGCTTCCGGTGACGGGCCGATGAATTCAATGTGGCAATCGCGGCAGACTTCCGCAAAGTGAGCGTTTTCCGAGAGGAAGCCGTAGCCGGGGTGGATGGCATCAACGTTGGCGAGTTCGGCGGCGGAGATGATGCGATCGATGCGGAGGTAAGAATCCTTGGCGGGACCGGGGCCAATGCAGACGGTGCGATCGGCGTATTCCAGCCACGGGCCGCTCGCATCAGCCTGGGAATAGACGCAGACGGTTTCAATACCGAGTTCCCGCGCGGCGCGAATGATTCGCAGCGCGATTTCACCTCTGTTGGCGATGAGAATGCGTGAGAACATGCGATGCTTTTAGGATGGCTTCACAAGGAACAAAGGTTGGCCAAATTCGACGGCCTGGCCGCTTTTCACGAGGATTTTTTGAATGGTGCCGGTGCGTTCGGCCTTGATTTCGTTGAAGATTTTCATTGCCTCGATGATGCAGACAACGGTTTCCGGAGCAACGTTGGAACCGACGTTGACGAATGCGGGGGCATCAGGATTTGCGGTTGCGTAGAAGGTGCCGACCATGGGGCTTTCGATTTTGAGCAGGCCGGCTTCATCATCGACCGGCGGCGAGGCGGCGGGTGCTGCGCTGGCGACGGGTGGCGGGGGTGCGGCGACGGAGCGAGGCGTGTGTTCCACATGCGGCGCGGAGACGATCGTGGGAGTGGAGTATGGCGTGGGACGGCGCATCGTGACCTGTTCCTCACTATCGCGGAGGTCCAGTTCGGTGAGTTCGTTTTCCACCATCAGGCGCACGAGCTCTTTGAGCTTGCGTATGTCAATCATGGGTGTTCCTCAAGCCGTCGGACTCAATGCGGGTTCGATGATGGATGACGGCAATTCTTTGGGGTAGTTGCTTAGGACGCGGCAGCCGCGATCGGTGATGAGGACATCATCTTCAATGCGGACGCCGCCGATGCCGGGCAGGTAGATGCCGGGCTCGACGGTCATGATCATGCCGGGTTCCAGTTTTACAGAAGTTTCCAGGTCGTTGAAGTAGGGAGATTCGTGGACATCCATACCGAGGCTGTGGCCAAGGCCGTGGCCGAAGTATTCGCCGAAGCCCGCTTTGGTGATGACCTTGCGTGCGACGGCATCAATATCTGCACAGATTTTTCCCGGAGCAATGGCATTGATGGCGGCCATCTGGGCTTCAAGAACGATGGGATAACTCTGGCGAATTTTCGCCGGCATTTCACCGATGCCGAAGGTGCGGGTGAGATCACCGTTGTAGCCATCAAGGGAGGCGCCCCAATCGACCAGGAGGACACCGGGATTGATTGGCGCGTTTGTCGTCATGTGATGGATGATGGAACTATTGGGCCCAGCGCCAATGATTGGAGTGAAGCCGGTGCCTTGGGCGCCGCGCATTTTCATTTCAAATTCGATGCGAGCGCTGAATTCCAATTCGGTCATTCCGACGGTCAGGTGGTT
>CAZWJR010000347.1:1474-2270 GCA_964634655.1 uncultured Isosphaeraceae bacterium | reverse complement strand
GAGAGAGAAGGAATGTCTGAAATATCGCTCGCTCCGTGGATATCGATGAGCGTGATGTTTTTGGCGCGTGCATTGACACCGGATTTGCCATCACGTTCGATGACGAGAAACTGGTGATCGTTGACGGCGAGGATTTCGCTTAGTCCGTACGAAGGATCGTCAAGCGTGTAGAGGAGTTGGCGGGAATCGCCGGTTTGACGATCAATTGCGAGCAGGCGAATGAACATGGTGGCAGGCCGTGATCCACCGGCGTTGTCCTGAATGAGCGGGCTTTGAATCGCGGCGATCAGCGTGGAGCCATCCGGCGTGATGGCGAGGCCTTCAAACCCACGGTTGGCGAAGCGTCCATGCGTGTTGTGTGGAGGAGATTCTGCATCGCGCCGCGCGGCTGGGGTAGCGATGAGGTAGGCGCTGGGAATGGCGAAGACGCGGACGCGCTTGCCATCGGCTGTGAATTCCTCAATGGTTGGCCCATATTCATCGCAGATAAAAACGTGGCCATCAGGGCCAAGACGGATACCTTCGGGATCGCGGCGAAGGGATTGATCGGGGCTGGCGGTGCTGAATTCAGAGCTCAGGCCGATGTAGTTTTCGCCTTGCTCATTGGTGAGCAGGTTGGTGCGCAGCAGTTTTGCAGCGAGGATGTAATCTCCGCCAGCGACAGGTGTGATGGAAAGTTCAAAGGCGTGAAACCGATCGCGGAAACTGGTGGTGTGGTCCACCATCATGTTCCACTTGCTTGCGTTTGGCCCGCGGTCGGCCAGCATCAGGAATTGATTTCCGCAGCCGGTGTAGG
>CAZWJR010000347.1:0-1464 GCA_964634655.1 uncultured Isosphaeraceae bacterium | reverse complement strand
TGCTGCCCAGGCGATTGTGGGGCGTGCCGTCTTCGAGCGCATCGGTCAGGCCGGAAAGATCCGTCGCGGATGAATCGAGGCGAACCATTCCCAAATATGCGACACCACCATGGGCGCATGATGTACACACGGCAGCAATCGTGACGGCGAACAGAACAAGGCGATTTGGTGCGTGATGATGCATTAGTTCTCATCAAGCGCCGGACCAAGCGGGTCCCAAATCAAACCTTTGTTGTTCCAGTCGCCACCGGGCTCACTGGGGTTGCGTGTGCCTTGCTTGTTTGTTGTGGCGTCGACGTTGAGGACGAAAGCGGCATGGCCATCAGCAAACAGCATGTGCCCGCCCTTGAAATGCCGGGCAGCGAATCGCTTCCAATCGGCCCGATGGCGGGCCAGGTCTTTGTTGTAATTGGGATCATCGGCGGGAAGTTCCGATTTGACGGTGCGCATTTCCAGCATGAGGATCGTGGCGGAAGCGTCGTGTATCTGAGACAGTTTCATGCAGGCGTATGGATCAATCACGCCGCTGGCTTCATAGGTGTTGTTGAGTTGGGAATTGGGGACATAGCAGAAGAAGAATTGCTTTTGACCGCCGGACGGTCCGCCGAGGTATGGCGCGGTTGAAGGCGTGTCCGCCCCCGGATCGACGAAGATACTGGTGTCATCGGGGGGAAGTGGAACCGGGTCTTCAGTCGTAGCGGCGTTGCTTATTTCCGCATAGGACCGCTGGCCAACCATCGGTGGAATCGCATTCGCCCACCATTTGGACTGGGCGAAATTGAGCGGCATGTCGACGGAGTTCTTGAATCCCTCCCACGGAAGATACTCCTTGTTGAGGCCGCAGAACGTAATCGTGCCAATCCCCCACTGTCGCAGATTCGACATGCTGGCGGCGGCGCGACTGCTGGCGCGAACCGTTGCGAGCGCGGGCATGAGCAATCCCAGCAGCAGTGAAATGATGCCCATCACCACCAAGACCTCAACGATCGTGAAAGCCCTTCTTGTTCGCATTGATGTACTCCGAGAGAAAATGGCTCAACCCCAGTTGTTGATAACCGTCAGCAGATCGTTGACGTTCACGACGCCGTTGTTGTCCACATCGCCTGCACAGGGCAAGCCTGTACAAACGCCCCAACTGTTAATCACAGCGAGGAGATCGTTGACGTTGATGACGCCGCTTGCATCGATGTCAGCAGCGCGCGTGCAGGTGACGGCAGCAAGCGTGGCGAAGTTTTGCGTGACGATGGCGCTGCCGGGGCAGGGCTTCCATGTGTTCAATGAACCGAATGTGCTGAGAATGCTTGAGTTGTAGGCATCCCATGATTTGGTGTTTTTGGAGGGGTCCTGTTCTAGACAGCCAACGTCGGTGCCACTGACAAGTTTGTGACCTACACGGTTGCACAGGGCGGACACAGCGTGAGGCCCGACGTCTTCGCGTTCTCTTGGCCGTCGGATGATTCAACG
>CAZWJR010000346.1:0-2301 GCA_964634655.1 uncultured Isosphaeraceae bacterium | reverse complement strand
ATCAATTCCTATTGTGATCTTCATCGCCAGGGTTTTGCCCACAGCATGGAAGCATGGCTCGATGGCAAACTCGTCGGCGGTCTTTACGGCGTCCACATCGGTGCCGCGTTCTTCGGTGAATCCATGTTCAGCCGGCCCGACCTCGGCGGCACCAACTCCTCCAAAGTCTGCCTCGTCCATCTCGTACACCACCTGCGCGATCGCGGCTTCACACTGCTCGACACCCAATTCTGGAACGAACACCTCAACCAATTCGGCTGCATCGAAATCCCCGCGGACGACTATCTCGCCATTTTGAACGACGCCATCCGCCGTGAAACGTCGTGGACATGACGTAATAGAAGTTCACCGCAGAGACGCAGAGGACGCGGAGGAGGGACTGGGTAGCGGTCAGCGATCAGGAATGGTCGCTGATCGATTGGAAGGAAAGGTTGTTGGCAGAGCTTGAGTGCGCTAACGAGTCCGACGCAATGCCAGGTAGGCGGAAGCAACAAATGGCATTGCTATCAGAGAAGTCTTGAGCGCGTCCCAAGCCACATGCACTGACAGCCTTTTGCTATAGCTAATGTCGGCGGCAAGAAACAGAACAAACGTGATGGCACAAAGTACAAGAACATCTTTGAACGTCGGCTTTTTTCTTACCTGACCCGGGCCATATGTCACTGGGTCGTTCGGATCAAACTCCCGGCCGCATTCAGGACAGCGGTTCACGGTCAAATGTTTCAGATCGTATTTGCAGGAGAGGCAACGCAAAGGATCACCGTTTTACTCTGCAGTTCAGGTAGTACTGAATCAAGATGAGAGGTGACGTAAACGCGGTGATTAGAGCAGCAACAGCACCGGTCTCACGCAGATCGATAGCACGTTTGTCGAAGATAACCCCATGAAGAGTTGCAATCAGACACGTGACAAGGAAGATTCCCGCGATCCAGAGTATTGCTTTTCGCTCTGCACGATATAGCTGTGACACGTTCGTCTCGAAGGTCGTTTTATCGTTTGGATCAAAGGCGCGGCCACATTCGGGGCAGCGATGCTCGGCCAGATTGCGAAGATCGTAATGGCATCCCAAGCATCGCATGCTCGATCATTCTAGTCTCTTCTCCGCGCCCTCTGCGTCTCTGCGGTGTATTCCCCCAAGTGCATCTCGCGCATCCCTCGCCCACACCGGCTACGATCCTCCCTTTTCCCCAAAGCGAGATTCATCCACCATGGAATGCGGGATCGTCGGACTGCCCAGCGTTGGCAAAACCACTCTCTTCAATGCCCTCACAGGCAGCAGCGCACCCGGTGCAGGCGGCGGCGGGCTCAAACCAAACGTCGGCGTCGCAAAAATCCCCGATCCCCGCCTCCACACCATCGCCACCTTCATCCCCACCAAAAAAATCGTCAACGCCGCCATTCAATTCGTGGACATCCCCGGCGTCGCCCCCTCAACCACCGGCGGAGCCGCCAAACTCAACGCCTTCCTCTCCCACGTTCGCCAGGTCGATGCGCTCTGTCACGTCGTGCGCTGTTTCGATGATGGCAGCGGCAAGATCGATCCCATCGCCGACATCGACAAGATGGATACAGAACTCATCATCGCCGACATGCAGGTTGCCGAATCCGCACTCGACAAAGCCACCCGTGCCGCCCGCGCCGCAGATGCCGATGCCAAAGTCCGCATGGCCGTCCTCCAAAAAGTCATGACCGCACTCAACGAAGGCAAGCCCATTCGCAAGATCGAAGGCTGGAGCGAAGCAGAACTCGGCATCCTCAAAAGTTCCGGCATGGTCACCTCAAAACCCGTCCTCTATGTCGCCAACGTGGGTGAACAGGACATCACCGGCGAATCCAAGCACGCCGCCGCCGTCGCCAAGCACGCCAAAGACAACGGCGGCCAGGCCGTCGCCCTCTGCGCCAAACTGGAAGCGGAACTTGCGGAGCTCGACGACGCCGACCGCGATGAAATGCTCAAATCCATGGGCCTCGCAGAACCTGCCATCGGCCCACTCGCCCGTGCCGTCAACACGCTCCTGGGCCTCGCCGCCTTCTACACCGCCGGCGAAAAGGAAGTCCGCGCCTGGCAGATCCGCCAGGGCAGCACCGCCAACTCGCGACCGCGCCGTGGCCAGGACACCAAACCCATGTCCGAGGTTCCCTCGTGGACCCGCTCATACACGCGGTCGGGATGCAGATAATCCAGATGCACCTTCATGCCGGGGTGCTGGCCCTCAAAGCGCTCCACGAGTTGCCCCATGTCGGACAGGCCGACGGAATAGATGGCCGCGACTTGCACCGTTGCCGCCACTTCCGCCTGGG
>CAZWJR010000345.1:0-2307 GCA_964634655.1 uncultured Isosphaeraceae bacterium | reverse complement strand
AATCGTCAATCGTCAATCGTCAATCGTCAATCGTCAATCGTCAATCGTCAATCGTAAATCGCAAATCGTAAATCCCACCTCACCCGCCCACAACATACCGCACAAACTTCGTCACCGTCACACCCTTGGGCAGCAGATCCTTCACCGCCTGCTTGCCCGTCGGGTCCTTCACAAACGGCTGATCCAGCAGCGTGTTCTCCTTCAAATACTTCGCCACGCGGCCTTCCGCCATTTTCTGTGCAATCTGCTCCGGCTTGCCTTGCTCCTTCGCTTCAGCAATTGCCGCTGCCCGAATCTGCTCCACAACGTCCTTGGAAACATCCGCCGCGCTGATCCCGATTGGCGTCACAGGATTGCCAACCACGTGGGTCGCAATTCCGTTGAGCACGTTCTGATCCATCGTTCCGCCCTCAATCTGCACCAGCGCACCGCGCTTGCCATCATGATGCAGATAGGTGCCGAACTGTCCGCCCTTCAGCCGTTCGCCTCGGGCAAAACTGGCGTTCTCATTACTCTTGATGCGCACATCATCCACGCGCTTCGTTATCGCAGCATCCGCTTTCACAGCCCCGGCCGGATGCTTCAACGCCGCTTTCGCCACATCCTGCACCATCGCAATGAACTCATCATTGCGAGCCGTGAAGTCAGTCTCGGTGCGCAGTTCAACGATCGCCGCGTCGGTACCTTCAATCACGATGCCAATGCGTCCTTCACCCGCCGTTCGTTCCGTGCGCGTGTCCATCTTGCCCTTCAACTTGGCCCGCAGAATTTCTTCCGCCTTCGCCATGTCGCCGCCCGACTCCGTCAACGCCGCCTTGCAATCCATCATGCCAAGGCCGGTCTTCTCGCGCAGGTTCATCACGTCTTTGGGTGTAAATGTCATGTTCGTCGTCACCATCGAAAAACCTCTTAGGTATAGAAATCACAATTCAGAGATCAGCAGAAAGCAGAAGTGATGTATTGCTGACATCTGATCTCTGACTTCTGACCTCTGTTCTATTGTTATGCCGTCTGTTCTGCAGTGCTCGCAACCGGTTCGCCGGTGCTGTCACCCTCTGCCGCCGCTCCCTCGGAGCGGAACTGGCTTCGGGAAGAACGCCGACGTGGAGCCGCGCCATCCGCCGGGGCATCAGCGCCTTCCGCCGTCGCCGTCCGGCCGGCCTTGCCCTGCTTGATCGCCTCTGCAATTTCACGCACAACCACTTCAATCGATCGCATGGAGTCGTCGTTGCCGGGAATGACAATGTCCGCCATGTCCGGGTCGCCATCGCTGTCGATCAGGCACACCGTGGGAATGCCCAGGCTGCGGGCCTCACGCAACGCGTTCACTTCCCGCGTTACATCCACCACAAACATCGCGCCAGGCAGTTTGCTCATGGTGCGAATGCCGCTCAAGTTCCGCGTGATCTTGTCCTTCTCACGCGTCAACTGGGCCTTCATTTTCTTGGAATACGTCTCGATCGCGCCGGTTTGCTCCAGGCCTTCCAACTCCTCAAGCCTCTTGAGCCGATCGCGAATCGTCCGAAAGTTCGTCAGCGTTCCACCCAGCCATCGTTCGGTCACAAATGGCATGCCCACTTCCTGTGCACACTTCTCAATGGAGGCCCGCGCCTGGCGCTTGGTTCCAATGAGGCAGACATCCTTGCCGTCGGCCACCACCCGCTGGATGAATTTCTTCGCCAGCAGAAGCCCCTTGATCGTTTCCCGGATATCGATGATGTGGATCTTGTTGCGCGTGCCGAAAATGTACGGGCCCATTTTCGGGTTCCACCCGCTGCGCCGTTGGCCAAAGTGAATGCCGGCCTCAATCAAATCTTTTACGAGCGATGCCATGACACGTGCCTTTCTTCAGCGACTCCCGCGGTGCGTACAGTGGGGCCGGATGATTCTTATCTCCGGCAACACACCGCGCCAGGGCGCTTTTTTCGTGGGCACCGCCCTTGGGAGGCGGCCATGCCCAATCGTTCCTACTGGATAGGAATTTCAGATGGCATCGCCCACTGCGGCGAAGACCTGAATCGCTCTCACACCTTCCAGAGCGAAGGAGCAAGTGTACCTCACAGCACCCGATCAATCAAATAGACACTCCCTCTCCCTCTGGGAGAGGGCTGGGGTGAGGGTCTCTGGCGTTAAGGGTGATCCGAAAGTCAAATCAGCGTGTTTCCACAGGCATTCTCGCCGGTTGCCGCATTTGTTTCACCCGCCCGGCCACAATCGTCGCCACCGCACGTCCCGTCACTTCCCAGCCCCCAAACGGGCAATTCCGTCCCAAAGAGGCGAATTGGCTCGGATCAATCGTCCACCGCA
>CAZWJR010000344.1:0-2422 GCA_964634655.1 uncultured Isosphaeraceae bacterium | reverse complement strand
CACGCAAGTTCGCTCACTCTTCCCCCCGGATACGATTAACGCCATGAAGCCCCGCCGCAAAATAAGAGCCGCAATCAAATGGAGCGGCGCGGTGGCGACGGTGCTGCTGCTGATCGTGTGGGTGGGGAGTGGTTGGTACAACTGCGATCTCCAAATGAATTCGCTCTCGTTTATTTGCGCTGGGGGACGATACCACTTGTACTATGAAGACGCAGCAATACGCCGGTGGGAATTGACAATGTTCCATTGTGATGATGCACCGTGGGGGTCACTCCCGATGGATTATTGGTTCGAAGCGAGTCGCACGGTCTATGGCGCAACCTACATTGCCATCCCAATCTGGTCCTTGGCCCTGCTGACCGGCGTGCCAACATTCCTAATTTGGAAGCGCGACCGCCGCCACCGCTTTCGCATCACGCACGGCTTATGTCTCAGTTGCGGCTACAGCAAAACCGGCCTCCCCCCAAATCACCCCTGCCCCGAATGCGGCACCGCCGCGCCCCCGTTGAACGCGGCTGATCCTGCCTGATGCTGACTGGCGGGCCTCATCGGCGTATCCTCTATGGTCATGATTGTCATGCGACAGCCATCACGAAGAATCATCCCTGCCCTGGCATGCACCGCATTGTGGCTTGGCGGCTGCATTCCCAGTGAGAGCGCGCCGATCACCACCGATCCTCCGAAGACTACAGCCAAGTTGGATTCGCAGGCGGTCTGGCCGTACTGGCCCACGCATTTGCGGGTGCATCCGCTCACGCGCTTCAGCAAGGACGCCGCCGATCCCAATCGCACGTTGCTGGAGGCACGCATTGAGTTTCTCGATGCGCAGGAAATTACCGCCAAGGCATGCGGCCAGTTGACGCTGGAGGTGATTGATGGCGACCTTCCACCCAAGGACGCCACGGCGATCAAGTTCTGGAACATCGATCTGCGCGATGCAGCGGTGAATCAGCGGCAGTTTGATTTCGTCACGCGCACCTACCTGTGCAAACTTGATGTCGATCCCGAAGCGCTGCCCGCCAAGCCCGCGCTGCGGGTGATGTTTGTTTCCACCGATGGCAGAACGATGGAAGACCTGCGCCCGCTGCGGAAGTAACGGAGATCACGCAGGTTCAATGACGCTGTAGCGATCAAGGTTGAGCGTGACGAGTTCGCCATCATCCAGTTGCAATTCCATGCGATCGAGCCAGAGTTGATCGTCCTTGGAATGGGCAAACCACGAACCGGTCTTGGCCTGCTGGAAGCGCGTGATGACGCCTTCGGTGGTGTTGGTCCAGACCTGATCGCGCTGGGCCAGTTGCTGAGTAACGCGCACACGCTGGCCGGGCTTGTGGAGTGTGGTTTGAAGGGCCATGGGTGAAGTATAACGCAACTCCAACGAGCCGCGCGCGTAAGCAAGCGGACGCTTCCCGCTCGCACGGTTTTCCGCTCCCTTACGGTCGCGGCTCGTCAATTGCACTGCAATTGAGCGGCGCGGGGCCGATGGAGACCGTAGTGAACGGGCCGAACTCGCGCTTGGCGATGTATTTGTTCAGGCTGCTGATGGAAATGGCATCCACCTGTGCGATGACTTCTTCCAGCGTGCGGGCCCGGCCGATGCGGAACTGGTCGTACACCAAGGCGCCGGCACGGGCGGGTGTGGATTCGCCCTGCATGACCATGTGCGATTTCAAACCGATGACCGCGCGATGAAACTCCGGCTGGGTGACGCCGGATTTCATGCGATGGATTTCCTGCGTGCAAACATCGAGCGTTTCCTGGGCGCGCTCCGGCGTGGTGCCTGCGTAAAGCGAAACCATGCCCGTCTCACGGCCGGCGCGGTAACTGGCGCCGACGCTGTAGCAGAGCGCACGCTTCTGGCGGACTTCCGAAAACAACCGGCCGCTGGTGGAACCGCTCAACACGCCGATGGCGAGGCGTTCCAGCATGGAATTGGCATCGCGCTCCGCCGGGGCTTCGTATGCCAGGCCGATGTGCATCTGCGCGGTGTCTTGTTCGATGTGTTCGTAGCCGCGCTGGGCTTCCCGCCACGGTGTTGGGGCGGGCGCTTCGCCGGTCCATCCTTTTAATAGAGTGTTCAGCCGCACGGCAAGAGCCCTGGGGTCCACCGCCCCGGCCACACCCATGATGGACTCCACCGGGCGGAAGCGTTTGGACCATGCCTCACGCAGATTTTCAATCGTCGTTTTTTCCAGAACGTTCTTGTCGCCATAGCCGTGCCGATTAAAGGGCGGCGGGTAGTGGCGATCGCGCACACGCAGCATCACCATCTGCTGCGGTTCATCATCAAGCGATTCCAGCGATTGCAGGCAGAGACTTCGCACGGCATCAACGGCATCGCCGGGCAGCGCGGGATGGAGAACCATGTCTGTAATCAACGGCAGCGAATCCATCAGGCGATCCGCCACCATGGTGGCATCCA
>CAZWJR010000343.1:2007-2426 GCA_964634655.1 uncultured Isosphaeraceae bacterium | reverse complement strand
GATCGCAACAGGCGTTATGAGACCGCCAATGGGTTGGCTCTGGATGTCCAAAGGTACTTGACGGATGAACCGGTTCAGGCGTGTCCCCCCTCGGTGTGGTATCGGCTTCGCAAGTTCATCCACAGGAACAGAGCCGCCTCTTTTGCGATGGGTGTCGTCGCGGCCGTCCTTATTGTTGCAACAGCCTTTAGTAGCTGGCAAGCGGCCCGAGCCTATCAAGCCAGCCTTGCCGAGAAACAGGCAAGTGAAAAAAGAGATATGGCTTTGGTAGATGCCCAAGAAAGCGCTCGACGCGCCCAAAAGCAACTCGAACGGGCCGAAAAGAACTCCGCCCATGTCTTCACCGCAGTTTCGGAGATGCTCACTACCGTTGCAGACGATTCGCTAACCCGGTTTCCAGAAATGCAGGCCACCCGACG
>CAZWJR010000343.1:0-1997 GCA_964634655.1 uncultured Isosphaeraceae bacterium | reverse complement strand
TTGTTGGAGCAGGCCGTTCGCATGTACCAACGGTTCATTCAGGAGAGAGATAGCGACCCCTCTGCCCGATTCGAGACTGCAAGAGCCTATGACTATCTCTCACGAATATACCCATTTCTTGGTCAAGAGCGGGAGGCCGAGCAAGCTAACCAGAAGGCATTCAAGATGCTCGAGCAACTCGTGGAAGAGTTTCGCACCGAACAGAATTACCGCGCCAAACTCGCCGATGTTCATCGGTGGCGGGGTCAATACTTCAAAAAAGAAAAGCCGGAGCAAGCAATACGCCACTTCCGGAGTGATGTTCAATTGTGTGAGCAGCTTGCGCTGGAAGATCCTGCCAGGTTCAACAGTTCGCTGGCCGATGCATATTGGGCTTTGGCCTATTTCCAGATGCTCGCAGGACCGCAGCATCATCAAGAGGCTGAGCAACTTTTTCGCAAAGCGATCAAGTTGCAAGAAGCGCTTTGCGAGTCGGGAAAGCTCGGCCCGCTTTCCTTGGCCAACAGCTTTAATTCCCTGGGGATACTCTTAAGGCTTGCGAAAAGGCCGGCGGAAGCTGAAGTGATGCACCGGCGTGCTTTGGAGTATTGCGATCGAGTCATAGGAGGTTCTGTCCCCTCCTCGTACTCAGACCCCCGGTTCGAACGTGCGCGCAGCCAGAACCATCTGGCGTACTCATTATGGGCGCAGGGGCGATCGGATGATGCGATTCGGCATGCCACAGAAGGTGTGGCCATCTTCAAGGAAACCACCAAGGAATTTCCACTTAATCAAGCGTACCTTGCTGAACTGGTCCCTACGTGTCACTCGCTGGGTAAGATGTTGGAAAGAGCCGGGCGAAGACGCGAAGCCGGCGATTCTTATCGTCAAGCACTGACGTTCGCGGAGCAGCTCAGTCCAGGTAATCCCCACAGTGCTGGCGCCGACCGAGAAATGATCGGCATACTCTTCACACTCGTTCGCTTCAAGCTTGAGGGGGGGCCAACGCCAGAAGAGTGCTTTCGACGACTGCGCGAACTTCGCCCCAAGGATCGCGACTTGCAGAACACGCTTGCGTGGCACTTGGCCACTTTTCCCGATCCGAATCTCCGCGATGTGGCACGGGCTGCCGAGTTGGCCAAAAACGCGACCGATCAGGCGCCGACCGAAGGCGGATTCTGGAATACGTTGGGCGTTGCTCAATATCGCCTGGGAGAGTGGAAACTCGCCGTCGCCACATTGACCAAATCCATGGGCATGCGTCAGGGTGGTGATGCCTTCGACTGGTTCTTTCTTGCCATGGCCAATTGGCAACTGGGCAATAAGGATGATGCGCGCATGTGGTATGATCGGGCCGTGGAGTGGATGGATAGAAATCAGCCCAAGAACGAAGAGCTTCGGCGGTTTCGAGATGAGGCAGATGGGCTGATTCGGAAGGAAACCAAATAGCTACAGGTGACTCCGTTTTCTCTTCAAAACAAGTCTTCAACCGCTCAATGCGTGATATGGAGTTCAAAAGTCCCCTAACACATTTCTGCATGGATTCTTGAGAAAAGGGACCAAGAAATCTCGCACTAAGTAATAGGCCCGGAATGCGGCATCGCTGAAGCGTACCGCCAACAGCCATCGTCCATAGCGACAAGGAGATAGGATGCGAGCTACCTTGAAAGCAGTATTCCTACTGACGCTGAGTACCTCCTGGGCACACGCGCAGCAAGCCGTCTACCATGCGGAAGGGAACTTCACCGACTCCAGCGCTAACGGTCACCACGCAACCCCCAAAGGCACTGTTGGTTTTCGTCCCGGCGGAGGCATTTGATGAGGCGCTCATATTCGCTGTTATTGGCGGTTCTCTTGACACCGAGTGCGGCCTGGGGCCAAAATTTCACCGTCACCAACAATCTCGACGATGGCTCGGCGGGTTCGCTCCGCTGGGCGATCGGCCAAGCCAATAGCTTTGCCGGGTCGGCGACGATCAACTTCAATGCGGTCCTCACCGGCGGCAAGGCGGTCACGCT
>CAZWJR010000342.1:0-2434 GCA_964634655.1 uncultured Isosphaeraceae bacterium | reverse complement strand
AAGACCGCATTGAGTCCGAGTTGGCGTGCGACGGCTTGCGCTGTTCTTTTGTTGTCGCCGGTGAGCATCACCAGATGAATGCTTTCTGCCCGCAATGACTCAATGGCTTCACGCGCCGATTCCTTGATGGGGTCGGCCACGCCGAGCAATCCGGCCAGGCGACCATCAACCGCCATCATCATCACCGTTTGGCCTTCGCCGCGCAGTGCATCCGCCTGTTCACTCAGTTTGGCATCCATTGCGACGCTGAGTTGCTCCATCAATTTCTGATTGCCGAGCGCAACAGACTGTTCGTTCACATTACCAGTGACGCCCTTGCCTGTGATGGATTGAAAGACGTCCACCTTGAGCAATTCGATTTGACGTTCCTGCGCACCCGCAACAATCGCCGCTGCCAACGGATGCTCGCTCGCGCGTTCCAGACTGGCCGCCAATCGCAGCAAGTGCGCTTCGTCAAAGCCGTTCGCGGCAACCATCGTCACCAGCTTCGGTTTTCCTTCGGTCAGCGTGCCGGTCTTATCCACGACGAGCGTATCCACCTTCTCCATCACTTCGAGAGCTTCGGCGTTCTTCACTAGCACGCCTGCCGTCGCGCCGCGCCCCGTGCCAACCATAATGCTCATCGGCGTCGCCAACCCGAGCGCGCAAGGACACGCGATGATCAGCACCGCAACAGCGTTCACGAGTGCATAAACAAAACGCGGCTCTGGCCCTGCGACAGCCCACACGATGAACGTAATGATGGCTATCAGCACTACCAATGGAACGAACCATGAAGAAACCACATCAGCCAGCCGCTGAATCGGCGCGCGGCTGCGTTGCGCTTCACCGACCATTCGCACAATTTGCGCGAGCAATGTGTCACTGCCGACGCGCTCCGCTTTCATCACGAAACCGCCCGTGCCGTTGACCGTGCCGCCGGTGACTTTGCTGCCCGCCGTTTTCTCGACCGGAAGCGGTTCGCCCGTAACCATGGATTCGTCCACGTTGCTCGCGCCTTCGGTGACGACGCCATCCACCGGAACCTTTTCCCCCGGACGAACGCGCAGTAAATCGCCCAGATGAACCTGATCGAGCGCGATGTCTTCTTCCTTGCCGCCATCGCGCAGAATGCGCGCCGTCTTCGGCGCAAGACCGAGCAGCATTTTGATTGCGCTGCTGGTCTGACTGCGCGCCCTTAGCTCTAACACCTGACCGAGCAGCACGAGCGCCGTGATGACTGCCGCCGCTTCAAAGTAGACCGCGACTTCACCGCCATGTCCGCGAAACGAAGCTGGAAACACGGTAGGGAAAAACAGTGCGAAGACGCTGAAGAAATAGGCCGCGCCCGTGCCAATCGCAATGAGCGTGAACATATTCGGGCTGCGATTGACGATGGAAGCCCAGCCGCGTTGGAAAAACGGCCAACCGCCCCACAACACAACCGGCGTTGCCAGCAGGAATTGAATCCAGTTGATGAGACGCGGCGCGAGCGAGTGCTGTACGGGCTGCCCCGGAATCATCTCCGACATCGCCAGCAGAAAGACGGGCAGGCTGAGCGCCGCGCTCCACCAGAACCGTCGCGTCATATCGTTCAATTCGGGATTGGCCGCTTCTTCAAGCGTGACCGTGCGCGGTTCGAGCGCCATGCCGCAGATTGGGCAACTGCCCGGCTCATCGCGCACGATCTCCGGGTGCATCGGGCAGGTGTATTCAACCTTCGTCAGTGGCGCGGCGGGTACTTCCGGCTCAAGCGCCATCCCGCATTTCGGACACGCACCCGGCTTATCTGAAACCACTTCTGGGTCCATTGGGCAAACATATTTAGCGCCTGCCGGAGCCGCCATCTGCAGCGTTGGTGAGGGATGCAGATATGCTCCGGGGTCAGCTTTGAACTTGTCCAGACAATGCGTGCTGCAAAAGTAATACGTCACGCTGTTATGTTCGTGGCTGCCCGCAGCAGTGGACGGATTGACCTGCATCCCACATACCGGGTCGGTGTGTGCGGCGTGCAGGGTTGGTGGCTGCGTCAGCACCGGCAGCGACTTCGCTTTGCCAGCAAGCTGAACGGGTTGTGGCGCATGCTGGTGCGCCATCAGTTGCGGCGGTTGGTTCAAATACGCCTGCGGATGCTCTTTGAATTTATTCAGGCAGCCCGTGCTGCAAAAATAATACGTTGTGCCTTCGTGTTCGTGAGTGCCTGCCGCCCGCTCTGGTGTGACAGTCATGCCGCAAACGGGATCAACGGCGGTTGTGGTTACTGACTTGGGGGAAGATTCGCTGGAAGCAGCCATTTTCCTTGCTTCGTTCATCGCGTCCTCCTTTCGAGCTTACTCTCCTTCGGTTTGTGGGTCTCAATTTCGGTGTTCTCGATTAAACCGCAAAATCGTCCAGCGGCTTTGCCGGGTTTGTCCCTCTGATGCAAGGTCTGCGCCAGCGCGTAACGGTAAAGCTG
>CAZWJR010000341.1:0-2467 GCA_964634655.1 uncultured Isosphaeraceae bacterium | reverse complement strand
CGGTGAGGCGGCCATGGCGGTGCTGGCGTTCAGCCCCTTTGGGGCCGCCGCCCTGTCGGATGGCGTTGGCTTGTTCGATGTATTCGGCCGTGGCGGCCTGCAGCGGCGTGGGCGCGGGTGCTTGGGACCGGGTATCGGCGGCAGTCATAGGTGCATGCAGGATATCACGTTCATTCTTGCCTGCCCGATCAAATCGTGGCATCATTGCCATATCAAAAGGAATCACGCATGACCGATGAAATGACCATCGAGCGGCTTCTGCTGAAAATGTGCGAGGTGCAGGCCAGCGATCTTCACCTGAAGGTGGGCTCGCCACCGGTGCTGCGGGTGGCGGCGGTGCTGCATGCGATCAACATGCCGCCGCTCACGGAAGAAGATACGAAGCGCCTGGTGACCGACCTGATTCCGGCCAACCTGATGGCGACGGTGGATGCCAAGGGCGGGATCGATTTTTCACATACACAGGGTGTGGGCCAGCGATTTCGTTGCAGTGTGTTTCACGCTGGCGGGGGATTGCATGCGGCGATTCGGCGGGTGAATCCCAAGATTCCAAGTTTTACTGATCTGCATCTGCCGCCAGTGTATGAACAGATTGCGGAAAAGACGCATGAAGGCTTGGTAATTGTGTGCGGCGTGACGGGCAGCGGCAAGAGTTCCACGCTGGCGGCGATCATTGAACACATGAACCGCAGGCACGCGTTCAACATAATTACGATTGAAGACCCGGTTGAATATTTGTTCATCCCGAAGAAGTCGTACATCAGCCAGCGGGAAATCGGTTTGGATGTTGTCGATTTTCCCACGGCGTTGCGTGCGGCGGTGCGGCAGGACCCGGACGTCATCATGATCGGCGAAATGCGCGATCGTGAAACCATGATGGCAGGACTCATGGCGGCGGAGACCGGGCACCTGGTTTTCGTCACGCTGCACACGGCGGACACGATGCAGAGTTTTGCGCGCATTCTGGAGTTCTTCCCATCGCATGAGCACCAGTTCATTCGATCCAGCATGGCGAACGGCTTGCAGGCGGTGATGGCGCAACGGCTGTTGCCATCGGTGAAGCCGGGCGTGAAGGTGGTTCCCGCGACGGAAGTGCTGCTGAACACGCCGATTGTTTCGGACCGGGTGCGTGAGGGCAAGGATGAGGATTTGCCAGCGATCATGGCCGGCTCTGTGCAGGAAGGCATGCACAGTTTCACGGAGAGCCTGGTGCGGCTGGTGGAGGAGGATTACGTGGATCTGCGCACGGCGGAACATTACGCGCCGAACTCTGATGCGTTGCGTGCGAAGGTGCGCGGCATCAAGGTGAAGGCGGATGTGCTGGTGACAAGAAAGTAGCCCGGCAACGATTCAGACTGATTCAAAAAAGAAAAACGGCAGGCGAAGTTCGTTCGCCTGCCGCATGTCTGTCAGGGCTGCACACCGTGCAGTCCCGTCGGGGCACGGGTTCTAGCAGTGCAGCCCTCGGAAACAGTCACTTTGATAATTACGCACTGGATCACCTCCGTTCTGAAAGAAACTCATTCCCAGCCGTCAGTCACAGATCGACTCGCCGGGGTCCTTTCCCCATCGGCGTCCCGATGGGCACATCGCCCGTGGAAGGCTGTCGGCATTCGGCTTTCGGCTCTCACCTTGCGGCTGATCGCTGTTTGCTGACTGCTTATTGCACGGTCGTCGCGAGTGGCAGGCGTCGCCCATCGACGGGTTCTCCGCCGGTTTGACCGCTGCCCTTCGCGATGGAGTAATTATCGTCCATCGATTTGGGATGAGCAACAAAATTTTTCAAAAAATTGCGAAGAATTGTTTTCCCGCATTGTCAATCCACTTGAAAATACTCATTGGTGAAGTGTTCTGATTATCCTCGTTTCGATTTCGGCTCTGTCGATGTCACTGCCGGTGTCGGCGCGAGGACGGAGTCCTCGCTTTCGCCTTTGCGGAATGTGAAACTCTTGCCGGAGTAGTCGATCACGATGAGATCGCCGGGCATGAACTCGCCTGCCAAAATGCGCGTGGCGAGGGCGTTTTCGATTCGATGCTGCACGACGCGTTTGAGCGGCCGCGCGCCGAACTGCGGGTCGTAGCCTTCATCCGCCAGGGCGGTCTTCGCCGCGGGAGTGACATCAATGACCAAGCCGCGATCGGATAGTCGGCGGGCGAGGTTGTTCAATTGGATGTCCACGATCTCGACGAGGTCTTCCTTGGAAAGTTGATGGAAGATGATGGTTTCATCAATGCGGTTGAGAAGTTCCGGCCGCAAGACGCGCTTGAGCATTTCACGGATGTGGGTTTCCACTTCCAAATCCAGCGCACCGCCGGCTGTCATTTGGAGGATTTCCTGCGAGCCGATGTTGCTGGTCATCACGATGATGGTGTTGGTGAAGTTGACGGTGCGGCCCTGGCCATCGGTGAGGCGGCCATCGTCGAGCACTTGCAGCAGAATGTTGCTGACATCGGGGTGGGCCTTCTC
>CAZWJR010000340.1:0-2470 GCA_964634655.1 uncultured Isosphaeraceae bacterium | reverse complement strand
GCGCGGCGGATTTTTTCCAAATGATCTGCTGTGGAGCGCATATCCGTGGAGTAGAACGGTTCCATGCCATCGTGGTGAACGGTGATGTAGCGCACGGGGAGCATGGGATTGAGCAGCGGCATGAACGGCGCGGATTGAGCCCACTGGGCGCGGGGAATGACGTTGCCGGGCAGCGGCGTGGTTGGAGAGGGGTTGGCAGCGACGCCGTTATCGAGGGGCGTGAGTTGGCGGGGCTTCCAGATCGGGCTGGGGAGGACGGCGGTGTTCACCGCGCGAGTGCAACCTGCAAGCAACAGACCCGCGCCGGCAAAGAGAACGGCGCGGCGAGAGATGCCGGTGGGCGAGGGTTCCGCCGTGGATTGTTTTGCGGCAAGCGCGTTACAGGAAGGGCAGGAACACATCGGTGCGACATCGGAAGGATTCATGTTGGGATTCTGCTTGCGCATGGGATACGTTTTTATCGACTTCCACGGCCTTTCCACTGCAGTTTAGTGTTTGAACATGCGATGTGTGGCCAGACGAGATTTTGTTTTTTGCTGGCGCTGCGGCAGCGGGTGACGGAGGCGTGTTTTCAATGCTTTTTTGGGCAAATTTTCATCGCGGCGCCTGCCGGCAATGGACGGATTGGACCGGCTGGCGAAGCGTTTGCGTTTTGCCTTGTTTTGCAGGATGAAAAGCAGGTGCATCGGGAGCGGATTTTGAGTGTTGCAAACGCGCAGAAGAGGCTTGAGTCGACTATAATTTGGCTCTTGCCAAAGACCCTTAAAAACCCATCTGACGCACCGTCCCCACGGCCTATGACCGACACAAAAAAAGGCGCGGCGGCCCGCCCGCTTTCCACCGGAAATGGCGATCCTGTCGCCATCGAACTCGACAATTACACTTCTGAATCCATCCAGGTGCTGGAGGGATTGGAGGCAATCCGCAAGCGGCCGGGGATGTACGTTGGCGGCACGGGGCCCAACGCGCTGCATCATCTGGTTTATGAATGCGTGGACAATTCCATTGATGAAGTGATGGCCGGATTTGCCACGACGGTGACGGTGCGGCTGGGTGTGGATGGATCGTGCACGGTGATTGATGACGGGCGCGGCATGCCGGTTGATCCGATGAAGCATGAGAATCCGACGATCAACGGGCGGCCGGCGGTTGAAGTGATCATGACGGAAGTTCACGCGGGCGGGAAGTTTGATGACAACACGTACAAGGTCTCCGGCGGGTTGCACGGTGTTGGTGTGAAGTGCGTGAACGCGCTTTCTGAATGGTGCGAAGTTGAGGTGTACAAGAACGGCAAGGTGTATCTGATCACGTTTGCGCGCGGTGAGATTGACAAGCCGCTGGATGTGATTGCGGGGCGAAGCGATACGCCTGATCCAGCGGGGCGAAAATCCGGGACGCGGATCAGTTTCATGCCGGATTTTGAGATTTTTCCGGATACGGAGTTTCGGTATGAATCGTTGCAGCACCGGCTGCGGGAACTGGCGTACTTGAACCCCGGGGTGACGATTCGATTTATTGATGAACGGGTGGACGCCAAGGGCAAGCAGCGCGAGGAGATTTTTCATTTTGAGGATGGCATCAAGGGGTATGTGGAGCATTTGAACCGATCGAAGACGGTGGTGAGCCCATCCATTTCGATGCACAAGGAAGATGAAGCGACTGGCATGGTGTGCGATATTGCCATGCAGTACACGGATGCGACGAATGAGTTGTTGCTGGCGTTTGGGAACAACATCATCAATCCGGATGGGGGTACGCATGCGGCGGGATTCAAGACATCGCTGACGCGCACGATCAACAATTATGCCAAACGAGTGGGGTTGTTGAAGGATCTGGTGCCGAGCGGCGATGATTTGCGGGAAGGATTGACGGCGGTGATTTCCGTGAAGTTGCGTGAGCCGCAGTTCAACAATCAGACGAAGGAAAAACTGCTGAACCCGGAGGTTGAAGGGTTTGTGAGTTCCGCCATAACGGAGCAATTGGGGGCGTGGCTGGAGGAGCATCCATCGGATGCGAAGAAGATTTCGCTGAAGGCGGTGCTGGCGGCGGAAGCCCGGGAAGCGGCACGGAAAGCGCGGGAATTGATCAAGCGCAAGGGTGCGCTGGATGGCGGCGGGATGCCGGCCAAACTGGCGGATTGCGTGACCGATGATGTGGAGCGATCAGAATTGTTCATCGTCGAGGGCGATTCCGCAGGCGGATCTGCCAAGGGCGGGCGCAATCACGAGACGCAGGCGATTCTGCCGCTGCGTGGAAAGATTTTGAACGTGGAGAAGGCCCGCATCGACAAGGTGCTGGGGTTTGAGGAAATCCGGATTCTGATTCAAGCGTTGCAGTGCGGGATTGGGGAGGATTTTGATATTTCGAAACTGCGGTAAGGCCGAATCATCATCATGTCTGTCTCGGATGTGGATGTATCGCACATTCGGACGCTGCTGTTGACGTTCTTCTTCCGACAGATGCCGGAGTT
>CAZWJR010000339.1:0-2489 GCA_964634655.1 uncultured Isosphaeraceae bacterium | reverse complement strand
CCGGAAATCGGTGTCGCTTCCACAAAAGCGTTTCTCGGCCAGGTCATGGTGAGCGCGCTGCTGGCCACGTTCATCGGCCGGCGTCGTTTCCTGTCGGCGGATTACGTCGCAGGCTTCCTGAAGGAAATGGAAGCCATTCCGGATCAGATCGAAAAAATCCTCAAACTCTCCGACCAAATCCGCGAAGCTGCTGCCAAATACATTCATCGTGAAAACTGGCTCTTCCTCGGTCGTGGCCACAACTATCCCGTCGCATTGGAAGGCGCATTGAAACTCAAGGAAATCTCCTACATCCACGCCGAGGGAATGCCGGCTGCGGAAATGAAGCACGGCCCGATCGCGCTCATCGATGATGGCATGCCCGTCGTCTTTGTCGCCACCCGCAATTCGCAATACGAAAAAGTGTTGTCCAATATTGAAGAAGTGCGCAGCCGCGGCGGGCACATCATCGCGGTGGCCACCGAAGGCGATAAGGCCATTCGCAAACTCTGCGAGGAAGTATTCTACGTGCCGGATGTGCCTGAATGCCTCCAGCCGCTCATCACCGTGGTGCCCTTGCAACTGCTGGCGTATCACGCAGCGGTCCTTCGCGGCAAGGATGTCGACAAACCCCGCAATCTCGCCAAGAGCGTAACGGTCGAATAATTCAGAAAAAGCCGTCATAAGCGCGGTATCATGCAGCGATGAACCCGCATCGTGCCTGTGCATCCTTCGTTCTATTCCTTTTTGCCATCCTTCCGGCGTGGGCAGGCGAACCAATCGTTACCAGCGATCTGCTGCGCATCCGATCCGTGTCCGCCATCGATGTCGCCAAGGACGGCCAGCGTGCGGTGTTTGCTGTGCGATCCATTGCGACAGTGCCACAGGACAATTCCACGCCAGCGGGTGGCGGGACACAAGCAGCGGGGGAGGCGCTGGCCGATCCAACCTACAAATACCAATCGCACCTCTTCGCGCTTGATCTGGCCGATGCAAACGCGACGCCGCGCCAACTGACATTTGGTGAGCGCAATGACGGTTCGCCGGAACTCTCGCCCGATGGCAAGCGCATTGCATTCGTCAGAGAAGGCGCACCTCGTCCGCAGAACGGCATGCCCAAACCACGCGAACATGAATCCAATTCCCAAATCTGGATCATCCCAATCGATGGCGGTGAAGCACGACAAATCACCAATTTCAAAAACGGTTGCAACAGCCCGCACTGGTCGCCCGATGGCCATCGCATACTCGTTACTTCTTCACTCAAGATTGATGACATTGATGGCGTGCCGCCCTGGCCCATGGAGCGGCCCAAGCGCACCTGGAAGGACGCAGTACCCAAGGAAAACCTCAAGCCTCGCCCCGATGGCACGCGCGAGCAAGTCCGCGCGTGGCTGGAGCGCAATTCCACGCTCCTCAATCCAAACGTCATCACGCGGCTGGAGTTTCAGGATGAACTTCAACTTCGTGGCGTGATGCGGTTCGACCACCTCTTTCTCGTGGACCCGGACGCACCCACGCTCCCCGTGGACCAGAACGCCGCCCGCCGCGTCACGAATGGTTTCTACGATCACGATGCCGCCGCTTTCATGCCGGATGGCAAAAGCATTCTCTACGTCTCAAAGAAACCAGTGGATCAGCACCTTGATCGCGTCCTTTCCACAAGTCTCTGGCGGATCAACATTGGAGGCAGCGATGATCGGCTTGCCCTTGCTATAGAAGGTTTCACACTCGGCTCTCCCAAACCCAGCCGCGATGGCAACGTCGTTGCATTCACCGGTCAGAAAACCGATGAGCCCGCCTTTCGCCAGACACAACTGGGTATCGCATCCATCAAGGATGGCGCTGCATCAGAACCCGTCTGGCTGACTGATGAGGCCAATCTTGCGGGCTCGGTTGATTCATTTGACTGGCAGCAATCGCAACCCGCGCTCTTGTTCACTGCGGGAATGCGGGGCGGTTCGCCCCTCATGACCATCAATCCGGGTCTCATTCAACCGGCAACTCTTGTGGGCGATGTCGATGGTCGGCCCGTTGGTGTGCAGCAATTCGGCACCGGCGGCGGCACGATTGTCTACTCCGTCACCGGTGTTACCAATCCCAGCATCTTGCGCGTCCGTGATGGTCGCGGCGATCGCATCTTGTATGACCTCAATCCTTGGGTTGCGGAGAAAACCCTCTCGCTGCCCACTGCTGGACTTGTCACACGGCCCGATGGCGTCAAGGTGCAATACTGGCTTATGGAGCCCACGAACCGCGAGGGTTCCATCGCAGGGGCCCCGCCAAAGAAATATCCCCTCGTCGTTGAAATGCACGGCGGGCCGGCTGCCATGTGGGGCCCCGGCGAATTCACCATGTGGCATGAGTTCCAACTCCTGTGCAGTTGGGGCTTTGGCGTTGTCTATTGCAACCCGCGCGGCTCGGGCGGCTACGGGTACGACTTCCAGAAAAAGAACTTTCAGGATTGGGGCGAAGGCCCGGCCGGCGATGTCCTGGCGGTTACCGATGAA
>CAZWJR010000338.1:0-2499 GCA_964634655.1 uncultured Isosphaeraceae bacterium | reverse complement strand
AGCGCCTTGTTGAACTCGTCGAGCATTTCGGCACGTGGACTTACCTGATTCTTTTCGCCATCGTTTTCTGCGAAACCGGCCTCGTCATCCTCCCGTTCTTGCCCGGAGATTCCCTCCTCTTCACCGCCGGAGCCCTTGCCGGCAAGGGTTCGCTCCGACTGGAACTGGTCCTCACGCTCTTCATCGTCGCCGCCCTCTGTGGCGACAACGTCAACTACTGGATCGGCCGCTACCTCGGCCCCAAGGTTTTCAAACGCGATGACAGCCGCTGGCTCCGCAAAAAGCACCTCGAGCGCACCCACAAATTCTTTGAAAAATACGGCGGCAAAACCATCATCATCGCCCGTTTCGTCCCCATCGTCCGCACATTCACGCCGTTCGTCGCCGGCGTCGGCCAGATGCCCTACCTTCGTTTCATCCGCTTCAGCATCGCTGGCGCACTCATCTGGGTGTTCTCACTGGTCCTGGCCGGGTTCTGGTTCGGCAGCCGCGAATTTGTCAAGAACAATTTCATGACGGTGATCGTCGCAATCATCATCATTTCCCTGATACCCGCCATGGTCGAAGTCATCCGCGCCCGCAGTAAACACAAGTCCGCAGCCCCGAATCCCTGATCTCCCCGTACTCAACACTCTGTCCTTTCTCCCATGAACATTCTCGTCACAGGCGGCGCTGGTTACATTGGTTCGCACGCGGCATTGCGACTGCTGGGCGACGGCCACGCCGTCACCATTTTGGATGATCTCTCGCGAGGTAATCGTGGCGCGATCAACGCCCTGAAGTCTCTTGGCGATCTTCACTTTGTCCACGGCGATGTCGGTGATCGCGCTGCCATGGAAGCGCTGCTGCGGCTGCGGAAGATCGAAGTCGTCATGCACTTTGCGGCGCTGGCGTACGTTGGCGAATCCGTTCATATGCCGCTGCGGTATTACCGCAACAACGCCGCCGCCGCCCTTTCGCTCATTGAGGCCATGGACGCGGTGGGCGTCAGTCGCATGGTCTTCTCCAGCACGTGCGCCACCTACGGCGAACCGCCGCCGACATCGATCCCGATTCGGGAAGACTGCACACAGAGGCCCATCAATCCTTACGGCAAGTCAAAACTTCATGTTGAGAATTTCCTCTTCGATTACGCCCACATGAAGAAGGCAGAAGGCAAGGACTTCGCTTTCGCTGCCCTGCGCTATTTCAACGTGGCGGGCAGCGATGAAAAGGGCCGCATCGGCGAGGATCACAAGCCCGAAACGCATCTGATCCCGATCTGTCTGGAAGTCGCGCTTGGCCTGCGACCGCACATCACGATCTTTGGCAACGATTACCCAACGCCGGACGGAACCTGCATCCGCGATTACGTTCATGTGGATGATCTTGTTGATGCTCACGTCACCGTCATGAAAGCGCTGAAGCCCGGCGATACGCGGACGTACAACATCGGCATTGGCAAGGGTTCCTCCGTACGAGAAGTGATCGATGCCTGCCGGCGCGTGACGAAGATTGCATTCAAGGAAACAGAGGGCCCGCGTCGCGAAGGTGATCCGCCCACGCTGTTTGCGGACCCGGCCAAAATCAAACGGGAACTCAACTGGTCGGCCAGACACACGAACCTGGAGAAGATCATCGAAAGCGCCTGGCGCTGGCGGCAGGCGCATCCGAAGGGGTATTCCTGACCGACCGGGGTCGTGCCAAATGCCAACCGCCATGCTAGGATTCACGCTTCGTTCCGCCTGACTTTTGAACTTTTCTGATTTGGACTTTTTTACCTGTGCCCAAAATCACCATCAACGGCAAAGAGGTCGAGTTCACCAAGGGCCAGACGATTTTGCAGGCCGCGCTGGGCAGCGAAATCGCCATTCCGTATTACTGCTATCACCCGGGACTAACGATCGTCGCCAACTGCCGCATTTGCCTTGGCGAGGTGTGGGCTCCCAATCCCAAGACCGGCGCGTTGGAGGCGATTCCCACATTGCTGCCCACCTGCCAAACGCCCTGTGGCGAAGGTCAGGTTGTGTACACCGACAGTCCCAAGGCCATCGCCAATCAGAAGTCGGTGATGGAATATCTGCTCATCAACCATCCGGTGGATTGCTCGGTGTGCGACCAGGCAGGCGAATGCCAGTTGCAGGATTTTTCCTACCAGTACGGCCGAAGCCAGGCGCGCTTTGCGGAGCAGAAGATCAAGCAGCCCAAGAAGGATGTGGGCGAGCACGTGCTGCTGTATTCCGATCGGTGCATCATGTGCACTCGCTGCGTGCGCTTCACCCGTGAAGTCACCGGCACCGGCGAGTTGATGGTGGATGGCCGCGGCGCGCATGAGCAGATCGATATTTTCCCCGGCGTCCCGCTCAACAATGAACTGTCGGCCAACGTCGTGGACATCTGCCCGGTCGGGGCACTGCTGGACAAGGATTTCCTGTTTCAGCAGCGCGTGTGGTTCCTTAACAAGTCCGCGTCAATCGACGGCATCACCGCGAAGGTGGCGCAGGTGAAGCACCTCGTGCT
>CAZWJR010000337.1:0-2519 GCA_964634655.1 uncultured Isosphaeraceae bacterium | reverse complement strand
CGTACATTCAGACGGATGCGGCGATCAACCCGGGTAATTCCGGCGGGCCGCTGTTCAACACGCGGGGTGAGGTGATCGGCATTACGAACATGGGGATTCTTGGCGGGGAATCGCTGGGATTTGCGATCCCTACCCGTTATGTAAAGGATTTTATTCGGAATCGAGAAGCGTTTGCGTTTGACAAGGACAACCCGAATTCGGGCTACAACTACGAGCAGCCGCCGCCGCGTCGAAATTTTGAGGTGGCGCCGCAGTTGCATGATGCGACGGGCAAGAGCGAACATTGATCGGCGGGGCTGTTTGAAGCTGGTGCAACTTGACGCTGAATTTTCCCAAAAAGCAGTTTGAACGATCGTTTCCAACCAAGAGGATCTCCCCGTGATTTATCGCCTGTTTACTGTTGCCGCCGTTGTGATGAGTTCATCGATTGCTGTTGCGCAGAATCCGATTGAGCGGATCGCGCCGGAGAACACGATCCTGATTGCGGGGACGAAGGATTTCAAGGGGATGAGCGAGCGATTCCAGAACACGCCGCTGTGGGCGTTGTGGAACAGTGAGCAGCTCCAGAAAATGCGAGCGGACATGATGAAAGAGATGGGTGAGGGCGTGGACAAGATGCTGGAAGAATTGGGTGTGGAGAAGGATTCACTGGTTGCACCCAGGGGACCGGTGGGTTTAGCGCTGTTCACGACGCGCGATCCGGAACTGGATACGCCGATGGTTGGTTTCATGATGGTGGCGGATTACGGGGATGCGGCCAACGCGGAGAAGACCGATGCGATCGTGCAAGCGGCGTTGGCCAAGGGTGAGAAAGAAGGGCAGATTGAATTTGATCACAAGGACATCGGCGGGCGCACGGTGTACACGATTGATCTGGCCAAACTAGAGAGCAAGGCGGCGGCAAATGACGAGATGGGCGACATCGACATGGGCGGCGGGCTGCCGATTCCGATGCCTTCGGCAAAAGACATGATGAAGGGCGTGACGAAACTGCATTACGTGCGGGACGGCAATGCGCTGTTGCTTTCATCCGATATGGACACATTGGCGGATGCGATGGACTCGCCGGACGCCAAGAAAGGGCAGGAGAAGCACGCGACGGATCGGCCGGAAGTGAAGGCGATTTTGGAGAAACTGGGCGATTCCGATGTGTATGCAGTGCTGCTGACTCGCGATCTGATGGATCTTGTTGCGGCAAACGATCCGATGGGGATTGCGCCGATGGTGCGTTCGATGGCGCGTTCGGCGGTTGGTGAGGTGCAAGGTTACGGATACAGCGCGCGGTTTGACGGTGCGACGGCGATGATGGAGCAGACGATTACGGCGTACATGCCCAAGGGCAAACAGGGTCTGACAACGTTGATGGATGTGCCTGCCAAGCAGGGTGCGTTGCCGCCGTTCGTTGGTGCGGACACGATCAGTTACAGCAACGTGAGTTTTCGGTTTGCGGGGGTGATGGATGCGCTGCGCAAGGTGGTGGCATCCAATCCGATGCTGCAAATGCAGGGAGCGGGCGAGTATCTTGAACAGGCTGCGCCCATGGTGTCGCAGATCACTGCCACGATGGGCACACAGGTTGTGTGGGCGACTTCTTCCGCGAAGCCATACACGGCGGGAAATCGTCAGTCCATGTTTGCGATTGAATGCACCAAGCCGCAGGAGTTTGAGAACTTGATTTCTGGCTTGGCGGCGCAAGGTGGAATGGAAGCGAGGGATTTTCTTGGTCAGCGAATTTACACAATGCCGGAAGGCATGATGGACATGCTGCCGGTGCCGGGAATGGATATGGGCCCGATGTCGCTTGGCATTGGCGGCGGGTACATCCTGCTTGGAGCGACATCATCGGTTGAACAGGGATTGCGTTCCACCAGCCAGCCGGGGAATGCGGGGTTGGCCTCCAACACGGATTACCAGCGCGCGGTGGCGGCGCTTTCCAAGGAGGGTGTGGTGGCGTGGGGATACACCAACACGGTGGACGCGCTTGAATCCAGCCTTGCGGTTCAGCGGGCGGCGATGGAAGAAGACATGAAGGCGATGATGGAAGACATGAACGCCGAGGGCGAGGATGGCGGTGAGGATGCGAAGGCATTTCAGGCGCACATGGAAGAACAGATGAAGCAGAGCACAAAGATGTTCGACCTGATGGATTTCAACCTGCTGCGGCAGCACATCGGACCGGCGGCGTGGCAGGTTCAATCCACGGAAGACGGGTTTGTGATGCGGTGGTATCAGTTGGGAGCGGCGGGTGGGAAGCCGTAACGGACTTAATTCCAATTTCATCTGAAAGGGGCCAGATGGAGCCGGGTGCATGGCCTGAAGAAGTTCCTGGGGAACCGGATTTCGCCGATTGTGCAGGAATTTTGGTGTTTTCAAAGACAAAACCATTGCGTTCGGCTTGCCATTGTGTAGACTTTGTGTGGATCGATTCGCAGGTGCATTAGTCGAAGCGCCCGACCAAAGCCACCTGATCCATCATTTCCCAATCGGCGTAGTTGCTGGTTTTCAGTTCTCCTTGCAAG
>CAZWJR010000336.1:0-2543 GCA_964634655.1 uncultured Isosphaeraceae bacterium | reverse complement strand
AGCGAAGCAGTCAGAAATCTGATTTTTTTCTTCAGATTTTGCAGCATGAGATTCGCTGAGCCTCCGGTATGATCCACGCAGAGTCACCGTCTGTTCGCTCAAAGGCCAACGAGCCATTTGAATTCGACAGGCGCAGATTCGCTTGATCGGAAAAGGATGAACTTCATGCGGATGGTTTCAACGAACCGGGCATGGCGGCACCGAATCGCCCACTGCACTACGAACGAAATCCGGCGTTGTTGCGTTGTCGCGGCGGTCACGGGCGCGGCAGCGACGACTCCATGCTTCGCACAGAACCTCGTCTTCAACGGGAGTTTCACCACCAGCGCCATCGGATGGTCTCCCATCAACTGGACCCCGGCAAACTGGCAACTCTCATTTGGGACGATTCCATCGGGTGTGGGTGGATATGGCGGGTGGTTTCTTCTCAACAACACATCAACGGCGGTTGCAGAGACGAGTCAACTTGTCTCCGGCCTTGAGCCTGGGGCGCTCTACCGGCTTCGCGGGTTCTTCCGGCGCGAATCGCAGAATTTTCCAAATGCGCAGTTCCAGGCACTGACGGATAGCACGGTTCAATTCGCGGCGGGCGGAAATGTTGGAGCCGGATGGATTCCATTTTCGGCTGATTTTGTGGCGGACGATGCTGATGTGCTCATACGTTTTCGATCGCAAGTGGGAGGCGATGACTCTCATGGGATCGACAACATTGAACTGGTGCGGGTGTCCTGTGTTGCTGACATCACCGGCGATGGAAATGTCGGTGTGTCCGATCTGTTGTCGGTTATCAGCGCGTGGGGGCCGTGCCCCGTTCCGTGCCCGCCCGTTTGCCCCGCTGACGTTTCGCGCAATTGCCAGGTCAGTGTCGGTGATCTGCTGGCGGTGATCAACGGCTGGGGCCAATGCCCGGTCGGCGCGTGCGCGTTGCCCAGCAACACGTGTTCAGTCACCACGCAAGCCGAGTGTTGGAACGCCGGTGGAAGGGGTTGGGTTGGCGGAAGCGGAGGCTCGTGCGTTGACACCGATGGCGACCGCATCCCCAACGCCTTCGAACTCAACAATTGCAGCCCGGCGGCGCTGGCGTACGTGGGAACTGACCCGACCAACCCCGACACCGATGGAGATGGACTGAATGACGGGGACGAGTTCTACGGCACCACCAGCGGTCTCCAACTTCCCTTTCTGGGATGCAACCCGCTGCGGAAGAATCTGCTGATGGAAGTGGACTGGTTTGATGACAGCGCTGAAGGTCCCGATCACTCACACCGGCCGAGCGCGGCGGCGGTCAGCAGTCTCATCGCGGCCTTTGCCAATTCGCCGGTGACCAATGTCTGCGGCCCGACGGGTATCACGCTGATCGTCGACTATGGCCAGGGCGGGAATTTCTTTGGAGGCAACCTCATTCCCGGCGGCGACACCATTGTCCTGTTCGATTCGGAGTTCAACGCCTACAAGGCCGCCAACTTTGCAGCCAATCGCAACGGGTACTTCTATTATGCGATTCACTGTCACCGTTACGACGCAGCGAACAACAACAGTTCGGGCGTTGCGGAAATCAATGGCGACGATCACATTGTCTCGCTCCAGACTTTTCTTTCCGACAGCAATGTCTCCAAGACCATGATGCACGAGTTTGGGCACAACCTGGGTCTGCGGCATGGCGGGTTTGAGAACCTGAACTTCAAGCCGAATTACAACTCGGTCATGAATTACCGCTACCAACTCGTGGGCATCGACAACAACTGTGATGCGGTGGGCGATGGGGTGCTTGATTATTCCATCGGCGCGCGCATCTCGCTGAACGAGAATTCGCTCCAGGAGGGAGCCGGTGTTTGCGGCTTCGGCGCGGTGTCGCCTATCGACTGGAACCAGAGCGGGGGTATCAACGGCGGAGCGATTGCGCGCAACATCAAGTGTTCCGCCGGCAACAGTGAGCCGTGCGGCTCAAGCAGCAATGCCTGTTGCGGCAACGATTGCAGCAGAGTCTGCCAAGTGTTGCAGGACTACAACGATTGGGCCAACATCTCGTTTGCCGGCCTGATGCATTTCGACTTCGGCAAGCCGGAGATCGTAACCTGCCACGCTCAAATTGAGCCGGTTCGCAATCGGTAGAATGCGCGGATGTGTGTTGATTGGCAACAGCAGTTATCGAGTCGGGCAGGCACCCCATGCATTGATCACGCTGAGCATGTCGGGGGTGCCGACGACTCCGTCGCGAGTGATGTCGGCAGCTCCACTTGAAGCGCCCCAGGCGCCGATGACCGCGAGCAGGTCAGGCACGCCGATGGTGTGGTCGCTGTTGACATCTGCCGGGCAGGGCACGGCCCGGTAGATCGCGCCGGTTCCGTCTGAAAACGTCGCACGGAAGGCAATACGGCCGCTGTCATTGATGGCTTGCTTCGAGGTGCGCACATCGGAAACAGTTCGGCCATCAAGCACATCACCGTCGCCAACGACGCGATCGAGGGTCAGGTTTGGACCGGTGTACAGCCCGTCCGCGCCGACCGGAGTCACTCTGCGAAAGACCGTCTTGCCACTGCCGT
>CAZWJR010000335.1:0-2563 GCA_964634655.1 uncultured Isosphaeraceae bacterium | reverse complement strand
ACGAAACCGTTGTGTCCGTAGCATTGGTTGAAACGAATTCACCCAAGTAGTACCTCGGCAATTTCGTGCCGGGTGGAAGGTTCTCATCCGGTGGAGCATCGGTCTCGATGAAAACATAAAGCAAGGTATCCTTTTCGAGCCGATTAGGCGGAGGGGTCACGGCAGGCCCCGCCGCAGGTGCCGCCGCCACCGCAGGTGTTGCCGCCGGATCGCCAGGAGGAACGCCCGGCGCTGCAGCCGCAGGAGCCGCTGCGGCAGGCGCTGCAACCGCTGGAGGAACCCAGCTTGCTGGAACTGTATTGACGGTAACCGTGTCGTCGTCCGCAATCTGACCTGGCGTACACTCGCGCCATACACGACCGCGGTCGATCATTTCGCGTCCAAGTTTGCCAGAAACAACTTGAATCGAACGATCAGGAAAATCGTCGCACGATCAACGTATCGTTCTGCCCGCCGAAGCCGAACGAATTGGAAAGGCACGTCTCCACTTTCGCAGGGCGCGATTTGTTGGGCACGTAGTCCAAGTCCAGTTCCGGGTCCGGGTCGTTCAGGTTGATCGTCGGCGGAAGCATGCCGTTTTGAATCGTCAACACGCATGTGATCAACTCCACGGCACCGGCGGCGGCGATGAGATGCCCCATCATGGATTTGATCGAACTCATCGGGATCTTCTTTGCGTTTTCGCCGAAAACTGTTTTGACCGCCAGCGTTTCCAGTGAATCGTTTTCCTTTGTGCCCGTGCCATGCGCGGAGATGTACTGGATGGGCGGGTGGCCCTGGGAATCCGTGGCGTGCGGATCAATGCCTGCTTCGTTCAAGGCCGCCCGTATCGCATTGCCCGGGCCGCGGGCTGCGGGTTCCATATCCGTGATGCGGAAGGCATCGGCGGTGCTGCCGTAACCCAGAATTTCCGCCAGCGGCGTGGCACCGCGTTTCAGAGCATGATCGAGCGTTTCCAGAATCACAATGCCGGAGCCTTCACCCATCACAAAGCCATCACGAGTGCGATCGAACGGCCGCGAGGCGTGGAGAAAATCATCATTACGCCGCGAAAGAGCCGTCAGGCGATTGAACCCCGTCACGCCCAGCACGTGCAGCATGGTGTGCGTCCCGCCGGAGATCATGACATCCGCCTCGCCCCTTCGCAGGATGCAGACGGCTTCGCCCACGGCCTGCGTGGAAGCGGCGCAGGCGGTGAGACAGTTGTACGCGGGGCCGCGCACGCCAAACTCCCGCGCGATGTGGCTCACGGGCATATTGGCTTCCTGCTCCACTTCTCGCCACGGCGTCATGCATTCAAACGCGGCGTCGGCCCATTTTTTTCCATCAATGCGATTGGCCTGCTCATCCCAGCCGGCAATGTTGGTGCGCGCGTAGTTGTCAAAATCCAATACGCCTTCGCCGGCGCCGAGATAAATGCCGATGCGGCGTTTGTCGATCGCGGTATTGCCAGTGAGGCCCGCCTGCGTCCACGCCTGTCGTGCCGCGCCCAGTGCGTACTGCGTGTTGAGGCCGGCGTTGGCGTGAACGGCGGGTTCATCCACGTACTTGGTGTAATCAAAGTTCCGCACCTGGGCCGCGAACTTGGTGGGGAACGTGTCGGCGGCAAAACGATCAATGCGCGACATCCCGCATTCGCCGGCAATCAGTTTCTTCCACACCGTCGCCAGATCATGCCCCAGCGGCGTGATCCACCCCATGCCCGTGATGACGATTCTCGGTTGTGACATAGGCGATAGTTTAGCGGCCGTGGTGAAAGGGCGTCATCCATGGCTGTGGAGTCAACAAGTTCATGACGCCAACGCGGTATCCACCCCTCCGCTAAACTTGTCGCCTATGGCTTTGGCGTCCATCCCAGAAATCCTCGAAGACCTGCGTGCCGGCAAGGTGATTGTGCTTGTGGATGATGAGAACCGCGAGAACGAAGGTGATTTTGTCTGCGCCGCGGAAAAAATCACTCCCGGGATCATCAACTTTCTCACTCGCCACACGCCCGGCTATCTCTGCCTGGCGATGACCGGTGCGGATTGCGATCGGCTCGATCTCCCGCCGCAGGTGGCCGTCAACACCTCGCTGCGAAACACGGCGATGGCGGTTTCAATCGACGGCCATCCGCGCCACGGTGTGGGAACCGGCATCAGCGCTTCCGATCGTGCCAAGACAGTGCAGATTGCCGTTGATCCAGCCAGTCGCCCAGATGATCTGGTGCGGCCGGGGCACATGGTTCCTCTGCGGGCGCGCGATGGCGGCGTACTGGTGCGCACCGGGCAAACCGAAGGCAGCGTTGATCTGGCTCGGCTGGCGGGTATGCGACCGGCGGCAGTCATCAGCGAAGTCTGCCGAGAAGATGGCGAAATGGCGCGCGGTGCCGATCTTGAGCGCATCTGCACGCAGCATCAATTGAAAATCTGTTCGGTGGAACAAATCATTCATTACCGCCTGGAGCGCGAGGCGTTGATCGAGCGGCTGCCGCCCGAAGATGGCACATCCATCGAAACGCCGCAGGGCCGCTTCACGTTGCTGGCGTTTCAGAGCGCCATCGATCCGCTGCCGCACCTGGCGT
>CAZWJR010000334.1:0-2605 GCA_964634655.1 uncultured Isosphaeraceae bacterium | reverse complement strand
CATCACGCTGGAAGACTGGGAACAAATGAAGCGGCTGGAGGAAGAAGCCGCCAAGACCGGCACAGTGTTCCAGGATTCGCAGAACGATGAAGCCATGGGCGAAATGACCGGTGATCCGGAAATTGAAACCATCGACCGAAAAGTGCCTGCGGAATTTGACGACGAGTATCGGCGGTAACACAACGTGTCATTCCCGCGCCGGCGAGAAACCAGATGTGAGCGCCATCGTCCTGAATTCCCGCTTGCGCGGGAATGACGAGAGTGCCGTGAATAACTTCAATCCGCTCTAGCTAGCAGCTGTTCACGCCCCCACCGGCACGCCCAGCATCTTTGCCGCGGTCTGCGTGATGTTGGTGTGGTGCAGGCCGCACTGTTTCATGATTTCATCTTCGGTGCGGGCGGATTTGGGGATGCGGCGGACGTGCATCTGATGAATCGTGAACGCATCGCCGGATTCCGTGCAGGCCTCGGCCACGGCCGCGCCGATTCCGCCGCCATAGTTGTCCTCCACGGTGAGAATGCGGCCTTCGTTGGCGTTGGCCAGATCCAGCAGTTTGTCCGCATCGAACGGAATGGAATACAGATCAATCAGCGTGGCATCGATGCCGATTTTGTCCAAGGCGTCCAGGGCCTTGTTGCATTCGTGAACCATGTAGCCGGCGGTGACGATCATCAGATCGCGGCCTTCGGTCAGCACTTCAAACCGGCCGAGATCAAACACCGTGTTTTCATCGTAGAGGAACTCAACCTCCGGCCGGAAGGTGCGCATGTAGCACAGGCCCTTGTGATCCGCCATCGCCAGCGTGAGTGCGTAGGCGGCGTAGGCATCGGCGGGTTGCAGGATGTAGCAACCGGGCTTGCCGCGATGATTTTTTGTTGTGCTCAAACTGCGGAACCATGCGACATCCGGCAGCGACATCTGGCTGGGGCCATCGGCGGCGAGTGAAATGCCCGCGTGGCTGCCGCAGATTTTCAAATTCGCCCCGCTGTTCATGGCCATTTCAATCTGGTCGTAGCCGCGCGTGACAAACTTGGCAAAGGTGGAGCAGAAGGGAATCTTGCCGCCGGTGACGCCCGCGCCCATGGAAGCGGACATTCCCGCGCCAACGGAGAACATGTTCTGCTCTGCAATCTTGCATTCCACAAAGCGATCGCGCAGTTGCTTGTCATTGCCGAACCAGTCCGCAAATGTTGAATTGCTCACATCCGCATCCAGCACAAACACATCTGGATTGGCGTGACCGAGCGCCCGCAGAGCCAAACCATACGCTTTTCGTGTGGCAAACTTGCCGCCCTTGAACACCATGCCCATGTCGTACTTGAGCATGGCTTCTTTCATGTTCATGGGTTCCGTGGCAGTGGATTCCGCAGCGGTGTAATCCGCGGGCGGATAGATGCGAAGTTCATCATCAGAAACCAGCGCGGAAGTCAGGCCCACACCCGTCGCCTTCAATTCCTCATGCGCTTGCGCAAGTTTTTCGCCGGTCGCCGGTTTGCCGTGCCACCCGCCGCCCTGCAGACACGCCGCGCCCCAGCCCTTGACGGTCTTGGCGACAATGGCCATGGGCTGATCGCTCTTGCCATCGGCGTTGGCAATGTACGTTTCCATCGCCTTGCGAATGGCCGCGGGATCGTGGCCATCAATCACACCAACAATGAAGCCCGCCGCTTCCAGTTTCGCCTGCAAACATTCAGCGGATTGTTGTTTGCTCACCTTATCCGCCTGGCCGTAATTGTTGCTATTGAAAATCGGCAGGACGTTGGTGAGTTTGTGGTCTGCGATGAAATCGACTGCCTCCCAGACCTGGCCTTCGCGCGATTCACCATCGCCGATGATGCAGTAGATGCGCTTGTCAAAGCCGTCGTGCCGGGCCGCAATTGCCAACCCCGCCGCCACGGAAAGCCCCTGCCCCAGTGAACCTGTCGCTGCATCAAAGAACGGAAAGCCCTCCATCGGATTCGGATGGCCATCGACCATGGAATCATTGGCCCGGAAGGTGGACAGATCCTGCTTGGTCATCGGCCGACGATCCGCACCGCCCTTGCCAATCGCCCCGCCAAGATCAGCGTAGGCAGAATAAATGATGGGGCAGGCGTGGCCTTCGGACAGGACCAGGCGATCGGATGTTGGATACTGCGGATCATCCGGCAGCCAGCGCATCGTGTGGTACATCAGCACCGTAACAATGTGACCCAGGCTCATGGAAGAAGTGGGATGCCCGCTCCCGGCGGCAGCGCACATATCCAGAACCAGATGATCCAGTTGCAGGGCCTTGGCGTGAACGGCGGCTTCAAACGACATCAGCGTCTCCAGAAAGGGTGAGGAAGGCAGCACAAAGCGAGCCGCCGCTCATTGCCGAACTCTGGATGCTGAACGGGGGATCGCCGGGCGGCCAGTATTGCAGGAATTGCGTGATGGGGCAATGGGGAATTTGTGGTTTTGGGCATGTGATTGGGGGGGTGAAGGATGGGGTCGCGGGAGAGGGAAGCAGCGGTTTTTTGCAGATGGTGAAAGTCCAATGTCCGAAGAGGCAAAGTCCACGAGAGGGGAAACGGAGAGTGAGAGAAGAGGGGAAGAGGAAATCGGGAGAGGGAGTGAGGGGGT
>CAZWJR010000333.1:0-2631 GCA_964634655.1 uncultured Isosphaeraceae bacterium | reverse complement strand
GACGGTGTCGTCGAAGTGCTTCCACTCGTTATCGCCCTGGGCGCGGGTGACGTCGTTGACGCTGTTGATGCCGCCCTGGGCACAGACGCTGTGCGATCGTTTGACCGGGACCATGCTGACGAGGTCCACGGCGATCCCGAGTTCGGCGAGTTTCATCGCCCCGGCGAGGCCCGCGAGCCCGCCGCCGATCATTGCGACGCGTTGTTTAGCCATTGAAGAAAATCAACTTTCGTTCACCGGTTGGGCCGCTACGGTTTCATGGCCTTCTTTGGTTGGGAGTTTGGCATTGGCGAAGGCGTAAAGACTCAATCCTCCCCAGGCAAAGAGCATCAATCCCACCAGCGCACAGGCATAACCCACATTGCGTTGCGCCTTTTCGCCGACGGTGATGCCCCAACTGATGCAGAAGGTCCAGATGCCGTTGGCGAAATGGAAACACGCCGCCCAAAGGCCGACGATGTAAAACGTGAAGGTGATCCAAGCCG
The DNA here is from genome assembly GCA_964634655.1 of uncultured Isosphaeraceae bacterium. Lineage (GTDB taxonomy): Bacteria > Planctomycetota > Phycisphaerae > Phycisphaerales > SM1A02 > CAZWJR01. The sequence continues at coordinate 2,146 of CAZWJR010000333.1, read as the reverse complement.
GGACGACAAATCCTTTGACGGGCGTCCAGGAGTTAAGCCCATGACGAGTAATCTCGTAAGGGTCCTGGCTGCCGATGAACTCCGGCCCCCAGCCGACGAGGTGCGCGAAGCGGAACTTGAGCAAGTGGACGATGATGAAAACGAATGCGACATAGCCGGTCACGCGCTGGAGCGTATAGCGCCGATTGCCCATGTAGGGATAGGCATGGGAATTCGGCCGCGCGGTCATGGCGATCTTGATGCCGTAAAGGGCATGAAAGGCCAACGGCAGGAAGATACCAAAGAGTTCAAGGGTCCAAAGGTAGGGCAGGTTATGGATGTTGTGGACGGCTTCGTTGAATCGCTCCGGGCCCGGCTTCGATGAAGCCCAGCCGGCGGCCAACGAATTCGTCAGAAGGTGTTCGACAAGAAAGATTCCGATCGGCACGATGCCGGAAAGCGAGTGCAACTTACGGAGTAGAAAGTGGTGTTTCTCTTCGAAGGTCGGAGCGTTCTGTGGTGAGGTGTTCAAGGTGGGGTTCCGCTGAACTAATGTTCATGGCCGCAAGGGGGCCAAAGTCTGAAAGCCTAGAATTGTTAGCGTCCGGCGTCAACCCCGTCCGCCGGAAGGGTGAATTCGCTCAAAATCATTCTCGACGCAGTGCCAGTATCGCGGCCGTCAATGAGGAGCGGGTTTGTTGATGGCCATCGCGAACGCTCGTTTTTTTCTGTCGATCGGATAGCTCAGTTTTATGTTCGCGGCTGGAACATCGACAACCTGGAAATCCTCGGGGCGGATGCCCATCCTTACCCAGTGGTCGACGTGAACGAAGATTTGAGGGTGGACGGCCTCGATGTCGGGACGTCCTCAACGTTGTTCTGGCGCCGCAACACCCTTTGCAATGGCAACCGATTGAGGCGAACATCGACGGCGTCCGCTTGGTCTCTATCGAGGACTTGGAGCCGTTGGTCCAGCTCATGTTGGGCAGTTAGAGCCGTTGGCATCGAATGTAACTCCATTGTTTTCAAGTCTTTATTCGGCGAGTGCCGATCCATAATCGCCGAGCTTGAACTCGGATGGATCGCCCCGTATAAACTGGGGTTCTCAAAACGCCGCCCGCGCGGGACGGCGGCTGGAAATCCGCTCCATTTTGAGCGGCGCATGGCGAGATGGCGTGGCTTGCCAATGCGTGAGTGTGGAAGGCGTCTGTCGCGGCGATGGTCGAAATCGCCGGGTCAAGGCGCGGGATTCTCTCCAGGCCGCACGACGGCCAGCCAAGAAGTTTGATGAGACGGATGAGTTGTAAAGAGTCGAGTCTACCGGCTCGTTTGTGAAAGTTCTCACGAACCGAGCTTGAGGTGGACGGCCCTTCAAAATAGTAACCCAGGCGACAAAGTCTTTTGATGGAGTGACACGTGAGACGCAGCAAGACGAATAACTGGATTCCGAGTTTGTTACTTTTCTTGATGGCGGTGGTGATGCCGCTCTTGTCGGCGACGCCGGTCTTCGCGAGCGAAGCGGATTTGGCCATTCCCGATTTGCACGAAGGTCATTTTGATATCTTTGGCAAGCAGGTCTCCGCGTGGAATCTCCTGGCGGGCGGAGCATTGATCATCACCATCACATTGGGGTTCAGCCTATACCTGCGCATGCAGATTCATCGGCTGCCGGCGCATAAATCCATGTTGGACGTCGCCGAGGTCATCTTCCAGACCTGCAAGACTTACTTGATCCAGCAAGGCAAGTTCCTGCTGATGTTATTCGCCATCATGGGTTCGGCGATGACGTATTACTTCATGGGGCTTCAACATGAGTCGGCGGGCACCGCCGGGATGGTTCTGTTCTTCTCCGTCATCGGCATGGCCGGGTCCTATGCCGTCGCCTGGTACGGCATTCGCGTCAACACCTATGCCAACTGTCGCACCGCCTTCGCCTCGCTCCGCGGTGAGCCGTGGGATGTGGTGAATATTCCCTTGCGTGCCGGCATGTCGGTCGGATTGTTCCTGATTTCCCTCGAACTCATCATGATGGTGGTCATCCTGCTGTTCGTTCCGCGGCAGATCGTCGGCTATTGCTTCCTGGGCTTCGCCATTGGCGAGTCGCTCGGGGCGTCGGCGCTGCGCATCGCGGGCGGCATCTTCACCAAGATCGCCGACATCGGCTCCG
>CAZWJR010000332.1:0-2644 GCA_964634655.1 uncultured Isosphaeraceae bacterium | reverse complement strand
CACTCAAGACATGCCCCTGAATCATCGCCTCGGTAACGGTCCGGTGACCGCCTGCAAAGGGCCATTCGCGTAGAATCCGTTCTCCGCATGTCCAACGCCACCGCGCCCAAAACTCTTTATCTCATCGACGGCCACGCGCAGTTCTTTCGCGCCTATCACGCCATTCGTTCCGGCATGACCAGCCCGGTCACGAAAGAGCCGACGAATCTCACGTTCGGCTTTGTCGGCATGCTGCTCAAGGTGCTGCGCGAGTACAAGCCGGATTATCTGGCGGTGGTCATTGATGCGGCGGGTGATCGCGATACGTTTCGCTCGCAGTTGTATCCGGAGTACAAGGCAACGCGCAAGGAAACGCCGGAAGATTTTCACCCGCAGGTGGAGCGGTGCCTGGAAATCATGGCGAAGATGTCAATTCCCGTGATCGCGCTGCCGGATGTTGAGGCGGATGATGCAATTGCCACCATCGTGCGCAAACTGCAGCGGGAGAATCCCGATCTGAACATCCGCATTGTTTCCAAGGACAAAGACCTTTCGCAATTGTTGAGCGAGCGCGTGCAGTTGTTTGATGTTCACAAGGATCAGGCGGTGACGGCGGAGGACATTTTTGAAACGCCGGGCGTGAAGCCGGAGCACGTGGTGGACATTCTCACGCTGATGGGTGACACGGTGGACAACGTGCCGGGCGTGCCCGGTGTGGGGCCAAAGACGGCGGCAATGCTGATCCTGCAATACGGCTCGGTCGAAAACCTGCTCAAACATCTGGATGAAATCAAGGGCAAGCGCCGGGAAAACATTGAGGCAGCGAAGGGCAATTTGCCGCTCACTCGCAAGTTGGTGCAACTGAAAGATGATTGCGAGATGGATTTTGAGTTGGAGAGTGCGAAGACGCACAGCGAGAATCTGCCGGTAGAGGAATTGCTGGGGGTGCTGCGTGAACTTGGTTTCAATCGATATCAGGATGAATTGAGGGCGCTGGCGGGTGCGGCGGCTTCACAATCAACAGAGGCCGAGGCTGGTCCAACCGCCAAGCCTGCTGCAAAGAAGGCAGCCCAATCTGGCGGCTTTGCAGATGGGCTGTTCGGTCACTTGGAATCGATAGCACCGGCAGGGGAGACCGGCCCAACGGATCGCGGTACATACCAATGCATCACCAAGCCTTCGGAACTCGATGCGCTCATCAAGAAGATCAGGCAGGCAGGCGAGTTCGCTGTCGATACCGAGACCGATGGCCTTTCCACCATTGATGCCAACTTGTGCGGTGTTTCAATTTCCTTGGCGGCAAAGACCGGCGTGTATATTCCCGCACGCTCGCCGGAACCGCAGCGGCACATGGATACGCAAACCGTGCTCGATCGGCTGCGGCCGGTGCTGGAAGATGCCAAACTCAAGAAGATCGGCCACAATCTCAAGTTCGATATCAACGTCTTTCGCAAACACGATCTGCGGGTGCGCGGGGAACTTTTCGACACGATGGTCGCTAGTTACGTGGTGGACCCGGCACGTTCCAGTCATGGCATGAACGTGCTGTCACTCGCGCTGCTCAATCACACGTGCATTCCCATCACCGATCTGATCGGCAAGGGGAAGAACCAAAAGACTTTTGACACCGCGCCTCTGGATCAAGCCACGATTTATGCGGCAGAAGATGCGGACATCACATTTCGGCTGCGCGATTGCCTTTCGCCCCAATTGGATGCAGTGGGTGGGCGCAAGTTGTTTGAAGAGATCGAAATGCCGCTGGTGGAGGTGTTGGCGGAACTGGAATGGAACGGCATCCGCGTTGATCCGGATGAACTCGACCGCCAGCGGGAAAGTCTGGGCAAGCAGATTGAAGTATTGCGGCGAAAGATTCTGGATGCGGCGCCAGATGGCGTGCCGTTCAATCCGGATTCACCCAAGCAACTGGGTGTGGTGCTGTTTAACAAACCAAATGCCGATCCGCCGGGGCTGGGGCTGCGGGTAACGCGGCGCGGCAAGACCGGGCCATCGACCGATCAGGAAGTTTTGGAGCGGCTGGCATCTGATCCGGAGGTGACTTCGCCTCTCCCGCGATTGATTGTGGAGTATCGCCAACTCACCAAATTGGTGAATACCTATCTGGAATCGCTCAAGGAGGCGATCAACCCAAAGACCGGCCGCATCCATGCATCGTTCAATCAGACGGTGGCAGTGACAGGGCGGTTGAGTTCTTCCGATCCCAATCTGCAGAACATTCCGATCCGCACGGAGGTCGGCCGGGAAATCCGCAGGGCGTTTGTGGCCGATCCGGGCAACGTGCTTGTGACAGCGGACTATTCGCAGATTGAACTGCGATTGCTTGCCCATCTGTCCGAGGATCCGCGTCTCATTGAGTCATTTGAAAAAGGCGTGGATATTCACGCGGCGGTCGCTGCGGAAGTGTTTGGCGTGCCGCTAGAGCAGGTCAGCAAATCGCAGCGGAACAGCGCTAAAATGGTCAACTTCGGCATCGTGTACGGCGTGACGTCTTCCGGTCTGGCGCGAAGATTGCAAATGGCCGGGACGGAAACCACCGTGCAGGACGCAGCGCGGATCATCAGCGACTACAAGACCCGTTACAGCAGGATCGCGGAGTTTCTGGATCGATGTGTGCATGCTGCGATTCAGCAGGGGTATGTGGAAACGA
>CAZWJR010000331.1:0-2673 GCA_964634655.1 uncultured Isosphaeraceae bacterium | reverse complement strand
CATGCGCGGCTCTGATCCAGATGCTGCGGTGTACTGGCTGGCGCGCATGCTGGAAGCTGGAGAAGACCCACGGTTTATTGCCCGAAGAATCGCGATCCTTGCCAGCGAAGACATCGGCAACGCCGATCCCAATGCTTTGAACATCGCGGCGAGCGCGTGGATCATCACGGAGCGCGTTGGCATGCCGGAGTGTCAACTCACGCTCTCGCAAGCGGCGATCTACATGGCCACCGCGCCCAAATCCAACGCTTCCGCAAAGGCGGTATGGTCTGCCGGTGAGGATGTGCGCGGCGGCCGTACCATCCCTGTTCCAAGACATCTACGCGATTCGCACTACCAAGCCGCCAAAACGCTTGGCCACGGAGAAAACTACGCCTACCCGCATGACTCGGCCGATGGATATACGCCGCAGGAATACCTGGGGGTGGATCGTGTCTATTACTCACCAACGGACCGCGGCTTTGAAGCCGAGATTCAGAAACGGTTGGCGAGATTGAGATCAGCAGACTCCGGCTGATCACCGTCGCAACAGCAAAACGCCCATGTCTGATCCCATCAATAAATCCAAAAATGAAATTCGGAAAATGGTCCGTGCGATCGTTGCCGCCATGACCGAAGAACAACGACATGATGCATCCGTCGCTGCATGCAACCGGCTGTTGGCGCTGGAAGCGTTCCAGAATGCCCATACGATCATGCTTTACATGCCCATGACCAGTGAAGTGGATGTCACCACCGTGGCCGTGCGATGCTTCCGCACCGGCAAGACGGTTTGTGTGCCCAACGTGAATTGGACGCGAAAGGACATGGAACCGGTGGAGGTGACCTCGCTGGATGACGATGTGATGGATTGCGATGAACATGGCGTGCGCGTCCCCAAGAACTGCAAGCCGGTCCCGGCGGGATTGATTGATCTGGTGGTTGTGCCGGGCTTGGCGTTTGATCCCCAAGGCAATCGTCTGGGCCGCAGCGGTGGGTTCTATGACCGTTTCCTGGCGAAATTGAAGCCTTCCATCACTACCATTGGATTGGCGTTTGAACAGCAGATTGTGGATGCCGTCCCGGTGAAGTCGCACGATGTCGCGGTGGAGATTGTGGTTACCGATCGCCGGGTTTCTCACGCCGGGGCTGCCCGCTCCAAATCGTGAGCAAGTTTTTGGGTTTCACGGCTATTTTCACAGAATCTGATCGAGAATTGGCGATGACGAAGGGACATGGGCGGATATCATGTCCGTTCGGTCTTCAACGTCTTGGAACACGGATGCTCCAGGCCAGCGACCAAAGTCATTTTTCGCGAGATTGACATGCTTCCAAGCCAGACTGCTCGATCCACCACTTCCCGGGCTCACATGTACCGCCGAACGCGCCAGTTCAAGGGGCGATTGCCGGCTGTCATCTTTCTGCTGATCATTGTCTCCGGCGGCCTGGTGATATTTAAATGGTGGCGCGGACCAAGCATCACTCCTGCACAGGGAGATGTCCCTGCGGCAACTCCAGCCAAAGAAGACAAGCCTAAAGCCGCTCCCCAGCAACCCAAGGCGGTTGGAAACGAAGCCGCACCACCGTCAGTTGTCACTGAGCCAAGGAATCCGTCACCTGAAAAAATCAGTATGGGGCCGGGCACTCCAAAGACGACAGAGCCTGCCGCATCCATTGCAACTCCCGCTCTGCCCAAGCCCGCACAGTCAAACTCGATACCGGTTGCAGAGCCGGAAAAAGGCGGCATGGCTCCTGCTGCGCCGCAGGTAAGTGCGCTGGCTGGCCAACGAATACAGGCAGGTCTGGACCTGTTGGCCCAGAACAAACCGGTTGAGGCTCGGTCCGCACTAACGGCCGCCTTGGAAAGCGCCAACATCTCCCCCGCCGATGCAGATCGCATTCGCACCGAATTGACCAAACTGAATCAAAGGATGATCTTTGGCCCGGAGATCATGTCCGGAGATTCGCACGCCTCTTCGTATGCCATCGCGCCTGGTGATTCGCTGGTCAAACTGCCCCGCAAACTCGGTCTGGATGTGGATTGGCGATTCCTGCAGCGCATCAACAACATCAGTTCACCGGAGAAATTGCGCGTCGGTCAGAAGATCAAGGTCATCAAGGGACCGTTCCACGCGATCATCCACAAGACTGATTTCCGCATGGATGTATTCATGGGCAACAGCACGCCGGGTTCCGCCTCTTCCACTGACCGTGTGTTCGTCAGCAGTTTTCCGGTCGGCCTCGGCGAGTTTGGCGCAACTCCGGAGGGCGCGTTCGTGGTCAAGCCAAACTCCAAACTCGTTGACCCCGCGTGGACCAATCCGCGCACTGGCGAACACTTCGCGTCCAAGGATCCCAAGAATCCACTCGGCAAGTTTTGGATCGGCCTCCTGGGCGCCAGCGACAACATTCGAAACCTGGAAACGTACGGGATTCACGGCACGATTGATCCGAATTCCATTGGCGAGATGCGCTCCATGGGTTGTGTGCGTATGAACGCTGACGATATCGCTTTGCTCTACGAATTGCTGCTTGAAAACGTCAGCCGCGTGGAAATTCACGGCGAAGACTACCCGTGATTGGTTCGTTCGGATTCGGCATCAATTAGTTTTTCAATGAATTGTCGCCGTGCTGGCGCTGACAATTCGATGAGTGCCGCGCCGAGAATCAGCGGAAGCAAAAGCGTTTCAGGGA
>CAZWJR010000330.1:0-2683 GCA_964634655.1 uncultured Isosphaeraceae bacterium | reverse complement strand
CGTCAGGTCAACATACGACGTGCTGACAATTTGAGACCGATGTCTAAGCTTCAATCCATGCGGAAGACTCGGCGCGATCAACATCAATGCTGAAATGAACTGACTGCTCGCCGTTTCTCCAATTGTCAATTCTCCGCCTCTGAATTGATCGCTCGGCACCACCCTCACCGGCAACCTCCCCTCCTGTTCCAAATACTCAATCTTCGCCCCAAGGTGCCGCAGCATGTCCACACCTTCGGCGATCGGCCTTTCCCTCATGCGCGGTGAGGCATCGATTGTCACCGGCTCTTTCGCAAGGCAGGCGCAGGCGATCATGAAGCGGGTGGGTGTGCCGCCTTCGCCCATGTAGAGGTTTCCGCCGCGCGGGAAGCGGCCGGCCACTCCTTTTATGTAGACATCGTCACCTTCCCAGCGGGCTTCGGCACCGAGCGTACACAGCGCGTTGAGCAGATGATCGGTGTCATCGGCCCGGAGCGGGCGAATGAGTTTGGATTCGCCATCGGCGAGGGCTGCAAGGACGTAGGCGCGGCAGGTGATCGATTTGCTGCCCGGCGGTGTGATCGTCACATCGAACGGCTTGGTCAGCGGCTCAATCGGCAGCGGATCGGGGAGTTGATCGAGTGGAAGGGTGTAGTCGATCATTTGAATAGCACCGCATGGTAATGCGGTGCCCAATGTGCAAATTGAGTCGTGGCGCGGCACCGCATTGTCATGCGGTGCTCAAGATTCTTTTCTGAAAACGGCGACAACGTCCTCCACCGGAATTACAAACAATCGATTGTCGCCTTCAAAGTCCACGGGGATGGCGTTCTTGGGTGCGAAGAGGACGCGATCGTATTGCTTGATGGGATAGTCGGCGTCGCTGGCGATCATCGCGCTGATGGCGACGACGCGGCCGGTGAGCGTGGGGATTTCGATTTTGTCCGGCAGGTGGATGCCGGACTTGGTCTTTTTCTTGTCTTCATCCTTGCGGATGAGAACGCGCTTGCCAATGGGCTCGACGGTTTCCAGTTGTGCGTTGCGGGGATGGGGTTTGGTTTCGGCCATGCACTATCATAAACGTCTGGTACGCTACAGGGATGCCGCGACGTCTGGAACCGTTGATCCGAGAGATTCCTGACTTTCCCAAGCCGGGGATTGTGTTCAAGGACATCACGCCGCTGCTGGCGGATGCGGCGGGGCTGGCGCTAGCGGTGGAGTTGATGGCGAACCCTTTTCGGAAATCGCACATTGATCTGGTGGTTGGGGCGGAATCGCGCGGGTTTATTTTTGGGACCGCGCTGGCGCAATCGCTCAATGCCGGGTTCGTGCCGGTGCGAAAACCGGGCAAACTGCCGCATGAGCGAAAATCGAAGACCTACGCCCTGGAATATGGGAACGACACAATGGAAATGCATGCGGATGCCCTGCACGGGCAGCACCGCGTGCTGATGGTGGATGACCTGCTGGCAACGGGCGGGACGATGAAAGCGTGCTGCGACCTGGTGCAGGAACTGGGCGGGCAAATCGTGGGGATTTCGGTGTTGATCGAACTGGCTTTCTTGAATGGGCGAAAGCGTGTTGAGCCGCATGAGGTTGCTGCGGTGTTGAAGTACTGATGACTGGCAAGCGCGTGGATTCTTTGCATGCCTGAACTCACCAGCAATCGCGCACCGGAACCAGTGGGGGCATTTCCACATGCGAAGCGCGTGGGGAACATGCTGTACCTCTCCGGCATTGGGCCACGGAAGCGGGGATCGAAGGAGATTCCCGGCGTGACGTTGAACGCTGATGGAACGATCAAGGCGTATGACATTGAAACGCAGTGCAAGGCGTGTTTTGAGAACGTGCGATTTGTGCTGGAGGATTCGGGATCGAAATGGGAGAACATTGTGGATGTGCAGGTGTTCCTCACGAACATGAAGGATGATTTTGCGGGGTACAACAAGTTGTACGCGGAGTATTTTGCGGGGCCGGCGGGCAGCGGCAAGCCGAACCCGACTCGCACGACGATTGAGATCAATTGTCTGCCGACGCCGATCGCGATTGAGTTGAAGGTGATTGCGACGGTTTGAGGACAAATTTCACCGCAGAGACGCAGAGAACGCAGAGGAGAAAGAGAATTAATTTTTCTCTGCGCTCTCTGCGGTGAAATTCGGCAGAGCAAAAAACAAAACCGCCGGATCGAATTGATCCGGCGGTTGTTGTTTTGCAAAGATCGAACGCGATCGATCAGACCATTTGCTTGAGGCCCTTGAGGGGCAGAACCTTGACGACGTTGCGAGCGGGCTTGGCTTTGAACATCATCGTCTGGCCGGTGAAGGGATTCACACCTTCGCGCGCCTTGGTGGCGGGCTTGTGAATGCGCTTGATCTTCATGAGGCCGGGCACGGTGAAGATGCCGGGGCCGCGTGAGCCGAGATCTTTCTTGATGAGTCCGCCCATGGCATCGAAAACGCCGGCGACCTGCTTGCGGGAAAGTTCTGTTGATTCAGCAATGTCGCTGAGAATCTGGCTCTTGGTACGTGGTTTGATTTCTGTCGTTTTGTTGCTTTTTGCCATCTCGTGAATCCTTTCGTTGATGTTGCCAGCCTCACAGTGGGCCGTGCTTCGCAGTGAATTTACTATGGCTGATGAAGTCAAACAAGTCGATGGGCCTAGAAAAACAGGGTTTTTTGCAAAAATCTTTTTTGGTCTGGAAGGC
>CAZWJR010000329.1:0-2692 GCA_964634655.1 uncultured Isosphaeraceae bacterium | reverse complement strand
GTTTTGAAAGTGGTCCAGCCGCTGCTCACTGCGCACTATCCATCGCAGATCATCCAGATGTTCACGGACGGCCTGTTCGTGGCGGCGCTGCTGATTTTGATCTGGCTGCGGCCGCGAAAGCCGGGCGTGATCGCCTCCTGGTATTTGATCATCTACGGCGCGATGAGGATTCTTGCGGAAATGTTCCGCCAGCCGGATGTCGGTGTGCCGCTGACGTTCGGCTTGATTTCGCGCGGCCAAACGCTTAGCGCAGTGATGATTCTGGCGGGGCTGCTGTGCTTGTGGATCGTGAGTCGGCGGGATGTGCCGAGGCTGGGCGGGCTGTTTGCGAACGGCGGCAAGGCTACAGAGGCTTGAGTCGCCTTCGCACGGTCACGCCGCGACTGCTGCCATGCTCCGCCACCACTGCACGGCCAGGTTTTCCATCAGCAGTTTCATGTTGACGTTTGATTCCAGTTGGCTTTCTGCGGCACGGATCAAGTCGATAATCGCCATCCAATTTGTTGCATCGTGCCCGGCTTCCACGAATCGGGCCAACATGTTGCGGGCGTGACTGGCAAGCAGCGTGAGCACGTGGCGTGCGCCGTCCTTGTTGGCTGCATCCTTGCTCGTGGTTTTTCTGCCATGGGCGCGAACCCACGCCACCGCAAACTCTTCCACAAAGCGGCCAAGCGTGTCGCCCATCGCAATGGGAAATTTCCCGCCATCCAGTTCCGCCAACATGGGGCCGATCTCCTGGTCCCACTGATGGAAGTGGTAGTCGATCGCCAGCAGGGCCATGCCGGGCGAGCCATCGCAGTATTTGGCGACCCATTGCAGCGTCGCATTTTCATTGCGCTGGCGGCGAGGCGGGTCTTTCGCCTTGGCATCCTCATCGTCCTGCAGCGCCCACGCACGATGCAACGCCGCCGGGCCAAACTCCGCCAGCCATTGCCGCATTGATTCATCATCCAAACGTTGAAACCGCACGTGCTGACAGCGACTGCGAATGGTTGGCAACAGGCGATCCGGCTGCGATGTGATGAGAAAGAAGTACGTTTCCGCCGGCGGCTCTTCCAGCGTTTTGAGCATGGCATTCTGGCCGGTTTGATCCAGCAGTTCCGCTTCATCAATGATGAAGACCTTGCCGTGGCCGTGCATTGGTGTGCGATAGGCGGGGCCTTCGTGATAATTGCCCCCGGACTTTCCGCCGATGACATTCTCCCGCAGCACATCGATGGAAATGTTCATCTGCTTGCGTTCCCGCAGTTCGCGGCTGTCAGAAAACGCAGCTAGTTCCTTGGTGATGATGTGCAGGTCCGGATGGGTGCCGGAATCAATCATGCTTTGCACGCGCGATGAACTTGGCTTGTGAGCAAGCGTGGGTTGGGCCTGTTCATCCAAAAGGATGCGTGCGACTTGCAAGGCGGTTGTGAACTTTCCCACGCCGCGCGGCCCGGAGAAGATCCAGCCGTGATGAAACCGCGCGGAACCGAGGGCGGCTTCAAGAGTTTCCAGAGCACGGGTTTGGCCGAGGATGGTTGTCATTGTGGGCGCGAGGGTGTCGGAGCCTGCATGGTAGCCGCAGGCGGTCATCATGGGCCGCGTAGAAAAGCCTAATGGGTGAGCGAAAAACCTATCTTGCCAACAAGCATTACTTCTTGGACGATGATCACATGGCAGACAGCCATGTTCAAGGCGGGTTGGATGATGGCTGCACACAAATTGCGGCTGCATCGCCGCCATTGAGCGGTATGACGATTCTGGCTGGGGCGTTCGCTGTGGGAATTGCACTTGGGTGGCGGCAACCTTCCATCTTTGGTTATTCCGCTTGGCCGTGGCTTATTGCGACGGCGGCTGGTCTGGCGATTACAGCGACCCTGCGTTACGGATGCCGATCACATCGATGGCCCGTTGCATTGGCGATGTTCTTTCTCGCGGCGACCGTGGCGGCGCTTGGCGGCGGATGGGCGACCGTTCGCCAGCACTACACCACGGCAAACAATCTGGCGAACACCCTTGATGAAGACGCAACGCTGGTTCGCGTTCGCGGTGTGGCGCTGGGTGAGCCGGTGTTGCGCAAAAAGCACGGCGGCGCGATGGCGAGGTTTGATTATCACAAGCCCGCCACGTATTTCCCGTTGCAAGTGAACGAACTGGTTTCGCGAGATGGCGAATCGATCGCCGTGACCGGCGAAGTGTTGGCGCGCGTGGATGAAACGGTGCCGGCGTTTCGTGCGGGTGATCTGGTGGAGGCATCCGGCTTTCTCATGCGGCCCGCAAGCCCGCGCAATCCCGGCGAGTTTGATTACCAGGCATACGCCAAATCGCTTGGGCAGGCGGGAATCCTCACCATTGCCAGCCGTGATTTGTTGACGGTCACTCCTGCGGAGCATTACACGCCGGCGGAGTCATTTCTGCATTGGCGGGAGAAGCTTCGGCATCACGCCGGCGATTGGCTGCTCAACGATCTGCCCGGCAGAAATCAGACGCAGCGAGATTCCATGCTTAGCGCGATTATGCTGGGACAGCGCGATGACCATATCGATGGTGTGTACGCGGCGTTTCAACGAGTCGGCCTGGCGCATGTGCTGGCGATCTCCGGCTTTCATCTAGCGGTGCTTGCGGGGTTTGTGGTGCTCATTGGGCGGATGGTCGGGATGAACCGCCGCGTGATTGCGTGTCTGGTTATCGCAACGGTGCTGGCGTATTT
>CAZWJR010000328.1:0-2693 GCA_964634655.1 uncultured Isosphaeraceae bacterium | reverse complement strand
GGCGAAATGCTCACCGCTTCCGCCATGGGCTTCTATGAAGATGAAATCAAGCGGCAGGTCATTCTCGCGCTGTTCATCCCGCTCATTATTTCCAGCGGCGGCAACACCGGTTCACAGGCGGCAACGCTGGTGATTCGAGCGATGGCGGTGGGTGAAGTCCGCATGCGCGATTGGTGGCTCGTGCTGCGGCGGGAACTCATCTGCGGCCTCGCGCTCGGCATCTGGCTCGGCTTGATCGGCCTACTGCGCGTTCACGTCTGGGATTGGGCGGGTTGGAACACGTTCATGGGCCACCCGCATCTCATCGGCCTGACCGTCATGGTCGCTGTCACCGGCGTGGTGTTGTGGGGCACGGTCTGTGGCAGCATGTTGCCGATGATGCTGCGCAAAATCGGTCTGGACCCCGCCACCATTTCCGCGCCATTCGTCGCAACACTTGTGGATGTCACGGGTTTGATCATCTACTTTTCCGCAGCGATGCTGATCTTGCGTAACACGCTGCTGTAGAAAATAGTTCAGCCGCGCTTTCCCCGTCGCACCCCATCACTACTCACTCACAACCTTCATCGCGATCAAATCCTGCACATCAACCAGGCCCACCGGCTTGCCATCGTGATCCAGCACCGGGATTTCATCCAGCCGCCGCTCCCGCACCAATCGCACCGCATCGCGCACCAGATCATCCACCGTCAAATGCTGCGGCCGGGGCGTCATCACTTCCCGCATCAGCCGATTCATTCCCTGGTCATCCTTGATCATCAGCCGCCGCAGATCGCCATCGGTGAAAATCCCCGCCAGCCGCTGCTTGGCATCCACAATCAAAATCGCTCCCGCCCGCCGCCCTTCCGGCGCTTGCTCAAACGCCTGCCGCACCGTAACGCTGTCCTGCACGACCGATAGATTCTCACCAATCTTGAACCGCAACGCCTCGGTGATCTTTCGCAAACCCGCACCCAGCATCCCGCCGGGGTGGTGCTTGTGAAAATCATCTTCGTTGAAGTTCCGCCGCCGCGATAGCGCCAGCGCCAGCGCATCACCAATGGCCAGCATCGCCGTGGTGGAAGCCGTCGGCGCCAAGTTCAGCGGGCACGCCTCCGTTACATCGCCGGTGCTCACATGCACTGTGCACAGCGTCGCCAGTTCCGTCCGCGGGCTGCAGGTAACGCCGAGCGTTTTCACGCCATCAGATTTCAAAATCGCCGCCAGATTGACCACTTCCTCCGTCCGCCCGCTGTAAGAAAGCAGCAGCACCACATCGTTCGGCCGCACCTTCCCCAAATCACCATGCAACGCCTCCGCCGGATGCAGCACATGCGATGGCTGACCAAGACTGGAAAACGTCGCAGAAATCTTCGCCCCGATCTGCCCGGACTTCCCCATCCCCGCCACCACCACGTGCCCATCGCACGCCTCCAGCAGATCCAGCGCGGCCTGCCACGCCGCAGCCTCGCCCTCGGCCACTTGCTGCGCAATGCGAACAATCGCCGCCGCCTCCGACTGCAAACAGTCAGCGATAAACGCGGCTTCTTCCGTATGCAGATTGGTGCGGTTCAAGGGGCTCATACGTCGGGAGTATTGTAACCGATCGCCTTCATCTTCTATTTTTCCGGCACCCGCCAACTCCCGTTTCACCACCAGTGGGGCCGGCGTCTCTGCCGGCCTGACTCCGCCTCCCCTCACCCGCTCCGCATCAATCTCCGCCGCAACAATTTCTCACGCAAACCCCCGGGCCATTGGCCCGGGGCTAATTGGCCGCTGTATGATTTCACCATGCCCCTGCAAGAAGACTACCAGATCACCCTCGATGCCTTTCGTGGCCCGCTCGATCTTCTCCTCTACCTCATTCGCCGCGCGGAGGTCGATGTCCACGATATCCCCATCGCGCAGATCACCGATCAATACCTCACCTTCCTTCAGCAACTGGATGACATCGATATCGATGTCGCCGGCGAGTTCCTCGTCATGGCCGCCACCCTCATTGAAATCAAATCACGCACCATCGCTCCGCCCCAAAAACCCGGCGAAGAAAACGCCAACGATGGCATGCCCGGCATTCCGGAATCCACCGATCCCCGTTACGAACTCGTTCAGCAACTTCTCGCCTACCAAAAATACCGCATCGCTTCCGATGATCTGGAACATCGCCGCATCGCCTTCCTCAACCGCTACCCGCGCCGCCCTGCAAAGTTCGATGGCACTGCCCCCGCCGCCGATCCCCCACTCCCCAACACCGCAGAAAACGACGATGGCACCATTGCGGAAGATGATTCATTCGATAACCTCCCCATCGAACTCGAACTTGAAGACGCACACGTTTTCGATCTCTCCGAAGCCTACGAACGCATCATGGCGTCCATCGACTTCGGCAAAATCGGCGATCACCGCGTGGAGATGGATGACACCCCCATCGCACTCCATCAGGAAGACCTCCTCGATCGCCTCACCCGCTCACAGGACAGACGCCTCACACTCCAAAACGCCTTCGAAGGCGCCAACACCGGCCAGCGCATCGGCCTGTTCATGGCAACCCTGGAACTCGTCCGCCTCCGCCGCATCACCGTCATCCAGGAAGAAATCGAAAGCCCCATCCAACTCGCCCTCAACGAAGACCCAACCGATGCCCTCGTCATCGAGACCGATGAGATCGCACACTATGGCGAGAGTCCGTCAGAGGATTGAGACAGGGCTACTTC
>CAZWJR010000327.1:0-2721 GCA_964634655.1 uncultured Isosphaeraceae bacterium | reverse complement strand
ACACCGCGGCTGACAGGGCCGAGGCATACCGCCAATTCCGCGAAATCCTCAACGCCGAGCAAAAACTGAAATTGCTCGGGATCATCATCAAGCAATGGCAACCCGCACCGGAAGCCAAGCCTGCTGATTCAAAATCACCTCCCGCCGCGAATTCCCCCGACGCATCGCCCGCTTCGCCGCACATGCCGAATTGAACGCCGCACCGGCTCGTGTATGCTGCCGCCATGACTGCATCCAATACCGCGCCGCTGACGATCGATTTTGCCAATTGCTTCGCCGATCGTGTCGGCCCGCATGGCCTCAATCCTGCCGATCTCGCACAAGCCGCACCTCGGCTGGCCGACCTCACGAATCAACTGACCAAAACCCGTGGCACCGGCTGGGAACGCTGGCGCGATCTGCCCTTCAACCCCATGCGGAAGGAGCACGTCAAGACCGTCAAACGCCTCGTCCGCAAACTTCGCGGCAAAACCAACAACCTCGTCGTCCTCGGCATCGGCGGCAGCGCGCTGGGCAACATCGCCCTTCAATCCGCTCTCAATCCAGCCACTTACAACCTCATGCCGCGCAAGGAACGCGGCGGACCGCGCCTCTTTGTGATTGACAATGTCGATCCCAAGTACGTCGGCGAAACCCTCGATGAAGTCCGCCGCTACGACCCCCACCTCAAGCGCACCATCATCAATGTCGTTTCCAAATCTGGCGAAACCGCCGAAACCGCCGCCCAGTTCATCATCACCCGCGACATGCTCAAACAGGCGATTGGCGATGATTACGCCTCCCACATCGTTGCCGTTACCGATCCCGCCAAGGGCACCATGCGGCAAATCTGCGACAGGGAAGGCTACGCCACCCTGCCCGTGCCCGATGGCGTCGGCGGCCGCTTCAGCGTGCTTTCTCCCGTTGGCCTTTTCAGCGCAGCCATGTGCGGCATCGATATCGAATCCCTCCTCGATGGCGCCGCCCAGATGGACCAACGTTGTTCCAATCCAGATGCCACAAAAAATCCCGCCGCAGTCCTCGCCTTCTTGCTCATGGAACTGACCAAGCGCGGCAAGTTCAATCACGTCATGATGCCCTACTGCAACGCCCTGTACCTCATGGCCGATTGGTTCCGCCAACTGTGGGCTGAATCCCTCGGCAAGCGCGTCGACCGCAACGGCAAGGAAGTCTTCGCAGGCGCCACGCCCATCAAGGCCCTCGGCACCACAGATCAGCACAGTCAGGTCCAACTGTACCGCGAAGGCCCCAACGACAAAGTCTTCGCCTTCCTCGAAGTCGAACAATTCGACCGCGACATGCCGATTCCCAAAGGCCTCGATGTGGAAACGTTGAGATACCTCCAAGGCGCCACGCTCGGCCAACTTCTCTCCGCGGAAAAGAGAGCCACCGAATTCGCATTCATCGAATCGCAGCGGCCCAACTTCACCATTCGTTTCCCGCAACTCAACGCCCACGCCGTTGGCCAGTTCATCCAACTGTGGGAAATCATCACCGCCTACGCCGGCCTCATGCTCAACATTGATGCCTACGACCAGCCTGCCGTGGAAACCGGCAAAGTCGCCACCTTCGGCCTCATGGGCCGCAAAGGCTACGAAGAGTGGAAGGCCAAGGTTGAAAACGCACTGAAACCAACAAAATGGATCATCTAACGCTTGATTGAAGGCTGATACGCCCCCTGCGACTTGACTTCCACCCTCCGCCCCCCAATCGTAAATCGTCAATCTGAAATCGTAAATCCAATCATGCCACTCTACGAATACAAATCACTCGACGACGGCGAAACCATCGAACTCCTCCGCCCAATGGCCGATGCCGACAAACCCGTTACCGATCCCAAAGGCAAGGGCCGCAAGTTCGTGCGTTCCCTTTCCACCTTTGCCGTCGCCGGTTCACCCGTCACCAAGCCCGCCCACGTCCACTCCGGCGGCTGCGGCTGCGGCAACCCACACGGCCCGTGCAACAGTTGACATGCGATTGATTTCACAGAAATGCCGAGGCGGCTGATCCAAAATCCCTCTCTGTGGCCTCTGTGTCTTCTGTGGTGAATCAGCGCTCAATAATGCAAAAACCCAAAATGCAGTTCCGCGTGCCGTAACTGAAACGCCACGCGCTCATCGTGCTGCATTTCACCAAACGCCGGGCTGTGAAATTTCACCGGGTCGCGATTCTGTATCCGCATCATCGCCGCCCGCAATTTGGCCGCGCCCTCCTGCGTGCTCAACGGCTCCTGTCCGTACGTCCCGCCAGGAATGCTCGGGATCTTCACGCCCGCCTTCACGCCATCGCGCACGTATTTCTTCTTCATGAACTTGAGAATCATGCGAATGAACCACGGCGGATGCGCTCCCGACGGGAACCCTTCGTACCCATAGTTGATCCACGTTGCGATGTGCCCAATCACCTGCCCCGCCGTCCAATTGCCCGTGCAGCGCAGTTTCCCAGCCTTGTCCGCCGCCACAATGCGGTCCAGTTCCTTGAGCATCTCGTCAATGGAATTGAATCGAAGCGTCCGACGTTCTGCCTTGCGGGTATCGATGGCGGCCATTGAAGTTCCTTTCGTTCAGCCATTGTACTTCAGGAGTCGCCAAGTCTCACAATCTGAAACTGGATGTGTCTGATACTGAGTTATCCCGTCTGGCTTTCTCTCATGATGTGGCCAGGCGACAGACGAATGCCGGGACGCTGGCGTGCGAGGACGATGACTTGCGCGAGGCGCTG
>CAZWJR010000326.1:0-2739 GCA_964634655.1 uncultured Isosphaeraceae bacterium | reverse complement strand
GGGACCAAACTCGAAGTGCTTGGTTTCGCCCTGATAGTGCGCGACATCGACGATTCGTCCGTCATGAAAGTAACCTCTCGCCTTCCCGGCAGCATGCGCGGTCCAGAAGTAATTCAATACGTGGCGATGAAACGGACAGCGTTTGCCTCGCGGAATGGATAAGTGCCAGACCCGCAACGCCTCGGTTTCTGAAACAAGGATGCTGCCAACAACGCCATTGTTCTTGTCTCGTTCGAACTCTTCTTGCAACGCTTTGGGCCAATGCCTCCTACGCCCGGACTCGTCTGGCCCAAGTGTAGTGAGCGCTGGCCTGAGAACGGTTTGCAATTTGGGTGTGGACATTTTCATGCCTCCTCTCAGGGTCTTGGCATCTTCACAACAACTTTGATCGCATCTTCCACCCGGTCCTTGGCATATCGAAGCGCTGTTGGAAGTTCTTCGAATTGAAACGTATGGGTGTGAATTAACGATGCATCAAATCTCTCTTGCGACATGAAGGCGATAGCTCGATGGGTAGCACTCTTGCCTTCGCCGCGGATTCCGTAGAGGTACACATTGTTCCTCACGAGGTTTGCGATGTCGATTTCAACCGGATCGTGGGGAAATGCAGCAAGGCAAATCTTTCCGCCTCTGCTGATCATGCGCCCAGCTTCATTCAGAGCGTCCTTCGTTCCCGCACAGTCAATGACGTAGTCCGCGCCGATACCTCGGGTAAGCTCCCGAATTTTCTCAGCGGAGTTTTCTTTGGTAACATTGATCGTCTTGTCGGCACCGAGCTTGACGCCGATTGCTAGACGGTTGTCTCTGGTGCCAGTCAACACGACTGGCGATGCGCCAAGGGCCTTTGCCACGGCCACAGCAAGAAGTCCGATCGGCCCCGGTCCGATGACCACCACACTCTCGCCTGCGACGAGACCGCCAAGCTCGGTCAGTCCGTACATTGCGGTACCCGCAGTAACAACAAGTGTCGCCACCTCATCGGACATCGCAGGTGGCACGCGAACCAGAGTATTGATGTTGTTTACGGCATACTCGGCGAAGCCCCCATCGGTTGTGAAACCGTTTGCCCTGTGTCCCTTGTCAACATTGCCATAGTTCAGACCATAGTTCAGACAAGCGGTGTACATGCCTTGCCGGCAGCGCTTGCACTGACCGCAACCCGCATGGATCTCGACAGTCACACGTTCGCCAACACTGAACTCGTCAACACCAGGCCCGAGGGCTGCGATGGTGCCCATGTATTCGTGTCCAGGCGTAAAGCCTTTGTTGAATGGAGTTCCTCCCTGAATTCTTGCTGGAGATCCATGGTGAACAATCTCGAGATCAGTCGCACAAATCGCAACGGCATCAATTTTGACTAGAACCTCGGCCTTGCCTGGCCGGGGAACTGGCTTTGTGGTCAGGCTTAACTGCCCTGGATCGCCGAGTACCCAAGCTCGCATGTGAGTACCATTGCCGAGCCGATGTTCCGTCATGGTTCCTCCCGAGTTCGAAAACGGACGCACACTGTTTGCGGGATCCGTTGTTCGAGATTCTTGATGTCCACAAGATGAAATAATAGACCAAGAATTGGACGTCTGCTAGTAGTGGAAGCGCAAGCCGCTACTTGATGCTTTCATGGATGATCTTGTCATGCCTCCATTTGCTTTCAGGGGTGTCATCGCTGCAATCGTGACCCCAGTTGATAGGAGGGGTGATCCCGATACCGGCGCCTTTGTCGAACTCGCGCAATGGCTACTTGCCAATGGTTGTGATGGATTGAATGTGCTCGGGACGACAGGAGAAGCCACGTCGCTGTCATGTACGCAGCGCGTTAGCTTGATGGAAAGTCTATCGAGATCCAATCTGCCTTTCGATCGGATGATGGTCGGGACGGGTGCGGCAGCTGTGGCAGATGCCGTAATGCTAAACAAAACCGCAGCAGATTGCGGATTTGCCGGTTCACTTATCTTGCCTCAATTCTACTACAAGAACGTACCTGAATGTGGAATCGTTCGTTACTTTCAAGCTATTGCCGACGCTACAAGAGGCAGCCGGACCGGCCTACTCCTCTACAATTTTCCCGCACTGTCTGGCATCGCCTACAGCGTCCCCCTTGTTCAGTTGCTCATGAGGGAGTTTGGCGAACGCGTAGTTGGCCTCAAGGACTCATCAGGCGATCTTGCATACGCAAGGGCAGTTGCTGAACTATCAAAGAGCTTCAGCGTATTTCCATCAAACGAGGCCTGCCTGGCTGAAGCTCGAAATGGAAGCTTTGCCGGGTGCATTTCTGCAACCGCCAACTTGAACAGTGCCTACTGTGCAAAGGCTTTCCACGGAGGCGACGATGTTGCCTTGTCTACTGCTGTAAGAATCCGAAACCTTTTTGACGGAAAACAGCTTGTTCCGAGCATCAAGGGCTTGCTCTCGGTCATTCACGGGCGTCCGCAGCTCGCAGATGTGTTGCCGCCATTCGCACAACTTGGGGAGAATGATATTGCTGACTTGCGAAAGAGATACATGAATGTTGCGGTCTAGCCTACGAGACTGTGAGCTCGCACGTAGCCTGACCGACATTCGTATCAAGCGAAGTAACAACCTATTGCATGCTGGCGGCTTCCTTGAGGGCGCTGAGTTTCGATGCAACGGTGACAGCTGCCCGTGGGCGATTGCCAAGTGCCGAACGCAGGTGTTTTGCATAGTAATGGATGCGCCAGACTTCGATGACCTGATGAAATGCCGCCAGGAACAAGCAACTGT
>CAZWJR010000325.1:0-2812 GCA_964634655.1 uncultured Isosphaeraceae bacterium | reverse complement strand
CTGCGAGGCGCCAATGAGATTGATGGAATCGGGCAATTCGGGTTCTTCTGTCTCGATTGTGAAAAGCAGGTTGTTCTTGAAGTAATGGCTGATGGGTTGCTTGTTTCGGTTCTCGTAGTCTTCAAGACTCGTAAGCCGCTTGCCTGCTGACAATCGCTCACTGCCAGGAATGACCCGGCGATGAAAGCGGGCCGTGGCATCTTCGTCCTCGTAGTTAAGCGGTGGTTTGACGAATGCCGAATCGAAGCGATCGATGATGGGTTTGATGAATACACTTCCTGCCTCGGTAAACACGAACCTCAGTCCTGGCATGTCATCGAACAATCCGCTGGTGCACAAGGAGACAAGGCTTAGTTGTCCTTCGGCAGGGGAGGCGATGTCGAGGCCATCACGTTGAAAGATCATCAGGTTGCTGATGCGATGCCCATGTTGAATTTTGTGAAGAATAAGGGGCATTCCAAGCTGCTCTGCGCGCTTGAAGAAGGGCCAAAGCTCCCGATGACTGCCAAGCGTCTCCGAGTAGGGGTGCTGTCGTACCGGAAAGACCTTATCGATGGCGATGGCCTGAAAGCCATTCTGCTTGGCCCAATCGAGCTCGCTAATCGCGCTGGGTACATCCTGAAGCGCAACCAATGCCGTGCCAATAAAGTTCTCCGGAAATCGCTTTAACAGGTTGAGGATGGCGAGGTTGTAGGAGTGTGCCATCGCGATGGCGAGATCCGCATCGAGCGTGTAATTGAAGTAGATTGCCGAGAACTGGGGCAATAGCAGTTCCTTGCTTATACCAAGCTTCGGGTGATCGGCGAGGCGAGTCTCGATATCGCTTAAGCCCTTGTACTTGCCACCAGCGCCAGGCGGGGGAAGAGGGGTCGTGCCCTGCACATAGTGGTTGCCAGGGAATTCCCACTCGATCAACACGCCCTCGGAGTTGAATTTGAACCGTGGCCTGCGGTCAGCGACAGGCCCCTCCATGTAGTCATAGATGTCACGCGGGAGAATGTGCGTGTCCATGTCGATGATCATGCGTGCTCCGTGACGTGTTGTGTAGCAGGGGTTGAGTCAATTGACAGTTATTCCGGCTTCTTTAATGATCTTGCCCCATTTTTGAGTTTCTTCAGCAAGGAACTTTACGAAGAGGTCGGAAGGCAATCCGACAGGATCTGCGCCAATTACTTTCTCGAGGTGATCAGTGAACGACGAGATCTTGAGCAACCCGATCAACTCCGAGCTGAGCTAGTTTACAACGGCTGGCGGCGTTCGTGCAGGTGCGAGGTAGCCGTACCATGACCCCGCCTCATAGCCAGGAACACCCGACTCGGCAATCGTGGGCACCTCTGGCAATGTAGAGGCGCGCTTGCTGCCGGAAGTCCCTAGCGCTCTCAACCGGTCAGCTTTGATGTATTGAAGTACCGCGCCGATAGGTGGCATGGATACATCTACACGACCGGTGAGCAGGTCCGCGATCGAGGGCCCATTTCCCTTGTAAGGAATGTGCAACATGTTGGTCTTGGTCATGCTCTTGAACAGTTCGGTAGAAAGATGCGTCGATCCGCCTGTCCCGCCAGAGGCGTAAGTAAACTTACCGGGATTGGAACGCGCTAACGCAACGAGTTGTTTGACGTTCTTGGCTGGTACCGCGGGGTGGGTGACTAGCACCGTTTGTGACGAAGCCAAGAGGGCGACCGGCGAGTAGTCTTTAATGGTGTCAAATTTCAGCTTCGTAAACATTGCGGGAATGTATGCGAAGGAGGAGTTTGTGAGCAGCAGTGTGTAGCCGTCCGCAGGGGACTTCGCGACAAACTCGTTTGCGATGAACCCGCCTGCGCCAGGGCGATTCTCCACGATCACGGAATATCCCCGCTTCTCACTAAGTTCTTTGGCGACCAATCGCGAAATGAGATCGGCCGCACCTCCGGGCTGATAACCAACAATGAGTCTTACTGGTTTGGCGGGAAACTCCTGACTGTGTGCTTGCGGCGCGAGCAGAGCGAGTATCAGGGTTGTTCCCATCAACGACGACATCGACCTCATGCGAAATCTCCTCGTTTTAGTATGGGGTATGGCAGCGTGCTTGTGAGTTCCTCAAATGCAAGCGGTCCCGCCTCCGTCGACTTGCAGTGTGGTTCCCGTGATGAAGCTCGATTTCTTTGACGTGAGGAAAACAACGACATCGGCCACTTCATCCGGTCGCCCCAGCCGACCGAGCGGGGGATAGCGCATGACGTTCTTCTTGCGACTCACGGCGATGTTCTTTCGTTCGATCTGGTGATGGCGTTCCGATTCGATTGGACCGGGTGCAATAGCATTGATACGGATATTGTTCGGGGCGTAGATGTCCGCCAAGCCCTTGGTAAGCAGATTCACCGCAATGTTGGCGCTGCAGCCGGGGAGATGGGCGGGCGTAGGTTGATGCCCGCCACGACCAGAGATATTGACGATGGTGCCTCCACCTTGCGTGATCATGTGCGGGATAACAGCGCGCATGGAGCGCATGTATCCCAGCCACTTGGTTTGCAGCACGTCCTCCCAATCATTGTCTGAAAGTGCAAGAAAATCGCCCAACACAGGCAGGGCCACGCAATTCACTAGTACGTCGATTCGCCCGCAGCGCTTGATTATCCCCGCAGCAGCGCGGTCGACTGACCGACGGTTGGTAAGATCGACGGGCACCGAGAATGCGCTATTACCGATGGTGTGTGCGATTTGGCTCAAAGTGCCTCGCCGTCTCGAGGACAGGACGACGCGGTATCCGACTTCAGCAAGTGCTCGGGCGATGCATTGGCCAATCGTGCCAGCGGCTCCGATTACCCAG
>CAZWJR010000324.1:0-2834 GCA_964634655.1 uncultured Isosphaeraceae bacterium | reverse complement strand
GCTTCGCAAATTGAATCGATCCCTCACCCAGCCCGATCAACCGCCCATCGCAGAGCAGGACATGGATAATCTCGCCGCCGCTCCCGATCCCGCATAACCTCATCGCCGCACATGCACCCCTATCCCCTGCTCTTCCACCCGCTCCTCAAGCCCCGTGTCTGGGGCGGGCGATCGCTCGAGTCCCTCGGCAAGCAACTTCCACCCAACACGAACATCGGCGAATCATGGGAAATCGCAGACCTTCCCGATCAAATCCCCGATGGCCGCTCCATCATCGCCAACGGCCAACTTGCAGGCCTCACGCTCCGCCAAGCCATGGCAGCCCATCACAAACTCATCATGGGCGATGGCAAACTCTCCAACGACTCCGGCTTCCCTCTGCTCATCAAGTTTCTTGATGCACAAGAAAACCTCTCCGTGCAGGTGCATCCCGATGAAAACTACGCCGCAAAAAATCCCTCCTCACATTTAAAGTCTGAAGCATGGGTCGTCGTCCGTGCGCAACCCGGCGCGGTCATCTACAAGGACATCAAGCCCGGCGTCACCGCGCAGCAATTCACTGATCACATCCACAACGGCACCGTCATCAACGATCTCGTCGCCGTGCCAGTCAAGCCCGGCGATTGTCATTACCTCCCCAGCGGAACGTGCCACGCACTCGGTGCCGGCGTCCTCGTTGCAGAAATCCAAACCCCCAGCGACACCACATTCCGCGTTTACGATTGGGGCCGCACCGGCAAAGGCCGTGAACTTCATCTGCCCCAGGCCCTTCAGTGCATTCACTTCGGCGGCGCGCACACCTCCCAGTCCAAACAGCGCGCTCACCAACCGATCGAAGTCAACAGCATCCGCACCACGTCGCTGTGCGAAACCGACTACTTCACCATCGAACGCATCGATGCCCTCCAACCCGCCTCCTTCCAAATCGTCACCAACGGCCTGCCGGAAGTCTGGATGATGATCGTCGGCACCGCTCGCCTCCACACCAAGAGCGGCTCCAACATCCAACTCTCGCCCGGTGTAACCGCCCTGCTTCCCGCAGAAATGACCGACGCCACCATCTACCTTCAGCCTGCATCCTGGCTGCTTCGCGTCAAACTTCCCTCCCAGTTGCGTGGCAAAATCGCCGGAAAACACCCCTCCACGGCCCCAAAAACGCCATTCCCGCCCTAAATGCCGTTTTCATGGAATCCCCACCCCCCCTGTGCGTCTTTTAACTTAGTGGAGATTTACCCATGTCTGCCGCACTGATGACCGAGGCAAAACTTCGTACCTGGATGCACGAACTTGGCCCCCGCTTGATCAACCTAAGCGCCGGCATCTGCCGCGATCGCCATCGCGCCGAGGAAATCGTGCAGGAAGCATTTATCAAGTTGTGGAAGTGTCCGCCCGACGCCGGCGAAGTCGCCTATCCCTCATGGATGCGCAAAGTCGTGACGAACCTTTCCATCAACTCCCTTCAGCGAACCAAGCGGCCGTCAATGCTGCCGGAGTTCTCCGAAGACCCCGCCATGCGCATCTCCCCGCGCGAGCAGCATCAGACCGATGCGCAGGAAACGCTCTCCCGCGTCTCCGCCGCCATGGATCGGCTCGATGAATCAAAACGCGCCATCCTCATGCTTCGCGCCAACGAACAACTCACCTACGACGAAATCGCAGAGCACTTGGGCGTGCCCGTCGGCACCGTCATGAGCCGCCTCAACCGCGCCCGCGCCGCTCTCCTGGAAGAAATGAAACACGACCTCAAACACGCTGATGATGAACCAATGGTGTTTGAATTCAAGAAGTACAAAAGCGCGTGACGAAGTCTAGCGGCGGGGCTTGCCCCGCGATGAGCCAATGAAAGTGAACGATGCCATGACCGAACTCGACTGCAAAGACATCAAAGCCCTCCTCTCCGGCCTGATCGATGGCGAACTGGATGACACAAAACGCCATCAGGCCGAACGTCATCTCGCCGATTGCAAGCCATGCCGTGATACCGTGAGCGAAGCCGAAACCCTCAACAACCTGCTCGTCATGGAAGCCCAGCATTCCGCCGCAAAACTGCCCGCCTCCTTTGAAAACGCCGTGCTCCGGCAAACCGTCTACGCCGAGGCCTACGCCTTCGCCGGTCGCCGCTGGACAAGTTGGCTCGGTTGGGTCGCCGCCGCCGCATGCCTCGGCCTGGCCACGTCCATGTGGTTCGTCAATCGCCAACTCACAACCTACCCCGATCAAATCGCCCGCGCTCCCGGCAGCAATGACAATTCCACCAGCCGCACCAGCGCCTACACCCCCGGCTTGGGCGGCAAATCCTGGACCTATCCCGGCTCTCTCCCTGCGGAACTCATCAGCGGTTCCAACAGCCGCGAATTCTCCGCCACCGGCGAAGCCTACCGCGCCGTCGATGAACAACTCGCAAGCATCATGCCCGTCCGCCTGACCAACCAATCTTCCCGCTCGGTAACGAGCTCACCTCAAACCGACCTCGGCACCGAAGAAGACGCCCACGCGCTCTCCACCGCATCCAATCTTCTGGACATGCTCTCAAGAGCCGATGTGAAGAGTTTTGCTGATGTGGAATACATTCGCCAGATCGCCGTGTACGATGACCTGCTCAATCGCCTCACAGATTCGCGCTCCCGTTTGCAGATGGCAGATCGCCCCGCCGTCATGGCCGCCGAGTCCATCCTGCTGCGAGTCGTCAACGGCCCGTTGAGCGAAGAAGACCTCCAACTCCTCCGCGAATCCGCCAAGTCGCTCGATCTCTCCAGGCAACTCCAATCCATAAACGATCGCTGGCAACCCGCGTCATCGCTCTGACCGCGCCACAGCGTCAACTCCGCATCATG
>CAZWJR010000323.1:359-2836 GCA_964634655.1 uncultured Isosphaeraceae bacterium | reverse complement strand
TCAGCCGGTAGAGCACCGCATTCGTAATGCGGGGGTCGCGTGTTCGAGTCACGCAAGCGGCACCAGTTCCCCAAAAGATAGGCTTTGCCTCCGCATCGCCTGCCGCATGTTCGGCAAGGCTCGACGGCCATGGGCCTGCATTGAACGCCATGACCGGCACGATGGTGGTGGTCGTCGCCGATGCACCCATGTCATGTCTGGTGGCGCAAGTGCGGGCTCCAGGCGGTTATGCCGCCTTCACCACAGGCGCGCCATTACAAACTGCCTCTCCTGCCTCCCAACCTCTGGCGCCGTGGCCCAGATCAAACTAACATTGAAACCAGACCGCTCGGCTTGGGCAGGTTTGATGTCCGGTTGTGATTTGAGATCAGAGTAGGCGGGCAATGTGAGTGACGAAACCCGAGTAGAACGCCGTCTCTCGGCAGTGTTGTCCGCCGACATCGAAGGCTATAGCCGACTTTGCGGTTTGGACGAAGCACAGACAATCCTTGCATTTGATAGGCTTCTACAAGAACACGTCAGACCCGTCATTGATGCGAACAAGGGCAAGATCGTAAACATTGCAGGCGATGGACTCCTCGCCGACTTTGGCAGCGCGACTTCGGCCGTAGAGGCAGCGATGGCGCTTCAGAGCGGAATGATTGATCGAAACCGCTCAGTTGATCCTGCGCGGCGATTGCGATTTCGCGTTGGGATCAATCTCGGTGACGTCGTTGTCCACAACGATCAGATATTTGGCGAAGGTGTCAATATTGCGGTTCGCGCACAGTCAATGGCCGCTCCCGATGCGATTTGCGTCACGGAAGCGGTTTTCAGGCAAGTCGAAAAGACCATTGCGGGTGAGTTTCGTTTTGTCGGCGAGATTGCACTCAAGAACATCGCAGAACCCGTTAAGCTGTACACGCTTTCCGAACCCGCATTCCTAGGCATCGACGAACAAGAGGAATTGCATCGTTTCCGCAACGAGTTTCACTCCAAGCCTTCGCTGGCAATTCTGCCATTCACCAATTTAAGTGGCGATCCCAAGTATGTGTGGTTTTGCGATGGATTTGCTGAAGATCTGCTCACCGATCTGTCGAATTTCCACACCATATCCGTCATCGCACGGGAGTCATCGTTCCAGTATCGCGGCCAGAAGGTGGACATTCGCAGGGTTGGGCTTGAACTCGGGGTGCGCTTTGTTGTTGAAGGCAGCATTCGCAAGCTGAAAAAGTCAGCACGGATAACAGTTCAGCTGGTTGACGCAGCATCCCGGAATCACATCTGGGCCAACCGGTACGATATCCCAATGACGGCTCTTTTTGAGGCGCAAGACGAGATTGTAAATCACGTCGTGACCAGCCTTGTACCGCGAATGGAAGGAGCGATTTTGGCAACCGCTCGGCGAAAACCGCCCGATCAGCTTCAAGCTTACGACTTTTATCTGAAGGGCAAGGCGATTCTCTACGAGGCGACCGACAGAGAAAGCGTGGCCGAGGCACGAAAATGCTTTGAGAAAGCGATAGCCGAGGACCCGGCTTTTCCATATCCATACTGCTATTTGGTAAGGCTCCTGAACAATCACTCGCTCGTTGTCGCGCCTGGCAGCGACGTCAGGGCGGCAAGAGAGAAAGCCTGGCATTATGCCAAACTGGCTCTTTCTCTCGATGATACTGATCCGCATGTTCACGTCGCTCTTGGTTGGTGCCACCTCTGGCGCAGGGAATTCGACAGTGCTGGCCATCACTTCGAGATCGCCGAGAAGCTGAACCCCAACGATGCGGACCGCGCCATGGACCGCGGTACCGGTTGGATGTTCTTGGGCGATGTAGAACGCGCGCTTGTATCGATGATTCATCGTGTTGCCTTGAACCCATTTTGCTCAACATCATACGTCGAAGACTTGGCGGAGGTGTATTTCGTTGCAGGTCGATATGGCGACATGGTTCGACTGCTCAATCGAGTTCCTCAACGTTCTTTGATGTCGACGGCATGGGGAATTGCCGGATACGCGCTGTATGGCGACCTTGAGGTCGCCAGGCGTGAAGCGGATCGTTTCTTGAGCGCAATCAAAATCTTGTGGGAAGGAGCGCCAACCGAGGATGCAAGGCCCTATGTGCAGTGGATACTTGACCTCAGTCCCTTCGCCCAAGAAGTGCACCGCAGCAAGCTCATCGAAGGACTCCGCCTTTCGGGCCTTCCTTGCCCGGAGCCGGAGTAGTGCATGCGCCGGGAACTGGACACATGGAGATTCGCCGGATAGATTCATCCGTGGTCTTGGCTAAGGAGGAAGAGCAATGGCATCGAAGAACCTTGGCAACGTACTCCTTGTGCACAGGGACAAGTTCTATTTCGTACCGGCCGACAAAATCGGTCAGCCTGTGCCATTGAGCGCCAAGCAGGTGAAGCAGTTCAATGCGTTCATCGCGGAGCTGCGAGAGAGGGAACCGGGGAGTTTCATTGACGCAGCAATCAACATCTCGGACCCCAATCTGATC
>CAZWJR010000323.1:0-349 GCA_964634655.1 uncultured Isosphaeraceae bacterium | reverse complement strand
GCCAGTACCGGGCATGGCGCCCGCATCTTCTCGCTGGCTGGAAGGGTTTTCTCTTGTATTGAAGACGTGCCAGAACAGCAACGGGCGCAGCGTTACCCCTGGCGATACTCTTTCCAAATGGCTACCGGCTGCGCCAGCGCTGGGCATAACCCGTATTGCTGAAATCACCGGACTCGATTTCCTTGGAGTGCCGGTTTTTCAGGCCGTGCGCCCGAACTCGAAGTCGCTTTCCGTGTCGCAGGGCAAAGGCCTTACGAAGGAAGCGGCAATGGCTTCTGCATTGATGGAGGCTGCGGAGACGGCCCACGCCGAGGTCGCCATGCCAGGCATTGGGGATGTGAGCGCCTCC
>CAZWJR010000322.1:0-2851 GCA_964634655.1 uncultured Isosphaeraceae bacterium | reverse complement strand
TCCCAACCCTCAAACTCGTCAATCGTAAATCCAAAATCACCCCTCTTCACCCCCTCACCCCCTCATCTCCTCATCCCACAATCCACCTGACCTCTGACCTCTGACCTCTCACCCTCGTCCCCGTCCCCTTGCCCCTGCCCGCACCCCCTGCCATTATGAGTCTGCCATGGCCAAGAAAGCCGCTTCCACTCCTGTTCAACTCGATGCCTCGCAGCGGCTACTGGTGTTTTGCGGCCAGGAGCGCTTCCTTATAGAGGAGTACACCCGCCAGTTCACCCAGATTCTGGATGAAAAGTTCGGCGGTGTGGAGGTCTTTCACTTTGATGGCGAAACCGTGGAGCCTGCGGTGGTGCTTGATGAAATCCGCAGTTACGGCCTCATGCAGCGGCACAAACTGGTCATTCTGGATAATGCGGACTCATTTCTTGCCGGCGGCGGCAAGAACGCCACTGAAGAAGATGACGATGAGGCCGCGGCTGATGGCGCAGGGGACGATGCGGAAGAGGACAAGGAGCGGAGTTCCCGTCGGCCGCTGATGGAGCGATATGCGGAGAAGCCGGTGCCGGACGCCACGCTGCTGATGCGTGCTCGAACGTGGCGCCCAGGGAAATTGGACAAATTGATCGCCAAGACCGGGGCTGTCTTTAAATGCGAGCCGGTGACTGAAGCATCCGCCGCCACATGGTGCAGGAACCGATGTGCCAGGAAGTACCAGACCACGCTGGACCCGGCCGCGGCAACGCTATTGGTCCAGCGTGTCGGCACGGAACTGCTGCATCTGGATATGGAGTTGATGAAACTGGCGGCGATGGCGGGTGGGCTGGGAGGTTCCGGGGGCGGCGGCGGCGGTAGAGTGGGGGGGATCACTCGAGAACTGGTGGAGGAATCCATCGGGCTTTCTCGTGAGGAGAAGGTCTGGGAGATACAAGGCGCGATCGCCACCGGCGATGCGACCTCAATGCTTCGAAAACTGCGGGAATTGATAGATGTTTCGCATCATGATGAAGTGCCATTGATGTGGGGCGTGGTGGACCTGATGCGCAAACTGCATGCGGCATCGCAGTTGTTGCGAAGGAATGTTCCAGCGCAGGCGGTGATCGGGCGAGCCAAACTGTGGAGTTCCACTCACGGGACGACCGATGCAATGCTGGAAGCAGCCCGCCGGCACCCGCCGATGGTTTTCGCGCAACTTCTGCAGCTGGCGATTGAAGCGGATCAGCGTGGAAAGACGGGTGTGGGCGATCAGCAGCGCGGTCTTGAAGGCCTGCTGGTCACAATTGCCGATACACTAACTCCGCAACGCGCCGCTGGTCGGTAAATGCGGTTCCGACAGGATGTCGGATTCGTTCGTCTGCATGGAGGCAGGCATGAATTTGATGGCAGATCATCGCAGGACGTTTTTGGCCTTGGGACTGGTGTTTGCAGTGGCAGCCGGGGGCGCGGGATGCGAACAGCAAGGCCAACTGCGGGCGGGTTCCGGCGAACCGACGACAAAACCAAAGGGCGGGACCGGCGGGGTGGATGCCTCTCTGGAGACCATTTCGCCGGAGATTCAATCGCTGGCGTCGCAATCGCAGCGCGATGTTGATTTGATTTTGAAGTCGCGTTCCGAGGCGAACAAGCGGTTGCAGACAGAACTGGATGCGGCCCCGCCTGCTTTGGCGGCACCGCAGCGGATGATTGTTTGGAATGATCCGAACGCGCCGGGCGCGCAGCCGCATGGAGAATCGAAAGGCGCGAAATCCACGGCGGGTTCGGTTTTGCCACCGGCTCCGCCGACAACGGTGGCTGAAAAACCCGCTGCTTCGTCAGCGACAGGAAGCGGGAGTGCATCGCCGACGCTGGAACCGGATCGTTTGAAGTCGCTGATGGTTGATTTGACGCGGGAGTTGTACGCCAGCGGTTCTTACAGTGCGACGCCGCTGCGGGAACTGCTGACGATCGCAGCGATGAGCATGTTTGATCCGGCGCGGCAGCTTGATCCGCAGGCGATTCCTGATCTGACGGAAAAAGAACGCGAACTGCTGGGCAAGTTGCAGACGTTCTTTGCGGAACTGGGCAAGAGCCTGGGCGGTGACGGCAAGGCGACGGGCAAGGATACGGAACAGGTGATCGTGGACGCCATCGCCAAATTGCGCGAGGGTCTGGTGAAGCAGCCGATCCTGCGGCTTGCAACGGCCACGCTGTGCACGCGAGTGGGCGGCTTTGGCGA
Organism: uncultured Isosphaeraceae bacterium; assembly: GCA_964634655.1. Taxonomy (GTDB): domain Bacteria; phylum Planctomycetota; class Phycisphaerae; order Phycisphaerales; family SM1A02; genus CAZWJR01. Next base: position 639 of record CAZWJR010000322.1, on the reverse strand, counting down.
TTACACGACGTTTGAGAAGAACAGTTTTCTGGCGCAAAGCCAGCAGAAGGTGATTGTGTATCTGGAGATCGCGGATTTCACCAGCGAGTTGAATCAGAAATCAGAATACGTCACGCAGATTGCCCAGCAGTTGACGATCTACAACGATCGCGACGGCATCCCGGTCTGGAAAGAGGATTGGCAATCGGCGATTGATGTCACGAAGAACAAGCGGCAGGATTTTTTCACCGTGCAGGTCATCACGCTGCCCAAGGCGCTGACGGTGGGTAAGTACCAGTTGAAGGTGCGGGCGAAGGATGAGAAATCCGGGGCGGAGGCGGAAGCGAGCATTCCGTTTGAAATGGTGGCTGACCCGCGCTTGGCGAGTAAGTAAGTGGGTGGATGTTCTCGTTCCGGCGAACCGTTGGCGATGGTTTGGCGACGGGGAGGGTGGGAAGGGGCGAATTTGGGTCAAAAAACAGAGAAAATTAAATTTTCATAATTTCCGTTATCGCGCGCAAGTACGGGCGGAGCCTCGCCGAGGCCGAGCAGATGATCCGGACCATGACCGAGATCGCCGCGCGCGACGGGCTCGAGCTGCGCTTCGGCCGGGTCCAGGGCGGCAACACCTTCGACGCCCACCGCCTCGCGAAGCTGGCC
>CAZWJR010000321.1:0-2865 GCA_964634655.1 uncultured Isosphaeraceae bacterium | reverse complement strand
ATCGACTGCATTGGCGGCGGTTGTTGCCAGAGAGAATGCGATGCTGCAAGCGGCAACAGCCAGGCAGTGGAATGATGTTGCGTTCAATGGAACCTGCTTTCCGTTGCGGTCGAGTGGAATGGGAACACACGCCATCCAATGTGCGTGTTTCATGCGGTTTTAATATACACGATGAATGGGGACCATCCAAAAAAAACCGGCAAATACAGGTCATTGAGGCCGTCCGACTCGCCGTTGAACTACGATTCCCCTACACTGTGGCTCTCAAGAGGAATGTCCGAGTTTTGAGCCGATTCGATGCCGTACCTGGAAGTCAAATCCCCGCAAGGCCAGAAGCGATTGGAGCTGGGGTTGGCTGCGCTTACCGTCGGCCGCCTGCCCGACAACGCGCTGGTGATTGCAGATGACAAAGCCAGCCGGCACCATTGCGTGATTGAACCTGTGGAGGGCGGCTTTCGAGTCCGCGATCTTGGCTCCAGCAATGGCACGCGGCTCAACAACAAACCCGTTTCCGTGGAACTGCTGGACAACGGCGATGTGGTGCGCATCGGCTCCACGGAGTTGCGGTACATCGATCCGGAACAGCAGCAAACGCACAAGAACCGGCAACTGACACCGGACTTCAAATCAGCGTTGGAAGACAACTACGATCCGCTGCTTCAACAGGCGACGCTGGATATTGATCTGAACAACGAAGTAACCGATGCGCAGACCAGTTATGAAATGAAGTTGCGCGAGATCATCAACGCGGCGGTCAACAAGCCGTTTGATGAACTTGACATCAGCCTTGTGGATAACCGTGGCGTAACGCTGCACCAGGCGGAATCCGCAGGATTGGACAGCGGAAGCGATGATGAGGCGGGCGAGGGAATCCGGGCGTTTCGGCTGATGCTGCTTGCGGCGTTCCGTGCACGGGCGACGGACATTCACGTGGAACCGCGCATCGATCAGGCAACCGTGCGTTTGCGCGTGGATGGTTACATGCTGCAGGCGGTGGAACTAAGCATGACCATCTTCAAGCGCATCCTCGGCGTGGTGAAGATTCTCTGTCAGATTGACACGAGCCAGAAGAACGCAGTGCAGGACGGCCACTTTTCCGTTTCGGTCAAGGGCAAGCGAGTGGATTTTCGCGTGAGCATGACGCCATCCATGCACGGCCAGAAAATGGTGATCCGTATTCTGGATTCCTCCAACGCCCCAAGCCGCCTGCATGAATTGGGCTTGCCGGGCTGGATGTATGAGAAGTTGCGGAACATCGCCACGAAGGATGCGGGGTTGCTGCTGGCGTGCGGGCCGACGGGATCGGGCAAGACGACGACGCTGTATTCGTGTCTGCGTGAAATCGATGTGAACACGCGAAACGCCATCACGATCGAAGACCCGGTTGAGTATTACCTTGAAGGCTGCACGCAGATTCCCATTGATCACAAACAGGGCAACACGTTTGCGAACATCCTGCGATCGGTGCTGCGACAGGACCCGGATGTGATTTTCGTCGGTGAAATCCGCGATATTGAAACGGCGACGGTTGCAATGCAGGCTGCGATGACCGGCCATCTTGTGTACACGACGGTGCATGCGAAGGATTCCATCGGTGCTGTCTTCCGTTTGCTGGATTTGGGTGTGGAGGCGTACCTGGTTGCCAATGCCTTGAATGTGATCATTGCGCAGCGACTGGTGCGGTTGCTCTGCGATACGTGCAAGAAGGCGGTGAAGCCGACGCCGACGCAGAACATGAAAATGGGCGCGGCATTGGGCGGCATTCCGCAGATCTATGTACCGACCGGCTGCAAGCGCTGTCTTCGGACCGGACACATCGGGCGACGAGCCTTGTTTGAAGTGCTGGAGTTCACCAATGCGATGCGCGATGTGGTGCTCAAGTCGCCAACGATTCAGGGCATTCGGGATATTGCCAACCAAGGATTGTTCATGACTTTGCAGCAGAACGGTTTTCAACTGGTGGCACAGGGAGTCACGAGCATTGATGAGGTGGATCGGGTTTCCGGGACGGAATGATCCTTGTAGATGGTGGTGCAGGCTTTTTGGCTGCACGGGGCTAACACGGGCAGAATGCCTGTGCCATTGGCTTTGTGCCCCGTTTTCGAAACCATCACTTGGCACGCCGGTCGGGGGGTGCTATACTGGCCGCTTCCGAAATTTTGAATGGAAAACTGCCATGAGCGATGTCATTGCCCCCTCAAAGAAAGTCACGTTTACGTTGAAAAAGACGCCAGCCCGCCCGGCTGATCTGAAAACCCTGCGGCGGCTGATGCGCATGCAGCGGCACGTTCAGAAGGGTCTGAAGACTCTGGCCAAGAAGCGCTATGGCGAGAACTACGTCAGCCCGCGAGCCGGTCGCATGTGGATGACGCGCATGCCGGCTTCCAAGATTGTGCGGCCGGAAAAGGGTGAGAGTTTTACCCTGACGATCACGCCGCAGATTCTGGCGGATATCAAGTCGGTTTCGAGGTTCATGGACGCCAAGGCCGCGAAGTGAGTTTATTGTTTGCCTCGCTGGCGGTTCGGTCTGGTCCATGTTTTTTCAGTGTCGTTGAATCGTTAGTACTAGCAGCCGCAGGATGTTTGAGTTCGCGGCGGGGGGTAATTCAATAACAGTGCAAGATTGATCGCTCGTCAGCGCGGTGGTTGCGGCCACGCTTCGATGGTCATCGCCTTGTTCTGTAAATGCGTCCACCTTGAGGCGGAGGACGCCGTTCTGGCGATCCAGTTCTGGCAACACATGCAGGCGAATGATGATGTTGGCGGAGGTTGATTCAATCTCCAGCCGCGAGCCGGATGCGATAGGATCGGTCGTCTGCCAGATCAGTTTTGCATCGGCGTCACCCAGAACCGCACGCTGCACGG
>CAZWJR010000320.1:0-2869 GCA_964634655.1 uncultured Isosphaeraceae bacterium | reverse complement strand
CATTTTTCCGATGTGGTGGTTCTATCAGCACGTTCCGGCGATTGTGTTTGTGTTCTGCCTTGGGGCGTGCGTGGGGAGTTTTATCAATGTGGTGATTTTTCGGTTGCCGGCGGGGATGAGCGTGATTTCGCCGCCGAGCCGATGTCCGACGTGTGGAGCGAAGTTGCGGTTCTTCCAGGAGAATCTGCCGATCTTTGGCTACTTTTTTGTGAAAGGGAAGTGCCGGTACTGCGGCGTGAAGTTGAGTTCGCAGTACATGATTATCGAAGTGCTGATGGCGTTGCTGTTCGTGGCGTTGTACCTAGCGTTCTACACATCGCGGCCGTCGATGCACTGGTGGGGCGAATTGGGCGGGCAGTGGTGGTACAACAATTCGATCGTCCTGACGTGGCCGGTGTACATCGCGTTTGCGTTCATGCTGGCGGGTTTGGTGGCGATGACGGTCATTGATGCGCGGACGTTTACGATTCCGATTCAGATTCCGCTGTTCATCACGGGGACGGCGTTTGTTGCTTATATGATCGAGGCATTGTTGCCGCGGCTGCATACGCCACAGCAGACGTGGCCGATACCGGCGGTTTGCTGGACGGGTGTGATGATGTCTGCGGGAGGGATGTTGGGTGTGGTGATCGGGACTATTTTGCTGCGCACTGGGCGGTTGCGATACAGTTTTGCGGACTACCAGGAGTACGTGAAAGAAGGCGAAACGCTGGGTGATTACCCTCATGCGCGGCGTGAGATGCTGTGGGAGTTGTTGTTTCTGCTGCCGTGCTTGATTGGACTGGCGGGAGGGTGGATGCTGGGGAAGGTGTTGCCGGAAACGCCGCCGCCGGTGGTATTGCAGGGGCTGGGCGGGGCGTTTGCCGGGTATTTGGTTGGTGGCGGGATGATCTGGGGGATAAGGATTCTGGGGACGCTGGGGTTTGGCCGGGAGGCGATGGGATTGGGAGATGTTCACCTGCTGGCGGCGATCGGTGCGGTGATGGGTTGGTTCGATCCAATTCTGATTTTCTTTATCGCGCCGTTTTCTGGGCTCGGCTGGCACATTTTGCCGAAGGGGCTGGGGTCGGTGTTCAAGGGAGCGAAGCGGGAACTGCCGTACGGGCCGCATCTGGCGGTGGCGGCGGTGATCGTGGTGGCGTTTCGTCCGGGCATCCATTGGTTGTGGACACATTTTCTGCCTTTGGTTCCCTGGCCGGTTCAGGGTCTTTGCCAGTAGGGATTGGATTGGCTTGGTTTGGCGTTGTGGATAACACGATGTAGCAGGAATCTGGGAGTCATGAAGGATGGATGAAGCCGGAGCGGCCAGAGTGTGGTGGGCTTTGAATGGACGAACGATTGACAAGCCAGTGAATTTTGGTCAAATCAGTAGCGAATGGACGGTCACCGCCGGCGGCCGCCTTGGAACAAGATTGTGATCGTTCAGAAAGGATGCGAATCAGAATGCGTATTTCACGGTTGATGGTCATGGGATTGTTGGGAGCAACGATTGCGTTGACCGGCTGCAAGAAGGACGGGAGCGCGAATCTATCGGAGGAAGTCACCAATTTGCGGACGCAATTGGATGATCGCACGAAGGCTCTGGATGATTGCAGCCAGGAGTTGCGAGCGCGAGATGTGAAAATTGCTGAACTGCAGCGCGGCGGTGCTGGGAATACCGGCGGAGGCGACAAGCCTGAAGGCGGATGGAGCGCTGGCGGCGGCGAGATGGTTTCGACGTTGAGCAGCGATGCGGCGTTTGATTCCGGCAAAGCCACGCTGAAGGCGGGTGCGAAGAAGACGCTGGATGGAATTGCCGCGACGTTGAACTCGAAGTATGGAAGTGCGAACGTTCGAGTAGCGGGTCATACGGATGCTGATCCCATCAAGAAGAGCGGGTTCAAGAGCAACTATCACCTTGCGTTTGAACGCGCGTGGGCAGTTCGTGAATACCTGATCTCCAAGGGTGTGGCGAGCAAGCGTGTTTCTCTGGCCAGTTACGGGCCGGACATGCCCAAGGGCAGCAAGGCGGCAAGCCGTCGAGTTGAAATTATCATTGTGCAAGGTGGATCGGGCGGCAAAGTGGAATAACGAAGGATTGATGCAATTGAAAAGTGGTCAAGTGACGAATCGCAGGATTCGTCACTTGTTTTTAACGGTTAATCTATGTCTCAAATGAGAATCGCTAGAGTGAAGAGTGTGGACCTGGCGAGAAGTCCCCTGCATGAGCGAGTTTGATCCGAACAATCCCTGGGTACATGCCGTGCAGCGCCAGAAGCGTGCGCTGGCTATGGCGATGCTGTTCGGTGTTGGGGGACCGCTGTGCATGCTGGGAATTCTGGCGTATTTCGTTCCCGGGATTTGGGGGATGGGGATCACGAAGTGGCTGTTGATAGGTTGCATGGTGACGATTGGGGTACCGCTGGTTGTGGTTTGGGCGCTCGGACGACGGCGGCAGGATTGGACCGAAGAAATGTTGCGGAGCGGTGGATTGCTCTGCCCGAAATGCAGGGTGTCTTTGGTTGGGGAGGATGGCGCGGAATCCGTTGCATGCGCCACTTGCGGCAAAGAATACGTGATGGAGGATCTGAAGAGGTTCTGGGGCGGCGCGGTGAATGATCCTGTGGAGGCTTCGCATTGGTGGTTCGGCAGATATGGCGGCGGGCCGAAGCGATTGAAGTTATTGCGCTGGTTGATGCCCGGTGGGCGCAAGAGCGTGGTGGGGATTGCAGCATTCAATGTTCTGCTTTGGGGAGGAGTGGGAGTGGGTCTTGCGATGACCATGGGCACGAGTTTGATTGGCGGATTTCTCATGAACGCGCACATGATGCTGCTGATGACGGGGTTCATGGTTATGGCGGCATCGCGGAAGAACCGTGTGGGTGACAGT
>CAZWJR010000319.1:0-2879 GCA_964634655.1 uncultured Isosphaeraceae bacterium | reverse complement strand
CAGTCCGAGCAGGCGGCGCAGGCGCACTGGGCGCACCGGGAGTTCCGGGGGCGGGGGTGGGGGGTGAGGGTTGTGCTGGAGCGACTGCCGGTCCACCAGGTGCAGCGGGATCAGTGGGGGAGTTAGCAGGCGGGTCAGACATTTCCGGAGATGACGGGCGCGAAGCGGTGGGGGAAGGAGAGGCCCAGAGGATTGCGGATGCAGCGATGATGAGGAGTGGTTGCATGGTGAATACCTGCTTGGGCGATGAGATAATGGTACGCCCTGTCTATCAAAGGGGGCGTCGAAGCCGATTGCGCTGCTGTCAACGTACACAGTTCAGTGCATGAACGCATGAATGCGCCGGGCAAGTCTTTCCAAATCACGAGTTTCGCATTCCCAAACCACCAGCACGCGCCATCCCGCGCGCCGCAGCCTTGCAAGTGTGCGCCGATCGCGGAGTACATTGCCTTGGCGCTTCTTTCTCCAGAACGCGGCATTAGTTTTTGGCACGACCCTCCCGAATCGGCATTTATGCAAATGCCAGTAGCAGCCATGCATCGGCGTCTTTGTTCAGGCGTTAGAACGTCCATCTAAGCACACATAGACTTGTGCCCATGCATGAATGGTACAAACCAGAAAGGTCGGATTAATCTGTTCAGAGACGACTATACCGCAGAAGGAGTTGCTCGTTGCGCCTCGATGTACCAATACGCGTTCGTCAAATATTGATCGTCCTTGACGGGCTTTGTCGAACCACCTTCAGCCCACCAACCGCGAAAGCACTCGTCATCTTGCGGCCATTGCTCATTCATTTCCTGCGTGAGCCAGCGCTTGAGCAATCCGCGAATTACCTTCGGTTCGGCATCGGAAGGGGCATCCAGCAGTACGTGAACGTGATCACCATCACGGGGCGGTGGCGACGCCGAACAGGTGCGCAGCATCCACCCGCCACGCTCGCAAATACGTGGCACAACAGCTTCGATAAAGACGCATTGTGCAATGGAGAGTAAAACGGGTGGTGCTTTGAGAATCGCACGCTCTGCGTCTTCGCGTTGTTGGTCACGCCCGATGAATGGTTCACCGCGCTGGTTGTGATGGCGATCAACGGTGGCACGCGGTCCGCCGTGCAGGCGTTGGGCATGCGCCCCAAAAGTGATGTGCCACGTAGTGAAGAAAGGGTGCAGATGCTGGCGAGGGCGATCGCGCTGCGAAGCATGGCTCATGCGCGGGAATATACAGAATGCCATGAAATCCAGCGAGCCGGCACGTCCTCGTGCCGGAACTTTGCGAATGGTGCTGCCAACCGGCACGAGGACGTGCCGGCTCGCTAGGCTCGCGACGGCTTTTTCAGTGATTCCAGAGTTGACTAAGAAGTTGACCATGCCCAAAATCCAATTAGCTTGGAGGTGAATAACATGAAACCAGCATGGATCACAGTGGATGAGTTGGATTCAGAAACCGTGGCCAGGATTTCCTACACGCTTGGCCCACTCTTGAATGAATTTCGAGTCACAAATCGCGCCAGCCTCAGTGGCCTTGTTCTTGATGCAGCCGAAGTGTTTCAAATGCTGCATTTCTCATTTGATGATGTATATTGGGACGCGCGAGACTTTCCTGCAACCGTTCACAATTTCGTGATCGAATTGGCCAGCGAGTTACGCCAAGAGCCAAAGTGGATCAATGAAATGTACTCCTCAGGCCGCGAGAGTCTAAAAACGTTTCTGCATCGGCGACGCTTTGGCGCATGAACTTGCAATCTTCTCGGCACGCAATCGATCGCAAATCTCGCCCGTGATAGATAAATCACATGACGCAGCGACAACCATGGAATTCAGGTGAGCTGCTACTCGCTTTTCGACTTTATTGCCGTACACCGTTTGGAAAACTTCATCAGCACAATCCAGATATTATCGAACTTGCCGGCCACCTCGGCCGAACGCCATCGGCCATAGCCATGAAGGCCTGCAACTTCGCAAGTCTGGACCCAGTGCAACAAGCGCGCGGAATCAATGCGTTGGGAAACGTCAGCCACGGCGACCGGGAGCTTTGGAATCGTTTTGAGTCGAATCCGGAGGCTGTCGCCGCCGATGCAGAGGCAGCCGCCGCACAACTGTTCCCAGATGGATCTGAAGTCGATGAAGGCCTTCCAGAATTGGTGGCACCTTCCGGTCCCAGCGAGATTCAACGAATCGTGCGAGCCCGGCGAGTCCAGTCCTTCTTCCGCTCCGCTGTTCTCACCTCGTATGGCGAGCGCTGCGCTATCACCGACCTTCGGGTGCCGGCGCTACTTAATGCAAGTCACATCATCCCTTGGAGCGCCGATGAAACTCGCCGCGCTGATCCACGGAACGGAATCTGTTTGAATGTTCTGTTTGATCGCGCCTTTGATCGCGGTTTAGTCACATTCGACGAAGACCTGCGGCTCGTGATAGCACCTTTGCTGCGTAAAGTGGAGTCTCCGTCGGAGTTTCATCGAAAAGCACTCTTGGCGATGGAAGGCACTCCTCTTCGCCTCCCCGAACGATTTGCGCCCGATCCGAAGGCTCTGGCGCATCATCGGGATTTGATATTCAATCAAACCGCGGCTTGAACTGACCAGAGCGTACAGGGCTAGATTCATCCTGCCGCAGGCGTTCCGGTGCCTAACTTCGCCGCCCCAAAAGCCATCCTCATTTGGCGGCGTTTTCCCGACCGCTGGCCCCCAACCCACCCCCACGAAAGCCCCAAATCCGGCCCCACCCGCCGGCGCGCAAAAACGCGCCCATCCCAAAAAGCAAATCCCCAAATTTTTCAAAATTTTTTCCGTCATTTCCCCCTGCAAAAACAGTGCTTCCACACTTCCACCCCCCAAAAATGTCATTTCTGCGCGCGCAAACACCGCCTTCCACCCCTCTATA
>CAZWJR010000318.1:0-2906 GCA_964634655.1 uncultured Isosphaeraceae bacterium | reverse complement strand
CCAGCGATGAGATTTCCTTGTATTGCTTGGGGCTGGCGTCCGCGAGCTGCTTCATCAATTGAGATGATCGGCGAAGCTCATTTGCCATTTCGGGGTCGCAGCCGCCAAGTCCTTTGACGCTGTAGTGGAGCGTGTATTTCTTTCGCTTCGTTCTCCGTGACGACTTCTTTGCCATGGGACTCACTCACTTTCGAAAGAGAGGACCGAAAAATGTGCAACTACAGTTTGAATAGATGACACGATACCGGTTGAATTGTGTTTTCAAAACTTGTGTTCCAACCGCGCATGCCAACGCGGGGCGTCGCCGGATCCTGTCCGGCCTCGGCATCCTTCAGAGACCCTTTGATTGCAAAGCGCTACCGTTCGATGCACTGGAGGTCGGTGGCAGGAAATGGCAGGATTTGGCAAGGTTTTGGCGCGCCGACTTTTGCAAAGACCCATCTGGCGCTATCGAGAAGGCCGGTTTTGACCCCTTTGCCAAAACCACCCCTGCCACGCAAATGGGTGCAAACGGGCGCAAGCAGGCGTAACGATTGCAACGGTCAGCCGCGATCGTCAAACGTCAGCCGCATGACCAATTGAGCGTCGCAGCGCGGGCAGTTGTCCGGCCCTTCCGGCTCGTCAAACCCGGCTGTGAATCTCACCTTCGCATCGGGCGGGATTCGGCCGTTGGGAAGGCGACCGCACTCGGCGCATATCCGCTGCCGCAGGCCCATCGCCGTTGACTGCTCCAGTCGCTTGAGTCGCCACACTAGTTTGGGCACGTCTTGGGCCTCCCATCAGCGGTCTCATCTCGCCAAACCACTCTGATCAGGTTTGCCCGGGCACACCCAGGACAGCCGTCCGTCACCGGCAGTCGCGGCCGGCCATCGTTCATCCAGACCACTACAAACTCACCCTTGCCGCTGCAGGTTGTGCAGCGGTGACGCCGGCGTTCCAGTCGATCAACTCGGGCTTTCACTCTCATGTGGCTGGCACTCCCCACAAACACATGCGCCTACGGAATCGCTCGGGGTTGGTGTCTTTCTGATCGAAGATGCTTTGAAGGAGGCGTCGGGCCCGTTCCTGCTGTTCAGGTGTGAGCAAAGGTTCATCCGGGTTCCTGGCTACTGCAAATCGCTGTTCCAGACGAGCGAGCCGTCGCTTCATGTGCATTTCAGTTGAACCTCGATCCAAATTTCGAATCGTTACTGGGTCCCTGTTCGGCCGCCCGTTCCAAGGCATCAATGCGTGCGGCCAGATCATCCAGTTCAATGCCTTCTCTGCCAAAGCGCAGGATCGTGGCCGCCGCCGCCACTCGGGATGGTGCCGGAGAGGCCGAATCGGCCATCACACGAACCATGACATTCACCGCCATCGTGGCGTACTTCTGGACCAGACCAATCGCCTGTCCATAGGCCTCCCTCCTTGCCTTGCGGAACGCCGCAGAGAACTTGGGCTCTCGCAACCAGCGGTGCAGGGTGCGTTCACCAATGCCGGTCTTCACCGCCGCCTTCGGCACCGACAGTTCGGTCAGAAGGGCGATGATGGCCTCGTGTTGTTTGGACGTCAGATGGTCATCACTTCCTTCACCCATGGCCTACACCCCTATTTAGTTGAAAATAGAGCCGGTCATCCTCGGTGATTGACTCGGGCCGGCGCGGAATGTGGATTGGCCCCGGGTCGCCCCGCGCCACGGCGGCCAGGTATTCGGGATCTTCCAGATTCCAGCGTGCCGCTATCCGGCTGGCCTTCGCTTCCCTCTCTGCCGTCCACACCGGCGGCCGCTGGGCTCGTTCCACGGATTCGAGTTTCTGGATGCGATGGCGGAGACTGTTCATGGGCACTTCCAGGACTTCAGGAACTGGGTGAGTCGTCTCATCACCGCCGTGCAACTTCGGCCTTCCATTTGGCGCTGGGCCAATTCACTTAGAATCTCATCTCCAACGGGGTCGGCGCCAACGGCCAGCATCATGGGGCGCACATCGGGCCATCGCAGCAAGCGATCGTGAACCGGGCGAGAGTTCTCCAGCGTCATCAACCGTCGATGGAATGCTTTGTTCATGGAAGCCGCTCCACAAGGACCATAGCACTGCGGTCACACGCGCTTTCCAGCAGATGGAAAGCGTTTGCAGTTATTCCCACACAATTCGGAAGCGATGTTTGCACGCGGGGTTCTTGCATTCCACCCACCAGGCCGAAGAGCCATCGCCTTGATTGGCGATGGTGCGATACTTCCGCAGCGTCATGCCGCCGCAGCGCGGGCATCGTGGCCGCTGCCACACCAAAACTGGAAGCGGCGCGGTCTTGTGCTTGGCGGGTTTCATGCTGCCCCCTTCGCACCCGCCCCCGGTTGCGCCCCAAATCGCGACGTTGGCCCGTGGGCGCGAATCCGCCCAACCGGCGGCACTGCGCCGAACTCGCGCCCAACTGCGCCCCGTCGCCAACGTCGGCGACATGTGGGGAACGCGATAGGAATCGCCACTTCTGGGCCACGGGGCGCGATTGTCAAAACATCTGCAATTCCGGCCATTTTGGCCTTGATGTCTTGGCGATTCCATGCCCTTGTGTGGTCGTTCGCAAACCCAAAAAGGAGAACGCGATGTTCATAAAGGAAATCAGAATCGAAACCGTAAACGGCCTCGACGTCGTCATCGCCCGCACCGAGAGCGGCGCAACCGTACGCCATATGAATCTCGCCAGCCGCACGCGCGGCACCACGCTTTGTGAAATCAACCGCGATGAACCGCGCGAGACCCGTTTCGGAAAGGCCTACTACGTGGCACGAGTCATTTGCGGCGAGGTGAAAGATGGCGGACCACGCGGTTCGGGCAAGATGGTTCCCAACGCGACCGGTTCGATGATCGCTGAAATCTGCGACGAGATCGACCGCGTCGCAGGCTGCTGACCAACTGCTACCACGCGAG
>CAZWJR010000317.1:0-2906 GCA_964634655.1 uncultured Isosphaeraceae bacterium | reverse complement strand
AGGAACTCAATCGGATGAACCGTCCGTCCCTCCATTGCCAGATCAGCCAGAATCTCCCCCACCACGCTGGCAAACTTGAAGCCGTGGCCACTGAATCCGCAGGCGATGATGGCTCTTTGGCCTGCCCTCCTGCTTCCGCCCGCACTTGTGGTCCCACTGCCGCTGGTGCCGCCTTCAATTCCGGTGCGGTCCGCTCCCTCACGGTCGCGGCTCGTTTTGGTGTGGCTCGTTTTGCCGTGGCTCGTTTTGGTGCGGCTCGTTTTGTCGTGGCTCGTCTTACGGCTTGTGTTGCCGCCGCCGTTGGGATGCCAATCAATAATAAAGTGCGAGTCCGGCGTGTTGGTGTACATGCAGATCATCATGGACAGCAACGGGCCATCGGCCTGTGGAATGTGTCTTTGCAAGACATGGCGAAAATCGTCTTCATCCTGCGGTTGCGGTGTGCGATTGATGGTGGCGGGTGTGGTGGGTGTGCCATGAAAGTGGTGAGCGATTTTGAAGCCGGGGCGGGCGGAGATGTTGCTGGGCAGCATGGGGAAGCCGTAGTGGATGGAGCCATCGGGGTTATCGATGGCCCAGACGGGCATGGTGCCAAGTTCAAAGAGCGGCGGATTTTTTGGCCAGACCCAGCCGAGGGGTTGGCGAGTGACGGTGAGTTTGACGCCGAGGTTTTTGAGGAGTTGATCGGACCACGCGCCGCCACAGAAGATGACACGGTCGGCGGGGTATCTGGATTTGCTGGTGTGGACGGTGACGGAAGCGGCATCGGCGGACCAATCGGTGACGGCTTCGTGGGTCTGAATGGTTGCGTTGTGCTGGAGGGCGAGTTGGATGTGGGCGGCGACGATTTTCTCCGGCAGGAGCAGGCCGGCGGTTGGCTCCCACACGGCGATGTGATCATCGGGCACCGTGAACTGCGGGAAGCGGGCGGCGAGTTGGGCGCGGGTGAGTTTTTCATGCGCGAGGTTGTGATGGGCGGCGGCCCGGAGTGTGCCGGCGATGAAATCGGATTGCGGCGGGCCGATGAAGATGCCGCCGGTTTTGAGGAAGAGTTTTGCGTTGGCTTGTTGTTCCAGATCATCCCAGAGTTGGTAGGCGCGTTTGAGGAGTGGGACGTAATCCGGATGTTCGTAGTAGCACATGCGGATCATGCGGGACTCGCCGTGGGAACTGCCGAGGGTGTGCGGGACGCCGAATTGATCGAGGCCGAGGACGCGGACGCCACGGCGTGCCAGTTGGCAGCAGGCGGCGGAGCCCATAGCGCCCAGACCAACAACGATGACATCGAAATCACGCGGCATGGATTATTGGCTTCGTTTTTGGCCTTTCAGGCGGGTTGGCGAGGCTGGGCAGGCACAACCGGGACAATCGGCACAGATCAAACATCAAAGGATGCAACCAGAGAGAAAAAACCGACGAATGGGATGTTTCATTTGGAAGATAGAACCATGCTACACGACGGAATCATGTCCAGAGCGGGCGGCGCGGAATCAGCGTGCGCGGATCGAAGGAATTCAGACCGCGTGCCGTTCCCTGCGGAATTGATTTTGGCGTGGAATCACGATCAGGGATCATCGGTGCGATACCGGGTGCTGGATGCGGGCGATGGCGGGTACCGGATTCACAGCGGCATGCCGATGCTGGAAGGGACGACGGGCATGGTGGTACGACTGCTGCCGGGGCGCGGTGAACCGCTGGGCCAGCCGGTGATGGTGGCGTGGTGCCGGCCGAGCGAAGAGGAAAAGGGATATGAAATCGGCGTGCGGCTGTTTTGAGTTGGCGGATTTGTGAAATTGATTGCATCCGGGAACAACTGATGGGAGCAAGTGGTTTGCAGCGTGCGGCGTGGGGGAGTGAGATCGCCGGAGGAGTTTAGGAGCGCGTGTGACGGTGGTTGTCACGCGAACGTAACGGGCCCTTCCGGCGGGATGGAATTTCAAGGACTGACTCCTCCTCCTAGAGAAAGAAATCGCCTTGCATTGCGGGGCGATTTCTTGTTTTGGGGAGGCGGTCGGTTGCGTGGTTGCGATTACGAATACACGGTGAAGAAATCCGCGACGATTTCGTTTGCGGGTTGGGTGCGGATTTGATCTGGTGTGCCGATTTGCTGGATGCGGCCCTGGTGCATGACGGCGATGCGATCGGCCATGGCGAGGGCTTCGTGCTGATCGTGGGTGACGTGGATCATGGTGGCTTTGAGATCGCGCTGCAGGGTTTTGATTTGGGTGCGCAACTGGCTGCGGGTTTTGGGATCGAGGTTGCTCAATGGTTCATCGAGCAGGTAGATCTGCGGCTGGAGGACGAGGGTCTTGGCGAGGGCGGCGCGTTGCTGCTCTCCGCCGGAGAGTTTGCCGGGCTTGTGATCGAGCAGGTGCGTGATGCCGAGGGTTTGTGCGGCGGTTTGGACTTTTTCATCACGGATGGCGCGCTTGACGCCGCGCATTTTCAGGCCGAAGGCCATGTTGCGACGGACGGTCATGTGGGGATAGAGAGAAAAATCCTGAAAGACCATGGCGAGGTTGCGTTCGTGCGGCGGGACTTTTGCGACATCGCGCCCGGCGATGTGTATGGAGCCGGCGGTGGGTTTTTCCAGACCGGCGATGAGGCGGAGGGTGGTGGTTTTGCCGCAGCCGGAGGGCCCGACGAGGACGAGGAGTTCGCCATCGCTGATGTGCAGGTTCAGATCGCACACGGCGGGAACGCGGCGACGGTAGTGCTTTGAGACGTTGTGCAGAACGACATCGGCCATTCAATCGCGCCTGTTGGTGCGGCCGATTGTAACATCGGTGGTGCGAGGCCCCCCGGCGCCGCGTGACTTGTGGAGGTGATCCGGGGAAGCGACGCCCATCATTTCGAGTTCCATCTGCGCGAGTTCGGACATCATTTCGCGCTGCCAGGGCGGATCG
>CAZWJR010000316.1:1820-2910 GCA_964634655.1 uncultured Isosphaeraceae bacterium | reverse complement strand
ATCGTGTTCCCAGATCGATCACCTTGTCCAAGATCGCCAATGCTGCTATCCTCTGTCCCCCGGTTCTAAGCCCATTTTGAAAGCAAACAGGTCCCGCCATGCATTATCATCGCAAAACCAGCATCGTGAAACGCGTCCGCAAGGTGGGCTTCCGCGCCCGGATGAGCACCACCAAAGGCCGCAAGATCATGAACAGCAAGCGCCGAGTCGGTCGCAGCACGACACTTACGCGCTGAACGGTCGTTCACCTTCTCGCTCGCTCGCCCACCATTTCTGCAAGCAATTCAGCAGCGACCTGGGGCGACCCGCTCCGGCTCTCGTGTACCAAATCTGCCAGTTCAAGATACACCGGCTCTCGGAGTCGCAGTACTTTGCTGACCTCATCGACTACGTTGCTACCTGTCAAACTGGGTCGATCTCCTGAATCCGACTGAAGTCGTTGCCGCAAAACTTCGACCGGGCACTTTAGGTAAACCACAATTGCAGAATTGGTGGTCCTGGCCTCATGGAGGGCTGCTCTCACAACGGGAATCATCGGTGCTCCTCCGCCCAGCGCGACTACCTGGTTGTCCTTCTGCAGGGCTCCTGTCAGCGATTGGCTTTCCGCGATTCGCCACTCATCCTCGCCGTGGATAGCCCAAACCTCCCGGATGGACTGGGCCGGAAACTTGGCCAAAGCCAGATCATCGAGATCGACAAACGTTCGATTCAGTCGAGATGCCAGCAGCCGCCCGATGGTGGTTTTTCCCGCTGCACGAGGACCAATCAGTAGGACATTCAATGGAAAATCGCCTTGTGCATCAACGGTGAACAACCTTCATCGACCATTCCATAGCATCGCCTAGATTGTCAACGTTTGCCAGATTGAAGCGAAAACAACTCGCCGCTGAATAATTTCAATCAAAATTCAAAATCTCACCGATTGCCTGTTGGCAAGAGCCGTTCGTGACGCGAAGATATGCAAGACATCGGAGGTGGAGTTGCGACAGACGCTGTCCCCAGCCCGAACTGTAATCGACCTTGCTTGGCGCGAGGTGGTGTTTAGTGTGGCGCACGCCCGCAGGGCCCTTCCCTATGTGGCAGGCATCGC
>CAZWJR010000316.1:0-1810 GCA_964634655.1 uncultured Isosphaeraceae bacterium | reverse complement strand
GAAGCGTTTGCACTCGCCAAACAATCCCAAGCCACTTCTAGAATTGACTACCCAGACGCTTCTTTGGTGACAAGCGATAGCCAGCGGGATGAGGCGATCCGCAGGCTCAATGCTGCGATCGACGACTGCAACGCCGTTGGAGCCGACCTTGTCAATATTTCTCACGGCGTGGTTCGATTCATCGCCCAGATTGGCGGTCGTCCGGTAAGCCTCCTCTGGAGACTTGGCGAGCCTATTGAATCGGCGTGGAGCGACCTGGTGAATATTGATGACGCAGCCGCAGGCTTCAAGCGACCAAGTGTTGCAAGCCGCAGCCGAGAAAACTGCGCAGCCGTTGCTGGTCCATCGGCGTCTGGAATTTCTTGAAACGCAATGCCATGCGTCGGGGCCCCGGATCATCCTGGTCATCATTCACCCATATCACATCAGCATCCGTGCGAATCTGCTGCTCCGCACCGGGTAACTCCATCCGCACATTCACGGATTGCCCGGGCTCCAGTGGCTCATCCAGTTCAATGCGCACGCCGGATTCACTGATGTCGTACGCATGACCGAGCATTTCCTGACCAACCGACATCTTGGGTTCGACGGAAATGCTGGTGTACATCGCGTTGAGGCGATAACGTTCGTGTTCGCGTCGATTGAATCGTGGGAGCGTTGGCATGGCTGCCTCCGAGAGTCAGATCTGGTTTCCGGACTCAATGACTATCGGTCTCACTGCAGCCCGACTTGAGGCTCTACCTCTGCGGAATCGTCGTCCACGTCGTCATACATGAGCCAACGAGTATGATGGGTGTCCAATGGGACTGAAGATTCTTCGCGGCTCGGAACACGCCCCCTTGGCCCCACTTCTCGGCAAAACTGTCGCCGTGATCGGGTACGGCAATCAGGGCCACGCACACGCCCTCAACCTGCGGGATTCGGGAGTGAAGGTGGTTGTTGGCACCCGGCCGGGATCCGACGGTGACCGGCAAGCACGCAACGCGGGTTTCGATTCGCTATTCATTCCCGAAGCAACCGAACAGGCCGATTTGGTCATCCTCGCGCTGCCCGATGAAGTGCAATCAGATGTTTTCCGACAATCGATTTCATCAAATCTCAAGTCGGGTGCGACCATCGGCTTCCTTCACGGATTCAACATTCGATTCAACTTCATTGCCACTCCGCCGGATGTTGGCGTAATCATGATCGCTCCAAAAGGGCCGGGCTCTACCTTGAGAGAACGATTCGTTGAGGGACGCGGCATCCCTTGCTTGTTTGCTCTGCATCAGGACTCACCCAACAGCGATGCCCAAGCCGTCGGCTTGGCGTGGGCCTACGGTATTGGCTGCGCCCGTGCCGTCATCATTTTCACTACTTTCTGTGATGAAGCCGACACCGATCTATTCGGCGAACAGGCAGTCCTCTGCGGCGGGATGACGGAACTCATCGTTGCCGCATTTGAAACGCTCGTCGAGTCAGGCTACCCGCCGGAACTGGCTTATCTGGAATGTTGCCACGAAGTCAAGCAAATCGCCGATCTGATATACGCAAGAGGTTTGGCGGGAATGATGAAGGCAATCAGCAATACCGCCGAATTCGGGGCCTACAAGGCGGGACCGATGCTGATTGATGAGTCCGTCCGACACAAGATGAAGGTATTGCTGGATCAAATACAGAATGGCTCGTTCGCTGCCGATCTAAAGACCGATCACGTCCGTGGCTTTGAATGGTTCACACAGCAGCGAAAAGGACTCGCGCAAAACTCCATCGAATCCGCTGGTGCATCGATCCGCGCCCTCATGCCATGGTTGAATGAAGAATCAAAATG
>CAZWJR010000315.1:0-2929 GCA_964634655.1 uncultured Isosphaeraceae bacterium | reverse complement strand
GAGTTCGGGCGCTTGCTCGCCCGTGTTCACGAGATTGGCTCTGGGATCATCGCCGCCACCGCCGGCGACGTAGACCGGAACGCCCGGTTTCCTTCGGAAAGCATTGGCGCACTCAAGGAATTGAGGGCGCTGAGCGCCTATGTGCCAGTCGAACTCGGAGGGCTGGGGCTGGATGTGGTGCAGATCTCCAGGATTTGTGAGGCTCTGGGTCAGTATTGCGGTTCGGTGGCGATGATCTACGCAATGCACCAGATACAAGTGGCTTGCCTGGTTCATCACGCAATGCATTCGGACTATTTCCGACGCTACCTGGCTGATGCAGCACAGCAACAGCGCCTGATTGCCTCCGCCACCACCGAGATCGGCTCAGGTGGCGACTTGCGGTCTAGTATCTGCGCAATCGACGTCAAAGGTGATCGGTTCAATCTCGTCAAAAAAGCCCCGGTAATATCTTATGGCGAGGAGGCGGACGACATCTTGGTGACCTGCCGGCGTGCGGCGGACGCATCTGCGGGCGACCAAACGCTGGTTCTAGCGAGTAAGGGCAAGTTCCAACTCGAGCGGTTATCGGGTTGGGATACTTTGGGATTTCGCGGTACCTGCAGTTCCGGGTTCCTACTGACAGCATCTGGATCCGTCGATCAGGTGGTGCCGGTCCCTTTCTCCGAGATATTGAGCCAGACAATGCACCCTTTCTCCCACATTGTGTGGGGATCCCTCTGGCTGGGGATCGCTGCAGACGCGGTAAATCGTGCGCGCGGCTTCGTTCGGGCCGAAGCGCGCCGGAACCCGGCCATTCCGCCGACTTCGGCGTTGCGCCTGGCCGAGGTAGACATGACGCTTCAACTGATGCGCAACAACATCAACGTGTCAAGAAATGACTACCGCAATTTGCTTGCCGAGGCCGATCTGGATGCTATCGGCACGTTCGGGTTTGCGATCCATACCAACAATCTCAAGCTGGCCAGTTCGACCCTTGTCGTGGACATCGTTAGCCGGGCTTTGTTGATTTGCGGGATTTCAGGCTACCGGAACGATTCCAAGTTCAGTCTGTGCCGCCATCTGCGAGATGCCTATGGCGCTGCGTTGATGGTCAATAACGATCGCATCATGAATCACAACGCAACGATGTTGTTGACGCAGCGGGAGGGCTGAATACATGTGCCTAACTGAGAATGCTTTGGAGGCCGCCTACGTCGAGTGTCAGGACGCGCTCGTTGGCGCCGGGCATCTCGTGCGGACAGGCGTCCCCGGCATATATGGATTGGGCAGGGAGTTCGAGGCAGTGATCCAGGGCTTTGACCGGTATGTGACACGTACGGGAGATCACCTCAAACCTGAGTTCATGCGCTTTCCCCCGCTGCTTGCCAGAGACAGTTACCAGAAGACCGACCACTTCGAAAGCTTCCCGAATCTTCTCGGCTCCGTCCATAGCTTTGTTGGCGATGAGAAGTCCCATCGGGAGCTCGTGCAAAAGAAGGCGGACGGCGAAGATTGGAGTGGAAATCTTGTTGCTACGGCGGCCATCATGACTCCAGCGGCATGCTACCCGCTCTATCCCACTGCGAGTGGCACCTTGCCCGAAGGTGGTCGTACGGTTGACCTATGCTCTTTCGTATTCCGGCATGAACCGTCGTCGGATCCCGCAAGAATGCAGATCTTTCGAATGCACGAGTATGTGCGCCTCGGGTCGCCGCAAGACGCCATGACGCATCGGGATTACTGGCTGAAGCGGGGAGAGGAGGCACTGCGTTTTCTGGGCCTTGAACCGAAGGTTGTCGTTGCAAATGATCCGTTCTTTGGGCGTGGGGGCCGCGTTATGGCGGCGACGCAGCGCGAACAGACACTCAAGTTTGAATTGGTCGTGCCAATTGCCACGGACGACAGGCCGACAGCGGTCGCATCCTTCAACTACCACTTAGATCATTTTTCTGTTCCATTTTCGATCAAGAGCGCCAACGGTGAATTCGCGCACACGGCATGCGTTGGCTTTGGCCTAGAGCGAGTTGCGCTAGCGTTGTTCAAGAAGCACGGTCTGAGCTTGACGCGCTGGCCGGCGGAAGTCCGGAGTACCCTTGACGTATGATCAAGATGGTTTGCCCGCCTGATCCTGCCAGGTATTGCCGTCATTCGCTTCATGGCGACGGAAGAACATGGGCCGAGACGAACTGTTACTTTGATCTCTGGATCGAATTGCTGCATGCCCTTGGCTATGAGCCAACGGCGGTATTGCCTTGCACTGTCGCCATTGATTTTGAAGGCGATCAATGGACATTCTTCAAGCCACCATTGGGAGATCTCTATGATCTCTATGGGATTGACGTGCAAGAACTCGCCATTTGGCGGCCGCTGGCTGCTCATGTGGAGGAGCAGGTCGGTAGAGGCCATCCCGTTCTGGTTGAGCTGGATTCGTACTATCTACCCGACACTGCCGGATCGTCCTACAAACGGGCGCACGTAAAGACGACCGTGGCGATCGTGGAGATCGACGTCGAGAGCAGGCACATGGGCTATTTCCACAACCAAGGGTACTTCCACCTTGATGGAGAAGATTTCGTTGACGTTCTGCGCCAGAGAGCGAACCCGCGCCCGGATGTCCTGCCGCCATATGCCGAGTTCGTGAAGATCCGCTCGCAGATTAGCGAGTGCATGGGTGCATTGCTTGTGTCTCGGTCGTTGCAACTGTTTCGGAAACACGTCGCTCTGTTACCGGCACAGAATCCATTTCCGAGATTCAAGGCCCAGTTCGAATCGGATCTGAATTGGCTATTGAAGGAAGATTTGGAGCGTTTCCACGAATACTCTTTCGCGATGTTCCGACAATACGGAGCCTGCTTTGAGCTGGCACATACGTATCTTCAATGGTTGACTTCGCATGGTGAACCGGGGCTTGGTGGGGCAGTCGAGGCATTGCAGGAAATCTCCCAGG
>CAZWJR010000314.1:0-2957 GCA_964634655.1 uncultured Isosphaeraceae bacterium | reverse complement strand
TTGTTGGCGTACTTGGGCGCGGTGCCGTGGGTGGCTTCAAAGATGGCGTGGCCGGTGACGTAGTTGATGTTGGCGCCGGGCGCGATGCCGATGCCCCCCACTTGGGCCGCCAAAGCATCGGACAAATAGTCGCCATTGAGGTTCATGGTGGCGATGACATCGAAATCCTTGGCGCGGGTGAGGACCTGCTGAAGCGTGATGTCAGCAATGGAATCGCGGATGAGCAGGAGTTTCTTCCATTTGCCTTCGCCGTGGGTTGGCCAGAGTTTCATGGCGGCTTCCACTTCTGCGACGACGCTCTTCTTCTGGTCCGGGGTCATCATGTCGTAGCCGGGATCGATCTGCTTGGCGTTTTCTTCATTCGTAATCTTGGGATTGGCTTCGCGGTTGCCGAAGATCCAGGATTCGCGCTCGGTGACGATCTTGTCGCGGAAGTACTTGGCAGCGACGTCGTAGCCCCACTCGCGGAACGCGCCTTCGGTGAACTTCATGATGTTGCCCTTGTGCACCAGCGTGACGGAGCGTCGCTTGAACTTGAGGGCGTAGGAGATGGCGGAGTGGACGAGACGTTCCGTGCCAAGGTAGGAGATAGGTTTGATACCGACGCCAACCATGACGCCGCCACCCCCCCCGTCTGGCCCGCCGGTGATATCGCGCTTGGGCATGCCGATGCGTTCGAGTTCCTTTTGCCAGGCGGTTGCTTTTTCAGCGGTGCCGAAGCGAATCTTGTTGAATTCCTTGGGGAAGTTGGCAGCGAAGAAGTCGAGGACTTTCTTGGCTTCCGCGGTGCCGCCGGCGTATTCGATGCCTGCGTAGATGTCTTCGGTGTTCTCGCGGAAGATGATGGTGTCCACATCTTCGGGCTTCTTCACGGGAGAAGGCACGCCTTTGAAGTACTTCACCGGGCGCAGACACACATACAGATCGAGCATTTGACGCAGCGCGACGTTGAGCGAGCGAATGCCGCCGCCGATTGGTGTGGTGAGCGGGCCCTTGATGCCGACGAGATATTTGGTGAAGGCCGCGAGTGTTTCATCGGGCAGCCAGTTGCCGGTCTTGTTGAAAGCCTGTTCGCCTGCGAGGACTTCGTGCCAGTGGATTTTCTTCTTGCCGCCGTAGGCGATCTGGACGGCTGCATCGAAAACGCGGACGGAGGCGCGCCAGATATCCGGGCCGGTGCCATCACCTTCAATGAAGGGGAGGATGGGTTGATCGGGCACGTTGAGGCCCTTGGGAGTCATCGTGATGGTTTGGCCGGTGGAAGGAGCGGACATGTGGGGAATCTCCGAGAAAAAGCGAGTGTTTTGGTCGAATTGGGAGCCGGACAGTATAGCGGAAACGAGTGTCTTTCGGGATCAGTTCTGCATGCACGGATGCGCGGAAGGATGTTTACGCGCCGATGAGTTCTGCGGTCTTTGAGGGTGTGGCGGGTTGTTTGCGCGGATCGGTCTTGGCGATGATTTCGCTGACGCCATGCTGATTGAAACCTTTGTAGCCATCGTTGCGTTCGAGGTTTTCGAGGTGTGAGCCGATCGCGCCACCCTGCATGCGGAACCAGTGGGCTTGCGCGGCGGTGATGTAGCCGCCTTCAAGAAGTTTTTGAATGCGGCGATCATCGACGGACCAGCGTTCGCCTTCGGTGAAGGCCTGACGGAGCGTTGCCATGTTTGTGAAGGGCGACATGGTGCGGATGCTGGCGGCTTCGAGTTGATCCTTGAGGGCATCGAAATCGAATTGACATTCAAGGTGATGCATGCCGGCCTGGAGGATTGCTTCGCCGTGGAGGCCGCACCAGAGACCGACGGTGCCGAGTTCTGTTCTGGCGGGGAGCGGGTTGTGGGCGAAATCGCCGGCGATTTCGCCGGGGGAGAGATCGACATCGGCGAAGATGACGATGCCGGCCACGGGTTGCTCCAACACTTGTGCGCCCCAGCCTGCTTCGGCACCGGCGTAGAAACGTTCGCGGCAGTGAAAGCCGAGTTTCTCAAACATCTGAATCATGCGGGTGAAGTATTGGCGTGAGGCGCGGTAGGTGTGGTGATCGTGATTGGCCCAGCCGAGGCCGAGTTTGTCCTGGCGAATTTTCTGGACCTGGGCAGCGCGGTTGCGGCGTTGCCAGTATTCGCGTTCTGCGGCGAAGAAGAGGCTGCATGCCATATCGGGGCCGAGGTCTTTGACGGCTTCATCGATGAGGTGTTCTGTGTGATCGAAGCCGAGGATGTCTTCATCCCAATCACGTGTGCGGCGACGAAAGGCTTCGCTGTGCATGATTTTTTTGATGGCTTGTTCGGAATCGAGATTGGTGATGGCGAAGCCGCGATAGCCGTGGCGTTCGACGACCCACAACTCGGCGTTGTGGCCATGGAATGCGGGAGCGCGGCGGAGTTTGGCGAGGGGTTCGCCTTCAATGGCGTGGTCATCGGTGATGTGCCAGGCGGCGAGGAAATCGACGACGGAATCGACCTTGATGGCGATGCGGGTGGTGGCGGAACTATCGAGGACGACGTGTGGGAAGATGGCGCCGGGGTGAACGAAGCAATCCGGGGCGCCGGGAGCGGGCTGGCGTTCAAAGCCGACGCTGGTGAGGCGGGTTCGCAGGGCGGCATCGCGCGGGAGTTGGATGTGGTCGATCCAATCGAAGAAGCGGGTGCCGGTGTCTCGCTTCATGTTCTGGGCGAGGTCCGCGGCGGCGGGGCAGCGGGTGAGGAAGTCTGCGACAATTTCGTTGAGAAGAGCCTGGGCTTTTGGCTGTGGTTCCCAGTGAAATTGGGGGTTGTGAGCGGCGGACATGGGCGGAATCTCCGAGAAAAAGCGGGTGAATTGGGGGGGACAGTATAGCGGTGTGGGGGAGGGGATTTGGTGATTTGGTGATCTGGCGATTTGGCGATTTGAGGGCGGGTGAATCCGCAGATTTCACAGATGGCGCAGATGGGGAGAGTGAGGGGTGAGGCGTGAAG
>CAZWJR010000313.1:0-2960 GCA_964634655.1 uncultured Isosphaeraceae bacterium | reverse complement strand
AGCAGGTGATCGAGGAGGCCCTCAAGCGTAACGGCTGGAATCAAACCAGGGCGGCAGAGGACCTATCCTTGCAGCGGACGTACCTGACGAAGTTGCTCAGGCAGCTGGAAATTTCCGGCAGGCCGCCCAAGTAGCCGAGCCGGCTGCATTGCCGGCAGGAGCCGCCTGTAGACAGCTTTGCCGCATCTCGGGTATGATTTCACGTTACCGTGGCGGTGTAGCTCAGTTGGCAGAGCAGCGGACTCATAAGCCGCGTCTCGTTTCTCCCCTTCATCTGCAAAACTCCACATTCCTCAATAGAATCGCGTCGCCCAATGCGGTTTCCCGTTTCGCGATATCCGACCTGTTCCTGCGCAAACCGACCAGTTCCGGCCTCTTGGTGAACATCTGGTGAACACTTCAAAGGGGACAGAAGAGAGAGAAATGGGGCAAGCGGGTTGCAGCAGACCTCGTGTCCGTTTTGGGGCTGATAACTTGTTCATGGTCTGATAGCGACTTTCAAAACCCCATCCAGCCGTTCACCAAAAATGCGGTAGCCTTCTTTGATGTCATTGAGCGAGAATCTATGTGTGAGCAACGGTGTGAGATCGACACGCCCGCGCTTTACCACTTCGATTAGCCGTCTCATCCGTTCCTTGCCCCCGGGGCAGAGAGTGGTGACAATCCGCTGGTCTCCCAGCCCCGCGGCAAAGGCCTCGTAGGGCATTTGCAACTTACCGGAATACACGCCAAGGCTCGATAGCGTACCGCCAGGCCGCAAACAGCGCAGTGCATTCTCAAACGTTTGCTGGGTACCCAGCGCCTCGATCGCCACATCAACCCCGCCGCCCGTCAGTCGCTTGATTTCGGACACAACGTCCACTTCGCGATAATCCAGGACCACATCGGCACCCATCCGTCGCGCCATCGCTAGCCTGGTCTCATCGCCGTCAATCCCGATTACGAGCGCGGCGCCCATGAGCTTTGCTCCCACAGTCGCACACAGGCCGATCGGTCCTTGTGCAAAAACCGCCACCGCATCCCCAATCCGCACGCCGCCCGACTCCGCTCCGCTGAACCCGGTCGAGGCGATGTCAGCCAGCAGGACGACCTGCTCATCGGTCACTTCATCGGGAATCTTCGCGAGATTGGCCTGCGCATAGGGCACCAGCAGGTATTCGGCCTGCCCACCGTTGATGGTGTTGCCGAATCGCCACCCACCGATGGCCTCATAGCCTTGACCGTGGCCGCACTGCGATAGTTGGCCTGACAGGCAGGCGCGGCATTGGCCGCAAGGCGTGATGGCGCCAACCAACACGCGTTCACCAATCTCGTAGCCGGTGACCCCCGGGCCGAGCTCTTCGATCACACCCACCGGCTCGTGGCCGATGATGAGACCCGGCTTTACTGAATATTCCCCCCGTACGATATGGAGGTCGGTTCCGCAGATCGTCGTCAACGTGACGCGGATCACCGCCTCGCCGACTGCAGCATGTGGCCGTTCCACCTCTTCCACACGGATGTCGTTGATTCCATGAAACACGGTAGCTCGCATCTTTTCCATTCACACCTCCTTGCGTCCTACAGGACTACGTCCTAGACAAAGGCGAACGCCGTGACGTCAGTGTCTGTCCAGCTTCTATATGTCAGCTTTCTTTCTTGATGCCTTCCAGAGCTCCATCGCGACCAACGGTAAGATTCCGATTGCGACTGCGAGAAGCCAGTGGTCAGGATCAAAGGGGACCACATTGAATATGTCGTGCATGGGTGGCAAGAGCACAATCGTGGCCTGCAGGATGATGGAAACAGCGACTGCGCCAAGCAGCGGCTTGTTGGTCATCAGCCCGATTTCGAAGATGGATCGGCGGTCGCTCCGATTATTGAAGGCATGGAAGAGTTGTGCCAACACCAGAACAGTAAAGGTGAGGGTTCGCGCCCGTTCGAGATTCAAGTCCATGCCGTACAGACAGTAGACAAAGGCTCCCAGGGTCATGAGGGCCAGAAACGAGCCTTGACCGAACAACAGCAGGAACCGCTGCGTTGTGAAAACCTGCTCATTCGGCGCCCGTGGGGGGCGTCGCATGAGATCCGGCTCTTTCGGGTCCACGGCCAAGGCCAAGGCCGGTAGCCCGTCCGTCACCAGGTTGATCCATAAGATTTGGACCGGCAACAGAGGAAGGGGCAACGCGAAAAGCGTGGCCAACAGCATCAGCAGGATCTCGCTGACGTTGCAGGAGAGCAGATAGTGAATGGATTTGCGGATGTTATCGTAAATGCCTCGTCCTTCCTCCACCGCGGCGGCGATGGAGGCAAAGTTATCGTCGGTCACGACCATGTCGGAGGCTTCCTTGGTCACGTCCGTCCCGGTGATCCCCATCGCCACGCCGATGTCCGCGGCCTTCAATGCCGGCGCATCATTGACTCCATCGCCGGTCATCGCCACCACTGCGCCTTGCTTCTTCCACGCGCTGACGACTCGCAGCTTATGCTCTGCCGTCACACGCGCATAGACGGCCGTGCTCGCGACGTGCTTCTCCAGTTCTTCATTCGACAACTGGTTCAGCTCTGTTCCGGAAATTGCCTGCGCGCCTGGATTCATGATGCCCAAGTCATGCGCAATGGCGACCGCAGTATCCTTGTGGTCCCCTGTAATCATCACCGTCCGAATCCCGGCCGCCAGACAGGCCGCCACTGCCGCCTTTGCTTCCGGCCTGATCGGATCCTTCATGCCCGCGAGGCCAAGGAACGTTAGCTCGCGCTCCAAGTTGGATGCCACGTAGACATCCGGGAGCTCTTCTAACGGCCGCATCGCGATGCCGAGGACCCGCAACGCTTGCAAGGCGAATTGCTGGTTGGTAGATAGGATTTGCCGGCGGATCTCATCCGTCAGCGGCTCAATCCGCCCCTCGCCTGTCATCCAGAGCGTACAATCGCGCAGCAACACATCTGGCGCGCCTTTGACGAAGGCCACCGGGCCTGTT
>CAZWJR010000312.1:0-2973 GCA_964634655.1 uncultured Isosphaeraceae bacterium | reverse complement strand
CCGCCATGCCAACCTGGTTGACTGATTTTCTCTCCCACAACGCGCAACTGGTCACATCCATCATTGTGATTCTGGTGGTCATTCACCTTTGTCTGGGTGCTGCGGCGTACCTGATCCTTATGGAACGCAAAGTCAGCGCGTGGGCACAGGATCGATTGGGACCGAATCGCGTTGGGCCGATGGGACTGTTGCAGCCGATTGCGGATGGTTTGAAATTGTTTTTGAAGGAAGACTTCATACCTGCCGGGGCGGACAAGGTGCTGTTTGTGATTGCACCGGGATTGACGGTTATCACCGCGATGATTTCCTTTGCGATCATTCCATGGGCGGGTGAACTCACCATCTTTGGGCAGACGGTTAAGATCACAGTGGCGGATATCAACATCGGCGTCATTTACCTGATCGCGGTGGCTTCCATGGGCGTGTACGGCGTGGCGTTGGGCGGGTGGGCATCCAACAGCAAGTATTCGTTCCTTGGCGGGATGCGGGCCTCGGCACAGATGATCAGTTATGAAATCCCGATGGGTCTGGCGCTGCTTTGCGTCATTCTCATTGCGGGCACGGTGAAGCCGGATGAAATCGTGGCGGCGCAGATGGGGAATGGCCACCAGTGGTTCATTTTGCATCAGCCGCTGGCAGCGTTGCTGTTCTATATCTGTATGCTCGCAGAGGCCAACCGCGCGCCGTTTGATCTGGCGGAAGCGGAAGCGGAACTCGTCGGCGGCTGGCACACTGAATACTCATCCATGAAGTGGGCGATGTTCTTTCTGGGTGAGTACGTCGGCATGATCGTTACCGGTGCGTTCTTCACCACGCTGTTTCTGGGTGGCTGGTCTTTGAACCCAATTGGCATCGGCCCTGATCTGCCATTGGGCGGCGGCATACTGGTGATCCTTCTGCAATTCGGTGTGGTGCTGGGCAAGGTGTTTGTGCTGATCTTCCTGACGATGATGGTGCGGTGGACGCTGCCGCGGTTCCGGTTTGATCAACTCATGCGGCTGTCGTGGGAAGGCATGATTCCGATTGGGCTGGTGCTGCTGCTGGTGACCAGTTTCATGGTGTTCATGGGCTGGGTGCACGATTGGATGTGGCTGGCGTCGCTGGCGACGATGGTTGCGATCTGGGTGGTGTTCCCGGCATTGCCGCGGCAGTTGAGCCCGAATCGCAGGATTCCCATGATTGGCAGCCGTTTCAGTCCGCTCAATGAGCGCGATGTTGTGACGCGGCCGACCGATCCGCGCTCGCTGGCGGAAATCACCACTGGCGAGCGGTAATGGACGAGGAGACGCATTCGCCGACCCCTCGTCAGGTACCGATCGGTGGCCCGGCCATAGGTAAGCGTCTCAATTCGCTAGCAACTGTTGAATTTGCCTTGGGTGTCGTGTTCCTCGCATTGAGTCTTCAGGCAATTTGTGGCATGCCGAATACTGCGATCAATTCTTGCTTAACCAGTGGGACTCACAATACAGAAAATGTGGCCGAACAACCCTTTACATATCTCCTGATGTGCCTAGTTGACAGTGTGACGGGCACCCTACTGCTGGTGGCGAGCGTTCTAATTTCGCGTCGTCGGCGATCAGCGTTTCTCTGGAGCATCCTTGCGTCGAGCACGTTGATCGTTGAAGCGAGTATTCGTTTGTTGGCGTCCCGTTCGCCGCTATTGGTGGCGATTGCGATAGGCGTAGTGGGCGCAGCCTTGCTGACTATTGTGCTGATGCCTGGAACTCGCAAGCAGTTTGAGTGGTATCCCAGTGGATGAGCAAAAACACAGACGCCGATCGGTCGGAGGCTTCGATCGGCGTCTGCGAAGATTTGTCGCTGAATGAGCGCGGTAACTGTAGTGCGGTGCAAACCAGCGCGTCAAGCGGCTGATGTATCGAATGTTGACGCGGTGGGTGCGCGGGGCAAGGCGCGTGTTGTATGCTGTAGGTGAACGGAACACATGCAACGCATCATGGAAACCATCGGCGGCATCCGGCAATTGGTTCTGCTTGGATTCAAGACGCGATTCCGATTGCGCGGCAAATACTGGCGCTGGCGATATGAAACCGCGTTTGGAAGTGATCCGGACAAGTACACCACACGCCGGCAACGGTTCCATGCGATGCTTGACTACGGGCGGTGGGTGCATCGGATGAAGAAGCGGCTCTAGATCGTGTCTCACAATCCGTCTTTCTCGCGCAGGCGGGAAACCAGAGGCCGTGCGATTGGTCACGTAACTGGATTCCCGCATGCGCGGGAAAGACTGCAGGGTCGAAAATAGGCGAGCTGCGGTACACTGCCTTCATGGCCAAATCGCGAACGCATTACATCTGTCGATCATGCGGCGGCGTGCAGGCGCAGTGGATGGGGAAGTGCCCGGACTGCGGCACGTGGGATGCATTGGAAAAGTTTGTTGAGACCAAGCCGGGCAAGGAAGCATCTCACGCAGGTATAGCGGATGCCTGGAGCGCGGAGATTTCCGGAGCGGCGACAATGGTTGCTCCAGCGACGGCACTTGCCACACCATTGCCAGAAATTGCCACGACTGACTTCGCGAGATTGCCCACGGGAATTGCAGAGTTGGACCGTGTGCTGGGCGGCGGATTGGTGCCGGGTTCGGTAGCTTTGTTGGGTGGCGATCCGGGAATCGGCAAATCGACGCTTATGTTGCAGGCAGCGGGTCACATGGCCAAACGGCAGCAGCGCGTGCTTTATGTAACCAGTGAGGAATCGGCGTATCAGACGCGGCTGCGGGCGGAACGGCTCTTTGGCAATGAGGGCATTTCGATCAAGCGCACCACGCCACAGGCGGCGGCGGGCATTGAGCAATTGGATGAACTGTTTGTGCTGGCGGACACGAATCTGGCGCGGATTGTGGAGCAGGCGCGAAAAGTTCAGCCGCGGGTCATGGTTATTGATTCAATTCAGATGGTGTACAAGAGTGATCTGGAGGCTTCGCCGGGGAGTGTGACGCAACTTCGGCGGGTGTGC
>CAZWJR010000311.1:0-3010 GCA_964634655.1 uncultured Isosphaeraceae bacterium | reverse complement strand
TGAACTTGATGATCGGGTTCATCGCGACCGACGACGTGTCCTTGAACGGATCGCCAACCGTATCGCCCACGACCGTCGCCGCGTGCAGCGGCGTGCCCTTTTCCTTCAACTCAACTTCCACCAGTTTCTTGGCGTTGTCCCACGCGCCGCCGGCGTTGGCCATGAAAATCGCTTGGTACAAACCAAAGATCGCGATGCCGATGAGGTAACCGATGAAGAAGTACGGCTCCACGCACGCATACGCCAGCGTGCCGAAGAACACCGCCAGGAAGATGTTGAACATGCCCTTCTGTGCGTACTGCGTGCAGATTTCCACCACGCGCTTGGAATCCTTGGTGGATGCCTTGCTGCCGCCTTCCAGTTTGATGTTGGCTTTGATGTATTCCACCGCACGGTACGCACCGGTCACCACCGCCTGCGTGGAAGCGCCGGTGAACCAGTAAATAACCGCGCCGCCGGTGATGACACCCAGCAGGAACGGTGCGTGCAGCAGCGACAACTTGTCGAGGTTCGTTGTGAGCGATTCAGTGAGCATCACGATGATCGCGAAGATCATGGTCGTCGCACCCACTACAGCCGTGCCGATGAGCACCGGCTTGGCAGTGGCCTTGAACGTGTTGCCCGCGCCGTCGTTCTCTTCCAGGAAGTGCTTGGCCTTGGCAAAGTTCACATCAATGCCGTGATCGCGCTTGATTTCCGCCGTGGGGACTTCCTCAATCAGCGAAAGTTCATAAACAGATTGTGCGTTATCGGTGACCGGTCCGTAGGAATCCACCGCGATGGTCACAGGACCCATGCCTAGGAAGCCGAACGCCACCAGGCCAAACGCAAACACCGCCGGGGCCTTCATGAACTCCACACCGGGGAACATTGTGCTCACGCCATATGCAATCGCCATCAGGCCGACGATGGCGATGCCCATCCAGTACGCACTGAAGTTACCCGCCGTCAGACCGGAGAGAATGTTGAGCGAGGCTCCGCCTTCACGCGACGAAGTAAGAATTTCACGGACGTGGCCCGAGTGCATGGAAGTGAAGATCTTCACCAGTTCCGGAATGACCGCGCCAGCCAGCGTGCCGCAACTGATGATGATGGAGAGTTTCCACCACAAGGTCTCATTGCCCGCAAGGTTGGGAATCATCAAATACGAAAGCCCGAACGTCAGGACGATGGAAACAATCGAAGTCAGCCACACCAGCACGGTGAGCGGATGCTCAAAGTTCATC
Source organism: uncultured Isosphaeraceae bacterium (assembly GCA_964634655.1). Classification (GTDB taxonomy): domain Bacteria; phylum Planctomycetota; class Phycisphaerae; order Phycisphaerales; family SM1A02; genus CAZWJR01. The sequence goes on along the minus strand of CAZWJR010000311.1, from coordinate 1,784 downwards.
TTGTCCGCATTGGCGTACTTGGCCTTGGCAAGGGTGGCGTTGATGAGATACGAACCCGCCGATGCCAGCACCATCATGATGCGCATCGCAAAGATCCACACCAGCAGATCCACCTGCGTGGCAGCCTGCGGCACAGCCAGCAGAATGAAGGAAATCAAAGCCACGCCCGTCACGCCATACGTTTCAAATCCGTCCGCCGTGGGGCCCACACTGTCGCCGGCGTTGTCGCCGGTGCAGTCTGCAATCACGCCGGGGTTGCGGGCGTCGTCTTCCTTGATGTTCAGCACGATCTTCATCAAGTCCGCGCCGATGTCTGCGATCTTAGTGAAGATGCCGCCTGCGATTCGCAGCGCCGAGGCGCCCAGCGATTCGCCAATCGCAAAACCAATGAAGCAAGGCCCAGCGTAATCGCCCGGGATAAACAGCAGAATTGCCAGCATCACCAGCAGTTCAACAGAGATCAGGAACATGCCGATCGACATGCCAGCCTTCAGCGGAATTTCATAGCAAGGGAACGGCTTGCCCGCGAGTGAAGCAAACGCCGTGCGGCTGTTGGCAAACGTGTTGATGCGGATGCCGAACCACGCCACGCCGTAACTGCCCGCAATACCCACCAGACTGCACGCCAGAATAATCGCAACCTTTGCCGCGCCCATTCCCGTCGTCACCTGATGCGTCACCGGATCGGTGTGCTTGGTGAGGAAACCGAAGTACCACACCATGATCGCCCCGATGAATACCCACAGCAGCATCAGGAACTTGCCCTGCGTGATAAGGTACGTCTTGCAAGTTTCATAAATTAGGTCCGAAACCTCCAGCATGCGCTTGTGCACCGGCAGGTTCTTCAGTTTGGTGAAGATCACCATGCCGAAGATCAAGCCCAACGCGCACACGCCCAGCCCCAGCATGAGCAGCGTCTTGCCGTTCATGCCGACGAAATCACGCGAGCCAAGATCAGGCACGATCAGGTCGCTTTCGCCGGCAAACGCGCCGGGGGTCAGGGCAAACAAGACGCCCATCACAACCAACGCCATCATGGCTGTTCGCGCCAGCCGGGCCATCAGGCTGGTTCTGAATGAGGGAAGAACGGTTCCGGTCACGATTTCCGTGTTCATAACAATCCTTTATTGAGGTCGCCGCGACGACCCAGTTCGTACCGCCGCGGCAGGAGGTGCCAGTTGCCAACCCTGAATTGCTCAAAGTTGCCCCGCTGGAAGGCGGAGCAGTATGACAACCAATCGCCAATCGTTCAAGGGCAAAGATCGCACAATTGACCCGTTTTCAGGGCCTGCCGAACACCGGGTCCGGGTGCCAAAAAGATCGGTCCGGCAGCCCAAAGGCCGTGAAAAACGCTGTTTTTCCCGCCTTTTACGCCAAAGTAGGCACTTTTTTGCGCCGATACTGCCTGTGAGGGCCTTGCCATGGAAACCATCGAAGGTGATCGCCGCACGCACCCACGGCTGGCACTGGCGCAACCGTGCAAAATCTACGATCCCCACACCGGCAAATACATCGCTGGATCCACCCAGGATATCTCCACCACCGGCGCACTCATCGAAGTCCCGCGCCTCCTCGGCCTCAAACCCGGCGACACACTCCACATCGGCGTCGCACTCAAACGCCGCCAGGGCCTCCTCAAAGGCGCGGAAATGCTCAAAGCCGCCGTCATGCGAGCCGTGCAAACCGTGGATGATCACACACTGCTGGGTCTGTGCTTCCAGGAACCGCACACAGCAGAAGCCGATGCACCGATGGAAATCGCGCCACTGCGACTGGCAGCGTAA
>CAZWJR010000310.1:0-3012 GCA_964634655.1 uncultured Isosphaeraceae bacterium | reverse complement strand
GGTTTCGGGGCTGGCGCCCGCCAGCGTAGCCGTGACCTGAATCGTCGGGAAATCCACGCTCGGCAGATCGCTCACCGGCAGCAACCGGTAACTCATCACGCCAAATACGCAGAACGCCAGCATCAACAGCGTCGTCATCACCGGCCGTCGAATGCTGGCTGCAGGAACGTTCATGCCGGCTTCCGCTCCGGCACACGCGCCGCAGTGTTCACCTCCACCAGCGCGCCGGGCACCAATCGCAGTTGCCCATCGCTCACCACCGTTTCACCTTCCGTCAATCCCTCCGCAATGACCGATTGACCGCTCACCGTGCGCGAAACAACCACCGCCCGTTGATCCACCGTTTTGTCCGCTTTCACCACGAACACAAATGTTCCTTTCTGGCCCGGTTGAACCGCCGAGGCTGGCACAACCATCGCCCCGCGCTGCGTCGAAACCGTAACCACAACATTGACAAATTGTCCCGGCCAAAGCGCGCGATCATCATTCCCAAACTCCGCTTTCAGCCGAATTGTTCCCGTCGTCATGTCCACTTTGTTGTCAACAAACGCCAGGGAACCGGCAATCGGCCCGCCTGCATGCCCCGGTATGACCGTTTGAACGGTCAGCGGGGCCTCCGCCTGATGCGCCTGAACCGCTCCCAGGTTCTGCTCCGGCACCGCAAACGTCACGTAAATCGGCGCAATCTGATTCACCACCGCCAATTCCGTCTTGTTTGCCTCCACCACGTTCCCTGGTTTCACCATCAGCGCCCCTGCACGCCCCGTGATCGGCGAACGAATCGAGCAATACTCAATCTTCAACTGCGCTGCCGCAATCTCCGCGCGATCAGATTCCATCTGCGCCTTCGCCGCCTCTGCATCCGCCCTCGCCTTTTCAGATTCCCGCTGCGACATCGCGCGCCCCTTCAACGCCTCCGCCATCTGCCTCGCCGCTCGCTCCGCATCCTCCGCCACCACTGTGTCCTTCGCAAGTTTGGCCTGCAACTCCGCCAGCGCCGCTGCATACGGCCGCGCATCAATTTCTATCATCAAGTCCCCCGCCTGCACTTCCTGCCCATCCACAAACTTCGCTTCCATGATTTGCCCATCGACCTGCGGCTTCAGCGTGACCGATGCCATCGGCTCCACATTGCCCACGGCCAGAATCTCCACCGGCATATCTTGCCGCATCACCGTGGCCACCGTTACCGGTACCGCCTGCGGTGCCATTGCCGCCGTCGGCCCAGCCTGTTTCTTTTCACAGCCGCCGCCCAACGCACCAGCAACGCCAATCGTCGCCGCGATCATCAATCTGCCGAAACCGCTGGCACTCTCAATTTTCGTGTCTCGCATCAGTGAGCTCTCATTCGTGGAGATTCTTTCCGCCACCTAGTGTATGACCGCTCCCCCTCACCAATCCCGTTCACACAAAAATCGGCCCTTCTGAATAACGCCACACGTTTGAAGCACCTCCCTCACGCTCCTACAATGCTTCTGTTTCCCAAACAGCCAGGAGCCAAATGAACGGCAAACCGGCAACGCAGTGCCAGGACTCCCCCTTCCAATGAGTGATCCCTCGGCACGCACCTTCCATTCTGATTTCAAGCGCTTCTTCCTGCGCGGCTTGGTTATTCTGCTGCCCTCGGTCCTCACCATCTGGATCGTCGTCAAAGCCTATCAATTCATCGACAGCGCCATTGCAGGCCCCATCAACCAGGCCTTGCGCGCAGGTCTGCGCAATCTTGCTCCACATTGGAAATCCGCCGGTGATCTCAACGACTGGTGGGAAACCCACTGGTACATGAACCTCATCGGCCTCACCGCCGCCATCGTCGTCGTCTATTTCACCGGCTACCTGCTCGGCGGCTTCCTCGGCAAACGCTTCTACCGCCACATCGAACGCGCCATCACCACCCTTCCCGTCTTCAAACAGGTCTATCCCTACGTCAAGCAGGTCGTTGACTTTCTCTTCAGCGATGAAAAGACCATGAAGTTCAACCGCGTGGTGATGATCGAATATCCACGCAAAGGTCTCTGGTCCGTCGGCTTCCAAACCGGCTCCACCCTTCAGGCAATTCAGGATCACGCCGGCGATTGCGTCACCGTCTTCATCCCCAGTTCTCCGCCCATCAGCGGCTACACCGTCACCATCCCCCGCGAAGAAGTCATCGAACTCCCCATCACCGTCGAAGAAGCCATCCGCTTCGTCGTCAGTGGTGGCGTCCTCGTCCCGGAAAGTCAGAAAGTTGAAACTCTCGATATTTCCGCCACAATCTCTCCCGCAATTCAGGCCACCCCTGCCGCTCTCCCCCACGGCAAGCAGCGGCCTCGAAACAAAACAACGGCGGCCGCCGGTTCGCGCCCGCCAAACACGGAGGTTTGAATGCAGATCAAAATCAGCTCCAAGCACATGGACATCACCCCAGCCATCGAATCCTACGCCAACAAAAAGGTCGAGAAACTACACCAGTTCTTCGATCGCATCCAGCAGATCGACATCATCATCGACAAGGCCAAGAACGGCTACACTACGGAAATTATCACCGATGTGGAACACCACAAACCCTTCATTGCCTCCGCCGAACACGATGACCTCTACGCCTGCATCGACCTCGGCGTGGACAGAGCCATCCGCCAGTTGAAGGACCACAAAAGCAAACTCCGCGATAACAAGCATCACTCCTCCATCAGCGGCCACCCCAAGCCCGGCCTCACCGGAAACCAAGCATGAAACTGTTAGACATCGTCATCCCCAACGCCGTCATCCCGGATCTCGCCGCCACACAGCGCGATGAAGCCATCAATGAAATCGTCGATGCACTCGTCACCGCCGGCGCCCTAAGCCCGGAACTCAAAGACGAATTCATCAAGGCCATCATCAAACGCGAAAAACGCGGCTCCACCGGCTTCGGCCACGGCGTCGCCGTCCCCCACGTCAAGCATCAGGCCATCCGCAAAATGGCCGTCGCCATCGGCGTCAGTCGCTCCGGCATTGAGTTCAACGCACTCGATAAACAACCCGTGTACTCCA
>CAZWJR010000309.1:0-3026 GCA_964634655.1 uncultured Isosphaeraceae bacterium | reverse complement strand
CGAGCGAAAGAAGTCTTTCTGATGGTCTGCGACCTGCCCGCAGCGCAGCGAGCAGCCACTATCGAAAAAGAATGTGGCAAGAACGCTCAATTGCGATCCGAAGTTCTGTCCTTGCTGGCTCATCACGATCAGGAAGCGACGGTCAAGAAGGGCAAGCGGATCGAAGACGCGGAGACAGCGCCGCGATCACCCACTCCGGCAGCTGGCGCCGGCAGCGGTGAATCGTTCAGAGTCGATGCCGGCACACCCCAACCAAACCCTGAAAGAATCGGACAATATCGCATTGCTCGTCGAATCGGCATGGGAGGGATGGGGATTGTCTACCTCGCCCAGCGAGACGACGATCAGTTCCGCAAGCGCGTCGCCATCAAAGTTATCAAGAAAGGAATGGACAGCGAGGAGATTCTGCGTCGTTTTGAACAGGAGCGACAGGTTCTCTCCGCGCTGAACCATCCGAACATCGCCCGCATGATCGATGGAGGAGCGACCGAAGACGGTCGGCCGTACTTCGTCATGGAGTACATCGAAGGCATGCCGCTCAATGAGTATTGCGATAAGAATCGCCTGCACATTGATGAGCGATTGCAGTTGTTCCGTACGCTGTGTCAAGCTGTGCATCACGCCCACCAGAATCTCATCGTGCATCGCGACATCAAGCCTAGCAACGTGGTTGTCACACAGGATGGCACGCTGAAACTGTTGGACTTCGGCATCTCCAAGATGCTGAATCCAGATATGTCTTCGTTCTCGCACGAGCCGACGGCGACCAATTTTCGGCTGATGACGCCGGAGTATGCCAGTCCGGAACAGGTGCGCGGCGATCCGCTCTCCACCTCTAGTGACGTCTATTCACTGGGCGTGTTGCTCTATGAATTGGTGACGGGGCGGCGACCGTATCGATTCAAGACGCGGCTGCAAGCAGAAATTGAGCGAGTGATCTGCAACGAAGATCCGGAGCGACCCAGCACGGCAATCAGTCAGGCTGTCGAAGGAGAAGAGGAGCTTGAGTCGCGCGGATTGCCTTTAAAGCCGAGTACCGGGGACTCCAATCTTGAAGAAGTGGCCAAGTTGCGAGAAATGAAACCCGATCGTTTGCGGCGGCGGTTGAGCGGCGATTTGGACAACATGATCCTGCTTGCGATGCGCAAGGAACCTCGCCGGCGGTACACGTCAGCGGAGCAGTTTGCGGAAGACATCAAGCGGCACCTGGACGGGATGCCGGTAATCGCGCGGCCTGCGACGTGGTCGTATCGTGCCGGGAAGTTTGTGCAAAGGAACAAGGGTGGTGTGGCGGCGGCGGCGATGGTGGGGCTGGTGCTACTGGCTTGGGGAGTTACATCCACACGCCTCATGCAGATTGCAAGGCGCGAAGAACAACGCGCAAATACGCTCAAAGACAATTTTGGCCAGGCGCAACAAATTACGGCAGACGCTCTAAGCAAGATCACGAGTCAGATTCGACTGTTGCCGCGGTCTATGGTTGTTCGAAGCGCGATGGTTGAAACGATTACGGATTTTGTGGAGCGGTCGCGTGCGCTGGCCAGTTCGCTTGAGGATTCCCAAGCACTGGCGCGGCTGTATTTGACCATCGGCGACTTCCAGGGAGGTTTGCGGACCGGCAACGTTGGAAATGTTGCAGCTGCGAAAGAGAACTACGAGAAAGCGCTTGCGATTGCCCAGAAACTGGTTGCAGCGAATCCAAATGACTTTGCAGCACAATCGGAATTGGCGAGAGCCCATGTGCGAATTGGAGACATGCTATCGACAAACAAGGACTGGGTCGCTGCGGCGCAGAGTTATCGCACAGCACTCACCACCGCGGAATCGCAGGCCGCCAGGTCTCCCAAGGACATGGATGCCCAGCGATTTCTCGCGGGTGTGCTTCTGAACCTTGGGGGTGTCTTGCAGGAGCAGAATGCTCTGGAGGAAGCCGAATCGCTCTTTCGCCGCTCTATTGAGATTCGCGAGCAGTTGATGAAGGATCGACCGGACGATCTCAATGCCGCACGTGAGGTAACTGTAGTTTATGTTCGATTGGGTGATCTGTTCTTCGGCAAGGGTAACTTTGAAGAGGCAGAGAAACACCATGATCGAGTCCTGCGAATGCGAAAGGCCCTTTGGGAACAGGAAAAGGAAAACACCCAGCGAAGGCGAGATTTGGCTCTCGCATACATGTGGCTGGGCCAGGACTATCTTCATCAGAATCTAACCGAAAAGGCACGGGCGTCCTTGGAAGAATCTCGAACTCTTTTGTTGGGTCTGCGGAAGGATGATCCAGAAGATGTGCGCGTCAAGGGAGACTTTGTCCTTGCGACCATGATGTTGGGGGACATCGCAATGGAGCAACACAAGAAACTGGCCGCTGAACGCCCGAATGACGCAGTAGAAGCCGCCCAGCGAGCCCGCGAATTCTACGCGGAGTCATTCCCGCTTCTGCAGGTCAGGGCCGAAACCAGGAAAGACTTTGAAACGCAACTAGCAGGAATGCTTCACAACTGGGCGTACATGGATATTGCGGTGTCGGACCCGGCGGCCGCGCGAACCCATTGGACTCTCGCGAAGGAGCATTTTCAGAAATTGGGTATGACTGATCACGTAACAGCGGTCGATGCAGAATTGCAAAAACTTGGCGAATCACCATAACGGCGAGTCACCACCGCACCGCTACGACAGTCGCATCGTCGGCCAGTTGATCAGTCCCTGCATGGGCCTCAACCGCTGCGAATAGATTTGCCACTTCATCGGCCGCGGTGGTCGATGCATCCTTGGGATTGCACAGTGATCGAAGGTACTGTTCCATCCGCTTTTGGCCGAACTCCTCGCCGCGATCATTTTCCAATGTCCGGCCTGATGCGGCGGGGGCTGGTTGTTCGATGATTCCGTCGCTCACGATCAGTACGCAACCGCCCGGATCAAGGCTTACTGTTGCCGCCTCGTATTCGGCACCAACCTGGGTCCCCACCGCCGGCCCGCCGCGCTCGACCAATTTCACAACCGAACCATCCGGGCGCGACATCATGGCATAG
>CAZWJR010000308.1:0-3032 GCA_964634655.1 uncultured Isosphaeraceae bacterium | reverse complement strand
CTAACTGTTTCGCCGATAAGAGATCAACTGAAAGTGTCTTCACAATCGGAAAGGGGAAGCTCATGACTTCGCGTCGCAAACTGAACATTGTGTTTCTTGTGTTGTTTCTAGCCTTGCTGGCCGGTGGAGCCGTTGCCGGGTTGAGACTGTGGCTTGATCGGCGGGAAGCGGCAGAACTATCCACTCGCAACAAGCAAGGCGCTGATCGTGACCAACGGGATCGAGGCGAAGAGGAAGAAAACGGGACCGACCATCCCGATGGCGCCTTACGGTTTCGACTCTTGCAGATGCAGGATGAAAAGGGCGAAATTCCTCCCGACGCCCTGGTCAAGGCTCACCAACACGTAACCCTGATGAAGGCTGAACAGCAGCGGCGAATCAAGGCTCAGCAACAAAGCGGAGAACCACAACGCATTCTCGAAGCCGGCCTCGCTCCCGATTCGTGGACGTGGCTGGGACCGGGCAATGTCGGCGGGCGAATTCGGACGATTGTCATTCATCCAACCAATCCCAGCGCTATGTGGGTTGGCAGCACAGGGGGCGGCATCTGGCGATCAAACAACGGTGGTGGTTTGTGGCAACCGGTCAATGATTTCATGGCGAATCTGGCGGTTTCGACGATGGTCATCAATCCGGCAAACGCGAACGTGATGTATGCCGGTACGGGTGAGATTTTCGCTAGCAATGTCAACAATCCCGGCGGCGGTTTCACACCTGATGGGCTGCAAGGGGCGGGAGTCTTCAATTCCACCGATGGTGGTTTGACGTGGAATCAACTGACGAGCACCAATCCAACAGTTTGCCCAGCCCCGGCGACTCCGGCAAGCTGCCCCTGGCTGTATGTCAACCGGCTGGCCATTTCGCCGAATGGCAACACGATTCTGGCTGCCACCGGAAATAACATCCAACGATCTACCAACGCCGGTACGAACTGGGTAGTAGTAGGCGGGGTTGTTGGAACGTTCCTCGACATAGATTTCCATCCCACAAATAATCAGCAGGCGATTGCAGGCGCTAACGGAGCCGCAGTCTTCTCAACCAACGGAGGAGCGAACTGGCAATTTGCGAATTTCAACCCGGCGATTACCGGGCGGGTGGAATTGGCCTATGCGCCCAGCAATCCCACGATCGTTTATGCTTCGGTGGATCAGAATTTTGGAGATGTTTATCGCAGTACCGATGGCGGGCAAAACTACTCACGGGTCAATACCGGCACGAACTTCTTTCTGCAACCCGGACCTCCCCCAAGCAGTCAGGGCAACTATGACAACATCATCTGGGTCAATCCGCAGGACGCGACTTTAATCATTGTTGGCGGCATTGATTTATGGCGCAGCACCAATAGCGGCGCAACCTTCACCCAAATCAGCCAATGGCAAAGCGCCCCCGGATCGTCGGCTCACGCTGATCATCACATGATTGTCGCGCATCCGGGCTTCAATAACACCACGAATCGTATTGCTTACTTCAGCAACGATGGAGGGCTTTACCGGGCTGATGACTCCTCGACAGTCGTCCAAACCGGTGGCTGGACGAACCTCAATAACAATCTTGGCGTCACGCAGTTTTACGGCGCGGCGGGCAATATCACCAGCGGCACCATCATTGGCGGGGCGCAGGATAACGGCAACGTCAGGTTCAGGGGCGGGACGGGGACCTGGGTTTCAATCACGGGAATGGGAGGCGATGGCGGCTATTGCGCGGCTGACCCCAATGATCCCAACATTCTTTATGGCGAATATATCTATCTGCAGATCAGGCGCAGTAATGACGGCGGCGTAGTTGGTGGCAACATTTTCACTGGAATCACTGACGCAAATAATCCGGCCACTGCCAACTTCATCGCCCCGTTTATTCTCGATCCCAACAACTCGAATACGATGCTGGCGGGCGGTCTGAGCCTCTGGCGCAGCAACGATGTCAAATCTTTCATTCCTGCTCCCACCTGGGCGGCGGTTCCAAAGCCAAATCCAAACTCGTCTCTGATCAGCGCCATTGCGATTTCTCCAAGCACTTCAACGATCATTGCAGTAGGGCACAACAATGGCGACATCTTCCTGACATTCAACGGCACAGATGCTGCGCCTGGCTGGGTGAAGGTTGACACGGCGAACTTGCCCAACCGTTTCGTGACCCGGTTGACGATTGACAACACCCGCAGTCCGAGTTGGATTTATGCCACTTTCGGAGGCTTCAGCGGTGACAATGTCTATCGCACGACGAATTTTGGCGCGACCTGGACAGACATCACCGGAACCGGCGTGACCGGCTTACCCGACGTGCCTGTGCGAAGTCTGGTCTTCCATCCCACCAATCCGAACCTGCTTTATGTTGGCACAGAGGTCGGCGTCTTCACTTCAGACGACGCAGGCGCAACCTGGGAATTGCCGCAAAATGGTCCCGCCAATGTTTCCGTAGACGAGCTTTTCTGGATGGGCGGAGACCTGATTGCCGCAACCCACGGACGCGGCATCTATCGCGCATCGGGCGGCGTATACGTTGATTGCAACTATCTCGGCATCCAGCTTGGAACCTTTGCCCAGCCATTCAAAACGATCGCTGCCGCGGTGAATGCCTCAACCACGTACCGCACGATCTGGGTCAAGCCATGTAGCTACAACGAACAATTTCTTTTGCCGAACAACGCCATCAACAAACACCTTCAAATCCGCAGCCTCGGCGGCACGGCGGCTATCGGAAGAATACAGTGAGGAGAACAATGACGCGAAAAATTCACATCGGGAATCTCTTTGGCCTCTTTGTCTTGTTGATCATGTTGATCCTTCCGCGGACGGCGTCAGCGCAAACCACTGCCTTCACCTATCAGGGCAAATTGACCGACGCGGGCAATCCCGCCAATGCGAATTACGATCTGCAATTCAAACTCTTCGACGCCCTGGCGGGTGGCGCGCAACAGGGAACGACACAGGTTCGCACGCCAGTCACGGCCACAGCAGGCGTCTTCACCGTCACGCTGGATTTCGGAACAAACGTATTCAGCGGCGCGGATCGTTACTTGGAAATCGGCGTGC
>CAZWJR010000307.1:0-3044 GCA_964634655.1 uncultured Isosphaeraceae bacterium | reverse complement strand
GACCCATGCCGGTTTTCAAGACCGGTGCTTTCAACCACTCAGCCACCCCACCGGGGGTGCTTCAGTCGGGAAATCGATAATACAGCGTTCCGCCAAGTTGGTCATGTTGTGGGTTTCGCCGCCCGTTTGATGATGTGTCGGTACATCAGCGTCGTCCACCGTGAGTAGAACGCAAATGCGGGATCTTCATTGTTCACCTTCATCATCGGCAGCCGCAACCGTTCATACCCTACCGGAGGCGACCACAGGGAAAAGTAGGGATCAACGATTGCTTCCCGGTTCAGCGTAACGAACAACTCACACATGGCGTCTATGTTCTGGTTGTCGCTGTGGCCCCGCAGTTCCCCAAGCACCTTAAAGCCAAACTTGTCGCCATCGATCTGATACACCTTTCCGTTATTTGTATGGAGATCCAGTTTGTGCGAGAGACGTGTTTCAGACTGGCCCACCCTTTCAGCCGCATCACCAAACTCGTAGGCGTATCCCAGACCCGCCGCCAGACCGAACGCTCCGACGTTTGACCACGCGAGTGGCGCAAGCCTTCCTGGAGGCGACCATCGCATGAGATGCGATGCCTCAAGCGAGGTAGGGATGGCCGCCGGTTGTCTTTCGCTCATCCTCGCTCGCACCAGAACCTGAATTTCTTGGGGCTTGATCTTCACGGCTGGCCCTCGCCAGAGTTCGGCAAGAATCACTCCGTCCGCCAGACGCAAGTCACGAATCTTTAGCGTTGGTCCGAGCGATTCCAAATCGCTCATGGCAACGGCGAACCCATCACCACCTCTTCGCTGCATCGCGACAATGGCAAGGTCGGCGACTGTGCGCGGGAACAGGCCCAGGATTGTGGGAGGCGCTTTGCCGAGGCGGAGTTGAACCGTGTGCCGATCCAATCTTGCCGCGTCGGCGATCAGGCCAGCGACATCTTCACGACTCATTCCTTGCGGCCAACTGATGATCGAAAAATAGACTTGGTCCATGTCAGTTCCAATTTCCCCACGCGGCATCTGAATGTACCCAACGGTTCAAGAATGGCTCATCGCAATTTCGACATGGTATGATGGCGATCACGTGAAACCCATCGCGGCAGGACAATCAGGCGCTTCTTCGCGAGTGGTCGCAATCCTTGGTGTATGCCTCGTGGCGTTTACTTTCGCCGCGTTTTGGCCAACATTTGGCAATGGATTCACCGACTTTGATGATCCCGCATACGTCACAAAGAACGAACTGGTCAAGCAAGGGCTGACCGGAAGCGGTTTGGTCAGCGCGTTCACTACGGTGCTTGCCGGGAATTGGCATCCACTGGCCGTCGTATCACACATGGTGGATGTGCAGTTGTTCCATCTCAACGCCGCAGCCCACCATGGAATGAGCCTTGCCATTCACGCGCTCAACGCCGTATTGGTTTTGGTGATATTGAATCGAACGACTCGGATGGTATGGAGCAGCCTTCTTGTGGCTGCGCTGTTTGCGGTGCATCCGTTGCGCGTGGAATCCGTCGCCTGGGTAGCAGAGCGAAAGGATGTGCTTAGCGCGTTCTTTGGGTTGCTTGCGATCTGGTCGTACGTCGCCTATGCAGCCAGGCCATCGTTTCTTCGATACTTCGTTGTAGGAGCAATGATGGTGTTGAGCTTGCTGGCGAAGCCCATGCTCGTGACGTTGCCATTCCTTTTGCTGCTTTTGGACGTCTGGCCCCTTCAGCGGTGGCACTTGGGTTTTCTGGCGTCATCTGGAGAAAATCAGTCGAAGGCAAAGCAGAAGACGTCGAGAATTCTCATCGAGAAAGTCCCATTCCTGGCGATCGCAACGTGTTTCAGCGTAGTGGCAATGGTGACACAGCGGAAATCCGGCGCGATGGAGAATTACGATCTTTCCTGGCTGGATCGAATTGCCAACACGCTTGTTTCCTATGTGCGGTACTTGGGAAAAACATTCTGGCCGGTTGAACTTGCGTTTCTGTATCCGTATCCCGGAGCCTGGCCTGTCTGGCAAGTTCTCGGGGCAGGCTGCCTGTTGCTCGTTGCCACGCTTTGGGGCATCGCTGTCCTTCGAAGGCAACCGTTTTGGCTTATCGGCTGGTTGTGGTTCCTCGGCACGATGGTCCCGGTGATCGGCCTGGTTCAAATCGGCCACCAATCCATGGCTGATCGTTACACGTATTTTCCGCAGATTGGACTGTTCATCGCTTTGGTCTTTGGTGTTTTTCACGGAGCCCGCCAGGCGTCAAAGGATTGGGAGACTCAAGTAGCGCTCGCAAAGTGGCCCGTTCTCCTCTTCGCCATGGCTTGCCTCGGACTCGCAGCGGCCACCCACGAGCAGACGAAGGTCTGGCGCAATTCAGAAACCCTCTGCCGCCATGCCATTGCCTCGACCCACGACAACATCTTGGTCATGAACCTGCTGGCTGCGCTGTTGGCAGAAAAAGGCGACATAACCGGCGCAGAAGCGCTCTGGCGTGAATCAGCCCGTTTGGATCCGGATCACCTGAATTCAGAATTGGCGGCATACGAACGAGCCATGCAGCGCGAACCCGATCGACTGGAGATCGTCAATAATGTCGCGTGGATGCTCGCGACACATCCCGAACCATCATTGCGAGACGGTCCTCGGGCTATCAAACTCGCTCTAAGGGCCGGTGAATTGGCAGGCCGGGACGATCCCACAGTCTTGGATACTCTCGCCGCAGCGTACGCAGAAACGGGTGATTTCAAGCAGGCAGTAGCAGTGGGGCGGCGCGCACGTGACCTGGCCGCTGCTTCAGGCCAATCACAACTGGTGACACTTCTCGATCAACATATTCAGCAGTTTCAGGCCGGTCAGCCTCTCCGTATTTCCAAGCAGCACTGATCCACTTGCTGTTGGTAAGCAAAGGCGCAGATTGCATCGCCCGCTGGACCTGCTGGCTCGACTGTCACTGTCTGGATCTCGCTTTCGACTCTCAGGACTGCATCACAAAGGGAGCCATCGCTGAAGAAAATCCCGTTGTCGGTCTCTCGCATCAGCAGTCATTTTACCAAAACCAATGTGCTCAAACGGCGCCCCAGTTC
>CAZWJR010000306.1:0-3051 GCA_964634655.1 uncultured Isosphaeraceae bacterium | reverse complement strand
CATGTCTCATCTCTCTTCGATCTTGGGCGGGGTTGATTTCACACCGTGCTCGCTAATAGCGCTCAAGCAGGCCATGCGTCTGGCGCATTGGTCCGGTGCCCTCCTGAACGTCGTCCACGTCATTGATACGTTGGTCGTCATCGAACTTGAAGAAGCGCTCACACCGCTACAGAAAGACATTCGCAACGGTCTTCTCCGTGATGCGAAGCAGGCTTGGCTCGAATATGCAGCAGCAATTCCTGGGGCTGATCGTCTCCCGATCGAAATCTGCATCAACAATCGCATCAAAGGCATCTTGGATCGGCAGCAACAGGTCAAAGCCGACTTGCTCGTCCTTGGTGCATTCGGGACGCGATCTCCCCAGGTCGGCATCGGCTCGGTCGCAACCGACTGCGTCCGCAGATCGCCCGTGGATGTCCTGCTGGTCAGAGACACGCAGCCCGGCCCCTTCAAAACCGTCGTCGTCGGTGTGGACTTCTCCTCCACGTCGCTTCGAGCCGTCGAAAAAGCGGCGATGATCGCAAAGCATGATGCCGCCGAACTTCACTGTCTTCACGTCTTTCGCGGGCCTTGGCACAGGCTGCACTATCGCTCTCCAACGGTCGAAGTCACGCCGCACTTTCAGAAACAATATCGCGATGGATTAGAGCGAAGGCTCATGGAGTTTTGTCGTCCGGTCACCACAGCCGCCGGCATCACCGGTGTTCGCCACATTCTCCTCGATGAGCAATCACATCGCTCGTGTATTGTCCAATACGCTCAAACCGCCGCCGGCGACCTGATCGTCCTGGGCACTCGCGGCCGCACAAACCTTCGCGACATGCTTCTTGGAAGCACTGCAGAAGCAGCCCTGCGAGAGACTTCTTGTTCCGTCATGGCAGTCAAGCCAATCGACGCTGGCGAATGAATGGTCTGGATATCACTTGCCGCACGATCGGCCAATTCCCCATGTGCCAGACCTCCTCACTAACCTCCGATCGACCCGGCGGCATGGCCATGGTCGGCCTCATCGCTGGACCGCTCGTCGCCGGAATTGTCTGGATGATGTTGCCGCATCACTATCATTCTGTCGATGGTGTCGAAGTGGCTTTTTCGGCGGCTGGCCGCGCCACTCTATCGATGATGGTCTGGATGGCTATTTGGTGGCTGACCGAGGCGATTGACGTCGCCGCAACGTCACTGGTTCCGCTCGCGGCATTTCCGGTGTTGGGAATTCTCCCAATAAATGCCACCGCCGCACCCTACGCCTCGCCCTTCATCTTCCTTTTCCTGGGAGGATTCATCCTCGCCCTTTCGATGCAGCGCTGGGGACTTGATCGCCGGATTGCGCTCCTTACTCTCCGACTTGTCGGCACCAAGCCTCAAAATATGATCGGTGGCTTCATGCTGGCAACCGCAATGCTTAGCGGTTTCGTCTCCAACACCGCCACCGCCGCCATGATGCTCCCCATTGGGTTGAGCGTCCTTGATCTTGTCAGTTCACAGAAGAACAAATCGGGCAACGTGCCAGCAGAAAACACAAATCGCGCCGCCGATACCAAACACCGCAACTTCGGCGTATGCCTAATGCTCGGCATCGCCTACGCCGCTTCCATTGGCGGCCTCGCGACCGTCATTGGCTCCCCGCCCAACGTCTTGGTCGTCGGTTTCATCCGCGACGAAATTGATGTCGCTTCACGGCGCGACATCGGTTTCGCCCAGTGGATGATCATCGGCCTTCCGCTCGCCGCCATCTTGCTTCCGATCGTCTGGGTTCTCCTGACCCGTGTGATCTTTCCCGTTGATCGGCAGACCATAGAAGGCGGACGCGAGTTTCTCGAGAAGTCTTTCAAAGCCCTTGGTCCGCCTTCAAAAGGAGAGTTGATCACATTCATCGTTTTCATGATGGCAGCCGTGGCATGGATTGCCCGGCCATTCCTCAACAGTCTGGACTTCGATCCCGGGCCTGAAAACCTTCGACTACTGGCAGGATTAAGCGACGCCGGAATCGCCGTCGGCGCAGCGCTTCTGCTTTTCATCGTTCCCGCAAATTTGAAACAGCGGGAATTTGTCATGAATTGGAAGACCGCTCAACGCCTGCCATGGGGCGTCCTCATTCTCTTTGGCGGTGGGCTAAGTCTTGCCTCTGCCATTGAAACCAACGGCGTGGCGGAGATGATCGGGGCACAAGCGGCGCAACTCGGCCACATCTCGCCTCTGGTGACCGTCCTCATCGTCGTCACGGCCGTGATCTTCTTCAGTGAACTCGCCAGCAACACCGCCACCGCCGCCACGTTCATACCTATTCTCGCCGCACTTGCGCCCGGCCTTGGCGTGCATCCTTTTCTTCTCATCATCCCAGCAGGATTCGCCGCCAGCTGCGCCTTCATGATGCCCGTCGGCACACCTCCCAACGCACTGGTCTTTGGCACCGGCTACGTCACTATCCCCCAAATGTGCAAAGCGGGATTCTGGATCAATGTCATTGCAATCCTGCTCATCAGTGGCCTTGCCTTTCTTGTCGTGAAACCCTTCTTCACCTAGCAGGCGATCCCCGCCCCTCCAAGAAGACGGGCAAGTAGCACGGGTCGATCGTAAGGTGGGTTGAGCGGGCGACGGACTCCCGAGTCACTGCGGTGCCAGCAGCGAAACCTACCACACCCCGCAATCCATCCCCAATCGCATTTCAAATCTGCGCGCGCCATTAGGGGTACCCCAAAACTTCAAAAATCAAATTTTGTCAGAAATTTTTCCCTGCAAAAACAGCCACTTCCTCCAAACCATGTCAATCCTGCGCGCGCAAACAACGTCTTCCACCCCTCTATAGGAGGACACTTTTTTGAGAGAAGGCCATCGGCTGTCGGCTCTCGGCCGTCGGAGCCCTTTGCCTCAATGCCTCTATGCCTTCCTGCCTCATCTCTCCCCATGCACCCCCAATTTCTCATCCCAAAATCCCTCCTCTGTGCCCTCAGTGATCTCCGTGGTAAATCCCCTCCCCAACTTCGCGCTTCTTTGCAACTTTGCGTCTTTGCGCCCTCCATTTGGACTCACCTCCCAAAAGGCCCAAAACAA
>CAZWJR010000305.1:0-3139 GCA_964634655.1 uncultured Isosphaeraceae bacterium | reverse complement strand
CTGGGGGAGTACGACGTCGGCACTACCACAGTGCAGGCTGGCACCGTGAGTTTTGACACGAACGGAAACATCGCGCTGACAAAAACCATCGGCACACTGAACATGATCCAGGGATTCGGAGGAACCAAGATCCAAGGCAACGCGGACCTGCTTATCACCAATCAATTGAATTGGAACGTCGGCGAAATGGCCGGCACGGGAACGACGTTCGTTCACGGGCCGATGATTCTGAACGGCGCGCTTAGCCGCACTCTCGAACTCAACGTCGATGCGCCGCCAAACAGGCAGCCACCGAACTCGACGCTCTGGATCAACCCGCCGGGAACGCTGCATTGCAGAGACATCACCATTGACGGTTCCATAAACAACAACGGCTTGATATCGCCTGGGACTCCTTCCGCGCCGGTCGCCCATTTGCATCTCACCGGCGGTTACACGCAGGCGGCGGGTGGGCAACTGGCGATCAACAAACTTGGCCCAGTTCACGATCAACTGCTCGTTGATGGTGTCGCAACGCTGGGTGGCACGATTAGTGCGAACGGCTTCCCAACCGGCGGAGGACAGTCGTACACCATCCTTACGGCCGCCGATGTGCAAGGCACATTTGCAACCGCCAATCTGCCAAGCGGAATGCAGGTCACCTACACAGCCACAGCGGTCATCCTACAAGCCGCGCCGGGACCGCAATGCCCCGCGGATGTCGCTCCCTCACCCAATGGCGATGGTTTGGTGAACGTCGGCGATCTGCTGGCTGTCATTAATAGTTGGGGCCGATGTCCTGTACCGCCGACGCCGTGCCCTGCGGACATCAACCACGATGGGAACGTGAACGTCAGCGATTTGTTGGCGGTGATCGGCGCGTGGGGGCCGTGCCCATAGATGTGAAGTCTTTGTCCAGCGGCGAGTTTTCGGCGAACCAAACGGGGCTTTGCGATGGGATGATGCAGCGCGATTTTAGTGTTTGTGATCATCCAGCAGGCCGAGTTGGCGGTATTTTTCGCGGTATTTTTCGTAGAGGGATTTCTGGCGGCTGCCGAGGTCGATCTTGCGGCCGTCGATGTAGGCGATGAGGGTTTCGGTGGTGATTTCAAGCGGATCGCCGCTGGTGATGATGAGGGTGGCGGACTTTCCGGGCTCCAACGTGCCGAGGCGATCGGCCAAGCCGAGGATGTTGGCCGCGCTGCTGGTGACGGATTTGAGGGCGTCCTCTTTTGGCAGGCCATAGGCGGCGGCGGTGGCGGCCATGTGATTGAGGTTGCGATCGTGTGCGGCCTCTCCGCCGGCGGTGATGCAGAAGCGGACGCCTGCCTCCTGAAGTTTTGCCGGAAGCGCATAGGCCTGATCGTAATCATCCTGACGGCGTGTGGGCATGCGGTGCGTGCCAGTGATGATGACGGGGATGTCGTGCTTTTTGAGGAGCGCGCTGACACGATCGGCCTGATCGCCGCCGACGATGACGATCTTGAGACCGCGGCGTAAGGCCCAGCCGACGGCGGATTCAATCTGGCTGGCGAGCGCGGCGCTGATGTAGATTGGTTTTTCGCCTTTGAGAACGGGGCGCATGCCTTCGTAGCGGAGATCCGTAGCGGGGCCGGGCGCGGCGTTGTTGGCACCGGAGCCTGCGGCGGAAGATTTGCCAGCGGAGTTGGAGGATGATGCGGCGGCGTCCTTGGCATCGATGTAGGCCTGTGCTTCATCGAAGAATTTTTCGACGGCGTCGAGATCATCCTTGATTTCTTTTCGCTGTTGATCTTCGCTGCGATCCATCCAGGGAGAATTGATGGGTTCCGTGCGTGGCCAGTTGAGGGCGAGACCGGCGTCGGCGTCAATGGTCATGTTCTCCCAGGTCCAGCCATCGAGGCGCATGGCGGAGCAGCGGCCGGGAATGAGGCCGCCGCGCGGAAAGATCATGGCGGTGAGGATGCCGTTGGCGCGCGTGACGGGGATGAGATCAGAATCCGGATTGACGGCACAGGCGGCGCGGACTTCCGGTTTGACGCGTCCGAGTTCGGTGGAATCGTTGGTCTGACTGATATCGCCGACTTCCGTGAGACCGAGGTAGGTGGAAGCAAGAATAAGGCCGGGGTAGACGTGCAGGCCGGAGCCATCGAGAGAGGTAGCGTTGGCTGAAGACTTTGGCTTGCCTGTCCCTGTGGCGACGATTTTGCCATTGTCGAAACTGATCCATCCCTTCTCAATGACCGGTCCTGAAACCGGATGAATCGTTGCGTTGAGAATGACAACGGGACGCTCCTGCGGTGGAGCGGGGATTTGGCGGGATTGGGCTGCTGCACCCGTGGAGATGGAACCACAAAGCACACAGAGTGCACAGAGGAGGGATTTGGATTTGATTTTCTTCGACAAGTTCATGATTCGCGGTTCCTTAACTTGAATTCTCACTCTGTGATCTCTGTGTTCTCGGTGGTTCGTTCTTTGGGCTTTGGCGTTATTCGTGTTCGTGGTCTTCCAAGTCGTTGCAGCCGCAATCGCCGGGGTGGACTTCGGCGGGGTTGCGGCCGAGGCGTACCTGTTCTTCCATCCATGCGATTTGGGATTTGGTGTAATGGCGCGAGCCGGGTGCGGCTTCGGGTTTTTCTGACTTGGGATTGGATTTATCGGCGTCGGCGGGTTTGTCCTTGGCGGCGTCGCCGGGCTTTGCGGGTTCGCCGTGGGCGAGGGCGAGGATTTTCTGGATCAATCGCTGACGTTCGTGATTGATTTGATCGCGCATCTGCTTGTCGGATTCCAGATCAAAGTACTTGGCGCCTTCGATCCAGGTTTGCTCGCAACGGGTGTAGGTGGAAAGCGGATCGCCGGACCAAATTGCGAAATCCGCGTCCTTGCCTTTTTCCAAGGAGCCGGTGCGCTTGTCGATGCGGAGCTGCCTGGCGGGATTGATGGTGACGAACTTGAGGGCTTCTTCCGGCGTGAGGCCGCCGTAACGCACGGCCTTGGCGCATTCCCAGTTCATGCGGCGGGCGAGTTCATCGGAATCGGAATTGAAACTGACAACAACGCCAACCTGGTTCATAAGCGCGCCGTTGTAGGGAATAGCGTCCATGACTTCCATCTTGTAGGCCCACCAATCGCTGAAGGTGGAGCCGCCAACGCCGTGCTTGGCCATGACGTCGGCAACCTT
>CAZWJR010000304.1:2379-3157 GCA_964634655.1 uncultured Isosphaeraceae bacterium | reverse complement strand
CTTTTTTTCACAATCTTGTTTACCGCCCAGCTCAATTTTTTAGCGTCTTGGACCTCTGGAGAGGAACAATTTCGCATTCCTATTCTTGTCTATCACCGCTTCGGTCCAGTCGTTGCCGACAACATGACCGTCACCACGCCCGTTTTTGCATCGCATCTCCAGTATCTGCACGAAAACGGCTACACCGTGATTGCATTGCGACAGCTGGTCGCCCATCGCTTGGGCCAAGCTCCCCCGCCGCCGCCACGCTCAGTGGTGATCACGGTCGATGACGCCCACCAGTCAGTGTATTCGCACATGCGTCCTCTGGTGCAGCGCTATCGTATTCCTGTCACTTTGTTCGTCTACCCGTCCGCTATTTCCAACGCCTCGTACGCACTCCGTTGGGACCAACTCGAAGAGCTTCGCACCACGGGCCTCTTCGATATGCAGGCGCACACCTATTGGCATCCCAATCTTAAAAAAGAGAAGAAACGTCTGCCCCCGGAAGAGTATGACAAGCTGGTGGAGAGTCAGTTGAATAAGGCGAAAACGACGTTGGAGACTCGACTTGGCCTCCACATCGATTTTTTGTCCTGGCCATTCGGCATCTACAATGATGAATTGATCAACAAAGCGAAGGCGGCCGGTTATGTCGCCGCGGTGACGTTGGACCGACGACCCGCGAGTCCGTCGGATCGCTTGCTGGCGCTGCCCCGTTATCTCATGAGTGACCTGGATCGTGGGAAACGATTCGCACGAATTGTTGGTGGACTGGAGTAACGATGAAGCACCTTAC
>CAZWJR010000304.1:0-2362 GCA_964634655.1 uncultured Isosphaeraceae bacterium | reverse complement strand
TGCCTCTCCGGTCTCTTAGGAGCCTCCGCCTCCGCGGCCGTCTACCGTGGTAGGGTCCTTGATGCCGCCAGCAAGAAGCCGATAGGAGGCGCGTTCGTCACGGTGCACGACACGGTCGTCCAGACTGACGACAATGGAACATTTCAGATTAGTGGAGAAAGTGAGCGGATCGGCATACGAGCGTACGGGTACGCGCGAGAGTGGATTGAGAGCAGCCGCTGTCGTGAGGGAACGGCGGAAGTCGTGCTCACACCGCTCCGCCCCAAAGCGCTGTACCTGTCCGTGTTTGGCGTCAGCAATGGTCGCCTGCGGCAAGCAGCGCTGAATCTCCTTGAAGCCACCGAGCTAAACAGTTTGGTCATCGACGTCAAAGGCGACCGGGGCATTATCGGCTACAAAAGCGACATTCCGCTTGCCGCTCAGGTCGGCGCGCAAAAGATCATCACCATCACAGATCTCCGCGACTTACTGACGTTACTGCATGCAAAAGGGGTCTACACCATTGCCCGTATTGTAACTTTCAAAGATAATCTCCTGGCGCTGGCGCGACCAGACTTAGCCATCAAGACGAAGGGCGGCAGCCCCTGGCGGGACCGCGAACACCTCGCGTGGACCGATCCTTTCAAACGAGAGGTCTGGGACTACAACATCGCCGTC
Source organism: uncultured Isosphaeraceae bacterium (assembly GCA_964634655.1). GTDB lineage: Bacteria > Planctomycetota > Phycisphaerae > Phycisphaerales > SM1A02 > CAZWJR01. The sequence goes on along the minus strand of CAZWJR010000304.1, from coordinate 1,705 downwards.
GCCGTGGAAGCAGCGAAAGGCGGCTTCGACGAGATCCAGTTCGATTACGTGCGCTTCCCTGACGCACGTGGGCTCACGTTTTCCCAACCCAACACAGCGAAGAATCGCGTCAACGCCATCTCTGGATTTCTTCAAGAAGCAAAAACACAACTGAGGCTGTACAATGTCTTCCTTGCCGCCGATATCTTCGGCTACGTCTGCTGGAACCTTGATGACACGGACATCGGGCAAAAACTGGAGGAACTAGCGCCGCAGCTCGATTTCACCTCGCCGATGCTCTATCCGTCAGGTTATCATTTAGGCATTCCTGGCTATCGCAATCCGGTGACTCACCCCTATGAAATCGTGCGACTCTCCTTGAAGCGGGCGCAAGAGCGTACAGGTCTTCCCTCGACGCGCTTCCGCCCTTGGCTCCAAGCCTTCAAGGACTATGCTTTTGACCGCAGGCCATTTACAGGGAAGGAAATTCGCGCACAAATTACAGCAGCGGAAGATTTCGGCTCCAACGGATGGATGCTGTGGAATGCACGGAATATCTATACAGCCGATGGGTTGTAGCGAGAACCTTGACATGGGTTGCTGCACTCATCCTCACGACACTCGGCGCGTCGGCATGGGCGAGCCTTGAGCATTCTTATGGCCTGCGCGAAGAAGCCCTTGGTCCGATTGCGGCTATTGTCGAACGGGAAATCGCGGCGGGAAAAATCCCAGGCGCGGTCGTCCTCATTGGTTCGCATGATAACATCGTCTATCGACGCGCCTTCGGCTATCGCGCCTTGCAGCCAGAAAAACAGCGAATGACGCTTGATACCCTCTTTGACTTGGCTTCGCTGACAAAAGTCATCGCCACTACCACGGCAATCATGCAATTGGTGGAAACCCATAAGCTCTCCCTTGAAGATTCGGTCACCACGTATTGGCCTGAATTTGCCACAAATGGAAAAACGACCATTGCCGTACACGACCTGCTGACCCATTACTCGGGGCTGCGACCAGATCTTAACTTGAAGCTCTCTTGGTCAGGGTATGACACGGCGCTTACACTGATCGCCAGCGAAAAGCCGCTGTTTCCGCCACGTCGTCGTTATCTGTACAGCGACATCAATTTCGAGATCCTAGGCGAGTTGGTGCGACGTGTCTCCGGCTTGTCCCTTGATGACTACTGCGCTCGGCATATTTTTCTCCCCCTGGGGATGCGCGACACCACCTTCAGACCTTCGGTCGCCTGGAAGAACCGGATTGCGCCAACTGAACAACGTGATGGCGAGATGCAATTCGGCATTGTGCACGATCCCACGGCCTACAGAATGGGCGGCGTGGCTGGGCACGCTGGATTGTTCTCGACTGCGGATGATCTCGCCACGTTTGCACATATGCTGCTCAATCAAGGTCGCGCCAATGACACAAAGCTCCTCGACGCACGCACCATTGGACAAATGACCACGCCCCAGTCGCCACCTCATGGGGCAAACCTTCGTGGACTAGGGTGGGACATTGCCGCCGCCGCGCTGCTCCGGACCACGATCCACCCGTTCGCCGCCGTGCCCGGCTTCGCCGGCAGCACAAAGTTGCCCGCGTACGTCGCCCCCGCCGCCACCACGATCTCGTCCCCCCGCTTCGCGCTGTTCAACGCCGCCTGCAGGTCCCCTCGGGGACCGACCGTGATGGAGCGCCCGGTCACCGCCGGCATGCTGAAGTCGAGCAC
>CAZWJR010000303.1:2643-3191 GCA_964634655.1 uncultured Isosphaeraceae bacterium | reverse complement strand
ACGAACTCCGGGACGATTTCACGATCTGCGATGACGTTGGGGAGCAGGGCGTAACTGCGAATGAGGAGTTTTGCGAGCAGGCAGGAAATGAGGCCGGTTTTGTAGACGCCGACCATGGGTTTGCGGTGGCGGGCGATATCCATGGTGATGGTGCCGGAGACGGCGAGGGCGAGATCGCACCATGCGACGGCGGCTTCGGCCTGACCGGTGACCATGTGCAGGCCGGAGGGAAAGATTTTGATCTTCTTGCGGACGATCTTGGCGATGTTGGCGTTGGCGGCGACGATGACACCTGTCATGCCTGCGTGGCGTGAGTGGAGTTCTGTATAGACGTTGGTGAGGAGGCGGATGTTGGCGGCGGCTTCCTGTGAGCGCGAGCCGGGGAAGATGGCGACGCGCGGCGTGCCCTGGGGCAGGCCATGCATGCGATCACGGAGTTCTGTGAGATCGACGGGGCGATTCATCACCGGGTGGCCGATGAACCGGGCGGGGACGTTGCGATCGTTGAACCACTGCTCTTCAAAGGGAAGAAGGCAGAGGACGAGGTT
>CAZWJR010000303.1:0-2633 GCA_964634655.1 uncultured Isosphaeraceae bacterium | reverse complement strand
GGCCCCAGGCCCACATCTGCGGGGCGACGAGATGGATGACGCGAGCTCCGGTTTTCTGCATGACTTTGCAGATGGGGAAGTTTGCGGCGGGTGAATCGACGGCGATGTGCGCGAGGACGCGGTACTGTTTGGACCACTGCTTGATGCGTTTGATTTCGCGGCGGACGGACCAGGCGCGCTTGAGTGCGCCGAAGCCCATGGCGCCATCTTCAGCGGTTCTGCCGAGAAGGGTTGCGCCGGCTTCCTGCATGAGGGGTCCGCCCCATGCGTAGATTTTGAGAGTGGGAACGCGGGTGAGGAGTTCTTTGATTATGGGCGCGGCGTGGGCATCGCCGGAGGGTTCAAAGGCGGTGAAGAGAATGCTGGCGTGGCTGCGGGTGGCGGAGTCGTTGACAGCAGCGCTGGGTTGCGGGGTTGAGGGCTTGGCGGGCTTGGTTTGGGCGTTTGCCACGGAAATATGTTACCAAGCGGCGTGGTGCATCGAAAGACAAGGGAGTGGGGAGGATTGAAATCGTATGCATTCGAGCCGCGCTTGGCCGGCAGAGACGCCGGCCCCACTGATGGTTGATCGCAGATTGTTGATGACTTGCAGCGGAGAAAGGCACGGCCGACTCCTGTTGGTCGCTGGCCGTGGCACCCTGCGGAGAGCCGATAGCGGACGGCCGACAGCCACCGCCACATCGCTGCTACTATTCAGCCCTTCAAGTTGGACTTGTGTCTCTATCGAGGATTTTTGTCGTCATGCTCAAACGCACCCATACGTGCGGCCAGTTGCGAACGGAACACGTCGGCCAGACCGTCACCCTGAACGGCTGGGTGAACACCTACCGCGATCAGGGGAAGGGGTTGTCGTTCATCGATTTGCGCGATCGTGATGGATTGACGCAGGTGGTTTTTGATTCCGAGAAGGTGGAGCCGGAGGTGGTGGCGACGGCGCGGACGCTGCGGCGTGAGGATGTGATTGCGGTGCAGGGGAGTTTGCGGAAGCGCGAGGGGGAATCGAACCCGAAATTGTTGACGGGTGAGGTGGAGTTGTTCGCGACGAAGTTGGAGATTATGAATCGGACGGAGACGCCGCCGATTCTGCCGGATGAGTATGAGGCATCGAAGATTGCGGAGGAGAAGCGGTTGCAGTATCGGTACATTGATTTGCGACGGCCGCAGATGCAGAAGACGTTGCGGGTGCGGCATGAAGTGGCGAAGTACACGCGGCAGTATTTTGATGAGCAGGGATTTTTGGAGGTGGAGACGCCGCTGCTGATCAAGACGACGCCGGAAGGGGCGCGGGATTACGTGGTGCCATCGCGGATTTATCCGGGGAAGTTTTACGCATTGCCGCAGAGTCCGCAGATTTTCAAGCAGATTTTGATGATTGGCGGGGCGGACCGGTACATGCAGATTTGCAAGTGTCTGCGCGATGAGGACCCGCGCGCGGACCGGCAGGCGGAGTTTACGCAGGTCGATCTGGAGATGAGTTTTGTCGATCGCGATGATGTTTTGAGCGTGATGGGGGAGTACATCCGCACGCTGCTGAAGAAGGTGAAGGGTGTGGACATCGGCACGCCACGGAAGTTGAGTTATCGCGAGTGCATGGACAAGTACGGGAGCGACAAGCCGGATTTGCGATTTGAGTTGGAGATTGCGGATGTCTCGGATTTGGCGGCGAAGACGGAGTTCAAAGTTTTTGCGGATGCGCTGGCGAAGAAGAATGGAACGGTGCGTGCGCTGAAGGTGCCGGGCGCGGGTGAGAAGATTACGCGCAAGATGATTGATGGGGCTTACACGGATTTGGTGAAGGGATTGCGCGCGGGCGGGCTGCCGGTGGTGAAGATGACGGCGGCCCCCGGAGGATATGAGACGGGGATTGCGAAGTTCCTTGCGCCGATCGGCGATGAGTTGAAGAAGCGGTTGAAGTTGGAGCCGGGGGATATTGTGTTCTTCACGGCGGATACGGCTTCGATCGCGCTGAAGGCGCTGGGGGAACTGCGGCGGGCGATTGCGCGGGATTTGAAAATGATCCGCGAGAATGAGTGGCAGTGCTTCTGGGTGGTGGATTTTCCGATGTTTCAGTGGGATGAGGAAGGCAAACGCTGGATCAGCGAGCATCATCCGTTTACTGCGCCGCGCGAGGATCAGTTGCATCTGCTGGACAGCGATCCGGGTGCGTGTGTTTCTGCCAGTTACGATTTTGTTATTAATGGTTATGAATTGGCGAGCGGGTCGATTCGTATTCACCGGCCGGAGATTCAGCAGAAGGTGTTTAGTATTTTGGGGATCACGCCGGAGCAGCAGAAATTGAAATTTGGATTTTTGCTGGAGGCGTTGAGTTTTGGTGCGCCGCCGCACGGGGGTGTGGCGTTTGGGCTGGACCGGTTGATTATGTTGTTTACGGGGACGGACAATATCCGCGATGTGATTGCGTTCCCCAAGACGCAGAATGGTGTGGATTTGATGATCAGCGCGCCGAGCGTGGTGGATGAGGAGCAATTGCAGGAACTGCGGTTGAGGGTGGTGGAGGAGGACGCGAAGTGATTGGAGGATTGACGATTGACGATTTGCGATTGACGATTGGCCGCGGTGCTGATTTGAAATCGTTGATCGTCAATCGTCAATCGTAAATCGCTTGTGCGGCA
>CAZWJR010000302.1:0-3191 GCA_964634655.1 uncultured Isosphaeraceae bacterium | reverse complement strand
ACGCGCCGTCAGGTTCAGCGCATCCAATTCCGCTGCCGCACCGTTCTCTTCATCCACCTTGCCTTCAGATGATTTTCGTAGAGAACCGTCACCACCCGCAATGATGCCAATGACCTGGTTGGGATCCGACTGGAAAGTGGGGGGGCACTCCGATGCGTCCAGTACGCCTAGTCGGCCGGATGTGCCAGCGCCAACGTAGATCAGCCTGCCGCCATCACGGATCTTTGGCACCAGAGCATCAAGAAAAGATCGCAGCGAATCCGCCGCGCCCTCAACTGCCTCACAAACGCCCCGATGATCGTCCACCATCAACGTGATGAAGGACCGCGTGTCCAAGGCGTCCAATTCCATCGATCGCGGGTTTCGATGCTCCGTGCGAACATGGCTTCGATCAGGCGGGAGGGGCGTAGTCATGAGTGGTGTGCGGTCTGCCGTGTCAGCAGCCCATGATACAGCCGCCTTACGAAAGTTCTTTCACCCTCAAAAAGGATAAAGCCCGCCTCACGCCAAGGCGAGCTTATCCAGAAAGCAGTTCTTGCTTTGCGAAATCGATCTGCCTGAATCACGGCTTCTTGTCGTGCCGGTCCGCAAATTTCTGAAGCAATTCCTCCAGTTGCGCCAGTCGTTCATCGAGTTGCTTCAAGCGCTCATCAAGTTCCTGGCCGCCGTTGGCCAGCGCCTGTTTGCTGGACTCGTAAATGTGATTCAGGTATGGCTTCGCCGCTTCAAGTTGACCCTTCCACTCAAATCCCGGAGCCACGATCACAGGCATGTCTTTGAATTGCGGCATGGCAATGTTGCCGCCAAATCGCTGCCAAATCTGGTTGTCCGCCTCACCACCCTGGAGTTTCGCCGCCGCCATCGCCTCGCGGTCGTATGCAGCAAGTTTCACGCTCACTTGTTTGGTCTTGCCCTCATGAATGACGGTGAACGCAATCGTGTCACCGGGGTTCTTCTCTTCCAAAGCCTTGCGAATGGCTTTGTTGTCCGCGGGAGTTTTGCCTTCAACCTGAGTGATGATGTCAAACTCACCAATTCCCGCAGCATCAGCAGGCAGTCCCTCGTACAAGCCGCTGATCATCGTTGTCGTCCCTGGTTCAAGGTGCAGATGATGTTCCAGCGCAGCGCCCGGTTCGGTCATGTGAACGCCAAGCATCACCTTTGGAGCTTCAGCCGGTTCGCTTTCCTCGCCAAACTGCATGGCCTTCAACAGCAATTGGTTGCCGTCTCCGCCAAACTTCATCTTCACATTCAGTTTCTGAATTTCCTTGCCGTCCTTGTCAACGATGATGATTCCGTCAGCGTCATGAACAACATGAGCGGCCGGCACTTCCTTGCCGTCACGAATCACCTTGACATCATCACCGTCAACGCGAATCTCAATGGCATGTTTGTCGCCGCCCTCGCCCTCGCTCGAAATGGAAATGGCTCGCGCGGACAACGTGGACGTGCCATCCGGCGAAACTGCCACGGCCCGGGACTTTGTTTGAGCGTGAGAAATGTCCGACATTGCCAGCAAGGGGGCAATACCAACGGCGAGAATCCATCCAAGGTGTTTCATGTCATTTCCTTCCGAAAAATGAGCCATCGTGGCTGCTGTTTCACATCGAACGTCGAACCGGTTGCTCGTACCGAACAAGCGTCGGCCGGCCCGCTTCATCCTGACCGGAAAACTGGTACAGGTCCGGCACCGTCGCTCGCTCCATCACTTGCCGAAGATAGATGACTTCAAACCCGGTTCCTGACAGCGATGGTCTGGTGTTCACCAGCAATTTGTCCGGTAACTCACCCACCACCTGTCCGGTTTCGCGTCCCTTTTCCAGGTAGGCCTGAAACGCCTGCCCGGCGGATTGAATCGGCAGCCCCGCAGTTTGAAGCGAAGAACCGCCTGGCGACATTCCAGGATTGGAAATCGAATTGAACTGCACCCACGAAACAATCGCCACCATCGCCGCAACCGCCCAACCAGTCCACGCACCCAATCGATTGAATCGAATCACTGGTTGCGCATGAAAGTCGTAATGCTCTTCCTCCGGCAGTGAAATCGCATCAGCCAGAGAGTTTGAAGTTGAAAGCGCACGAGCCAGACACGCATGGTCGTATTGCAGACTTGCCAGTTGCTTCCACAGCAAGGGCTCTTGAGCCGCGCTCGTTTCAAATTCGCGCCATTCCGTATTCGATGCTTCTGCATCGACGATTCTGGAAATCAAGATTTGTTCGCGTGGTTCGTTCATGATTGAAACCTCAAGTAATCGAGCATTCAGAGCCTGGCTTGGTTCACGAGCATTGCCCGTTCCGTCGTACGCCATTCGCCGGCACGTTCGCAACGCTTTCCTTCTCACTAAGTTCACGAAGCATTCGGCGAGCGCGAGAAACTCTCGTATCCACCGTCGCCTCGTTGATCCCCAGAAGTTCCGCAATTTGTCGCGAGCGTAATCCCTGTGCCTTCAACATCAACGGCTCGCGGTATTCCTCCGGCAACTGTTCCGTCAACCACAGCACATGACGAGATTGATCTGGAACATCGGATGTTTCGGTCACACCCTTCGCCGCCGCATGTCGATCTACATCTTCATGCGCACGTGGCCGCAATCGTGTGGCCCGGCCCTCGGCTCGCGCAGCATTAATCGCCACCGTCCGAAGCCATCCACGCACGCTGGCGTGATCCCGAATCGTTCCTATTTTCGCCACCAGCGTCATCGCAACGTCCTGCAGCAGATCGTCCAAATCAGCCTCTTGGGGCTTGTGAGCCAGGATCACCGCAGCGATCCATCGGCGATTCTCCTGCCAAATATCTTCCAACGTACCCCGCCCGCCACCCAAGCCTCCCGCCGACCGGGACTGTGGATAGACGAGCCCGTTGGATGTCGAACCGCTCGCCAAGGTGTTACTCCGCTGCCCGGATTAAACAGATGCGCCACCCCATTGGTTCTGCCACCACCAAGCCAAAAAGTTGCACATTCATGCCCACAGAACCGCCGTTTGCCGCCGCTCCAAACCGTCCAAGACACCGCCAACGGACGATCCGCCGGAACAACAACATTGCAAAAAACCGCATTATTCAACCAAAAACCGACAAAACCGACGAAAAAGCGGACAGGTCGGGATTCGAACCCGAGGAAAGGGTTACCCCCTTCACCGGTTTAGCAAACCGGCGCCTTCAGCCGCTCGGCCACCTGTCCGGCGAGCCC
>CAZWJR010000301.1:0-3192 GCA_964634655.1 uncultured Isosphaeraceae bacterium | reverse complement strand
GAGTCAAAATTCCAACCAATTGATGCCCCAACGGCGCGCGCAAACTACACCACCCATTCCCTTCCCCACCTCAAAATCCCTCAAATTTTTTCTCAAAATCTCCAGATTTTTCGCTCCGCCTTTCTCCCAACCACGGGTTACCATGAATTCACTTCCTCTCGGAGAAGAACCATGAAAAAGCACGCTCTGGCACTCTGCCTCCTCCTCATTTCCGTGGCTGGTCTTATCCCCGTCCTCATCAGTTACTCCACACCACTCAATTGGGGCGATGACTCCAAACCAGCCCGCTGGCCCGAAGGAAAGAAAATCACCGTCTGGGTTCCCCCCAGCATCAAAGATGGCGTCGATCGCGCTCCCTTTGTCCGCGAAGGCATCATGCGCTGGCGGGCCGAAATGCTCACTCGCAACATCACCATCAACGTACCCAATCAGCAGCCCCCGCCCTCCACCCCCAACGTCGTCAATGTCACCTTCAAACCCGCCGGCTCTCAACTCGCTGGCGATGGCGATGGCGATCCCAAACTCGCCTCCGGTTACCCCGAAGGCCTCGGCGGATGCGGCTCCTCCCGTCCTCCGCTTCGAATCACCAGTGGCGAAATCATCCTTCTGGACTCCCTCCCCGCAACCACCGCTTCGCAAAAAGAAATTCTTCGCAACCTCGGCGCTCATGAAATGTGCCACGTCCTCGGCCTCGGAGATGACAGCGCTGGCACCGTCACAAAATCCAGCGGCCACGGCGGAACGCCCGAAGGCTTCAACGCACAGGACCTCAAGGAGATCACCACCCTCTATCCAAAAACCGGCGAAGCCGTCCCTAAAGCCGGAGCCCAACCCGGCGGCGGTTTCAAAGGCAACTTTGGTCCCAACGCCTTCCCCTACACCTTCACCTACGACGGTCCTCCCGATGGCCACGTTCCCCTCGTCGTCCTCTTTGTCGAGGCATCCGTTGTGGACTCCGTCATCGCGCCACCCGGTTGGGTCACTCTGAACCCCGCCGATCCCCTTAGCAAAAGTCTCACTCATCCCTTCTACGCCGATTACATGACTTCCTGCTCCAACTCCGGCGCACCCTGGAAGCCAGGCGTCAAGACCCCGCTCGCCTTCCGCGCCCTCACCCCCGCCGATGAACTCTCCGCCGCCAATCCCGTGGTGTCACTTGGTCTCACCGCCCACAGTTATCAAGTCGGCCCAATACAAATTTGGTCAGGCGATGAAAGTCAATACCTCCCCGGCCCAATTCCCGCCCCGCCTCCAATCCCCGGCGACATCAATCACGACGGTCATGTGAACGTCACCGATCTCCTCGCCGTCATCAACGCATGGGGACCATGCGCTCCACCCTGCCCGCCAACCTGCCCCGCCGATGTCACCGGCGACTGCAACGTCAACGTCAGCGATCTCCTCCTAGTCATCACCAACTGGGGATGAACCAAACCGGCTGAACTCTCGCCAAAACTCTGTTTCCAGTTTTTTTGAATCAAAGTATTGAAAGCGCATCGTTCGCAGCCATACTTTGACATCATGATTTCCATGTCCATTCGCTCCGCCGTTTTCGTTTCCTCCTGCCTCTGCGTTTCTTCCTTCGCACTCGCTCAAAACCCCCGCTACGGCGGCGGGCCGCTCAACTACCACGCCGGTTCCTGCGTCTCTGATACAGACATCCGGTCGATCCGCGCCGCCGTCGCCAACTGGCGCGCACTCCATCCGGAAAGCAAATCCAACGACAGTTCCCCTCCCATCTACGCCTTCTGGCCCATGGGTGGCAATCTCCACAATGACATTTTCAATGGCGGTTTCGTCGATCTTGATCCCACCAGCCCCGGCTATCACAACTTCGATTGCCAGCCGTTCACCTACGACACCCACGCCGGCATCGATTGCAATATCCGCTCCTTCGCGGAACAAATCATCGGCATCCCCGTCTTCGCCGTCGCTGATGGCACCGTCGTCTACGCACACGACGGCGAGCCGGATATGAACACCTTTCCCCAGCAGGTCGCCAATATCGTTTCCATCCTCCACACCGGCGGCCGCTTGAGCGAATACTTCCACCTCAAGAACGGCAGCCTCACCGTCTCCGTCGGTCAAGTCGTTAAAGCAGGCACGCAGATCGGCAAGGTTGCTTCCAGCGGTTACAGCTGGGGCCCTCACCTTCACTTTCAAAATAGCGAAAACAACGGCTCGACCATCATTGAGACCTTCGCTGGTCCGTGCCGCCCTGGCCCCAGCGGCTGGGTCAATCAGACCCCACTGCACAACTACGATCTCTACCTCACTGAATTCGCCACCACGCGCGATGACTTGACCAATGTCCCTTGGCTGCCCAATCCTTTACCCCGAACCGCCCAATTCGCGCTAAGCGATCCGCAGATCAATTTCTGGTTCATCGCCCACAACTTCGTCACCGATTGCCCGTTTCGCATCCGCTTCTACAAACCGGACAACTCACTGGCATGGACCTACGACTGGCACTGGGGCAATCCGGAAACCTGGCGCATCATGTCCTCGTGGTTTGGTTTTGATTTCCAAGCCATGGGACCGGTCACAGGAACCTGGCACATCCTCTTTGAATTGAACAATCAGGTCATGATCAACGCCCCGTTTGAAGTCGTGAACACCATCAATCCAAACTTCAACCGTCCGCCCGAACCCATCTCCGCCAGCCTCGATCCGCCAAGTCCCAGCGTCAATGACGTCATCTTCTGCCGCGTCAATTCCAGCCTTGTTCTGGAAGACCTCGATTACGACATCGTCCGTTATCACTACGTCTGGAAAGTCAACGGCAACACCGTGCGCAACGTGACAACTGCCGCACAGTCCGACGCCATCCCCCATCACCTCGCCTGCAGCGGCGCGCTCGTCCAATGCACCGTCACGCCAAACGACGGCAAAATCGACGGCTCCGCCGTAATCGCCAGCGCCGTCGTTACGGGGCCAAAATCACCCGACATCAACTGCGATGGCCACGTGAACGTGACCGATCTATTGGCGGTGATCAATTCCTGGGGACCATGCCCCGCCCCGCCCGCCTCCTGCCCCGCCGATATTGCTCCAACACCCAACGGCGACGGCAACGTCAACGTCAACGACCTGCTCATGATCATCAACAACTGGGGCTGATCGCACCGGCGCATTCTCCCTGCTCCACCGTTACACTTCCACGATGGATTGGCTGACCGATTCTCTCCAATG
>CAZWJR010000300.1:0-3234 GCA_964634655.1 uncultured Isosphaeraceae bacterium | reverse complement strand
GACGATGGATGGGTTGGACTTGGTGAAGGATTACCTTGGCAGAGAGCCGAAGATGGATGCTTATTTGGAGCATTTGGGATTGACGCCTGCGAAGGCGAAGGCGGTTGAGGCGGAGAAATAGGCGCGGCGATTGACGGAAGAATTCACCGCAGAGACGCAGAGAGCGCAGAGGAGAGAGAGGGCGGGATTTTGAGAGCATGAGCGCTCTTCCGAATTAGTGGCTTCTCACCCACCCCCTAGCCCCCTCCCTCGAGGGAGGGGGGATTGCATGCGACGACGAAAAATGAAACGGTGGACGTATGTTTTTGCTGGGAGCGTTGGCGTTTTGACGGCGCTGGGGGTTGTGATTTGGAAGATGACTTGGATGGCGCCGAGTTGGTATTTGCCGCCGAGTGGGTCGGCGGTGCGGGTGGTGGAGCGAGCGGATCAAGTTGAGAATCGGTTGATGCAGGTGACGCACCAGGTTCGGCCGGTGGAGGAGGCGACGTGGACGCTGCGGATCCGGGAGGAGGACATCAATGCGTGGTTTGCAGCGCGATTGAGAAAGTGGGTGGCGCATGAAGCGGGGGCGCAATGGCCAGCGGAGTTGGGCACGCCACAGGTGCGGTTTGAGGCGGATGCGATTCGGCTGGCGATTCCGTTTGCAGCGGGAGGGGGAGAGCGGTTTGTGATCGCGGCGATCAGGCCGGTGATGGAAAAGGATTTGCTGCGATTGGAATTGAAGCGAGTGGAGTTGGGGCGAGTGAGTTTGCCGGGCGAGCCGGTGGCGAATTTGCTGCGGACGTTGACGGGTGCGGCGCCGGGGGCGTTTGAGAATAAGGAATTGAAGAGCGTGTTGGATTGGCTGGAGCGGCGTGAGGCGGTGGAGCCGATGGTGGAGTTGGAGGATGGGAGGCGGATACGGATTGTGAAAATTGTGATGGGTGAGGGGATGGTGGATGTGACGGCGCGGACGGTGGATCGGTGATGTTGAAATTGGTTTTGTGGCGGGAAGAAAATTCACCGCAGAGACGCAGAGACGCAGAGAGCGCAGAGGAGGGAGAGGGCGGGATTTTGAGGGCATGAGCGCTGTTCAGAATTCGTGGCTTCTCACCCACCCCCTTTCCCCCTCCCTCAAGGGAGGGGGGACATTGATTCAGCGCTGGTTTACAAACGCATCGAGTGTTTGCTTTAGGCCTTCGTCGAAGTGTGTGATTGGCTGGTAGCCGATGAGATTTTTGGCGGCTTGGATGCTGGCCTGGCTGTGCATTACTTCGGCGGTGCGTGGCGGGGCGAAATCGCAATCTGGTTTTTTGTTGAGGTATTTTGCGATGGCGTTGAGGAGGTGGAGGAGGCTGAAACTTTCGCCACAGGCGATGTTGACGGATTCGCCACGGAGGGGTTGGTCGGATGCGCCGGCGAGGAGGTTGGCGTGAACGGCGTTGGCGACGTGTGTGAAGTCGCGTGTTTGAGTGCCATCGCCGTAGATGGTGGGTTTTTTGTTTTGGAGGAGCGCATCGGCGAAGCGCGGAAGGACGGCGGCGTAGGGGGAATCCGGGCGTTGGCGTGGGCCGAAGATGTTGAAGTAGCGGAGGCTGATGCCGGAGAGACCGAAGCAGTGGCAGTAGGTGCGGAGGAAATGTTCGCCTGCGAATTTTGCGGAGGCGTAGGGGGAAAGGGGCAGGGGCTGCATGGATTCAAGTTTTGGGAGTTGTGTTGAATCGCCATAGACGCTGCTGGATGCGGCGTAGATGATGCGTTTGACGTTGTGGGCGCGAGCGGCTTCGAGGACTTCGAGCGTGCCACGGGCGTTGACTTCGAAGTAGAGGCGAGGTTCCTTCACGCTGCGCGGGACGGAGGCGAGCGCGGCCTGGTGGAAGATGATTTCGGAACCGGCGACGGCATCGTTGAGTTTGGATTGATCGAGTATGGAGCCGTGGATGAAGCGGAGGGACGAAGTGGCGGTTGTTGGAAGGTTTGAGCGCAGGCCGTTGGAGAGGTCATCGATGACGGAGACGATTGCGCCATGTTGGAGGAGTGCATCGCAGAGGTGGGAGCCGATGAATCCTGCGCCGCCGGTGACGCAGACGCGACGGTTGCGGTAGAAGGTGCAGGTTTGCGGTTGTGTGGACATTCACGGATCGCAGAGCGCGCGGGGACGAGGCGATTGGTACGTGGCGTACTCTGCGCGGGTGCGAGGGATTTCGCAAGGCGTGCGGGAAAGATTTTGGATACGGGACGGAAGGCCGAGGTGATTATTGTTCCGCGGGGATGGAGGGCGCGGCCAGGTAGTGGGGGGCGGGAGTTTCTACAGAGCCGACGGCCCACTGGCGATCGGAGGTGACATGCCAGGCTTCGAAGAGCTGGGTTTCAAGATCGACGGTGAGGAATTGGTTGAAGCCGTGGGGGGTGGGGTAGATGAGATCGACCTGGGCTTTTTGGCCACGGGTGCGGACCTGGGTGATGTGGATGGCTTTTTGGTTGGCGGCGGTCATGGGGGTTCCGCCGTTGAGGTGGAGGAAGACTTTATCGTAGACGGCGGGTGGTACGCCTTCGGGGAGGTTGAGGGGGAGGTCTTCGCTGACGGCGTAATGGGCGCGCATGTAGCGGACGGTTTCCGCCATGATGGTAGGGACGGGTTCGGCGGCGGGCCGCTGCATGTTGGCGGTTACTTCGACGGGCGGGTAACTGGCCAATTGCTGGCAGGCGGGGAGGAGGGCGACAGCTGCAATTGCGGCGACGCTTCCGATTGAACGGAGGGTGATACGATTGTGTCTGTTAGCCATTTGTGGATTTCTGCTTTCTGATGCAATCAACGCTACCCATCATAATCGGCATTACGGGCGCGAGCGGCGCAATGTATTCGGTGCGGCTGATTGAGTTGCTGGCGGCGGCGGAGCCGGCGGTGGAGATTCATCTGGCGGTCTCGGCGCTGGGGCGGCGATTGTTGTTTGATGAGTTGGGGATGAAGCGGTTGGATGCGGAGGCGTTGACGGGTGGGCGCGGGCACTTGCTGACGATTCACAATGACAATGATCTTGGGGCGGCGATTGCATCGGGATCGTTTTTGCATCAGGGGATGATCGTGGTGCCATGTTCGAGCAACACGCTGGGACGGATTGCGGCGGGGATTACGGATAATCTGGTGCAGCGAGCGGCGGCGGTGACGTTGAAGGAGCGGCGGAAGTTGATACTGGCGTACCGGGAATCGCCTTTGAGTCACATTGATATTTTGAACATGCAGCGGTTGAGCGA
>CAZWJR010000299.1:0-3249 GCA_964634655.1 uncultured Isosphaeraceae bacterium | reverse complement strand
GTGGTGAGCAGCCGCGACAGCCGTAGTATTGCGCTAGGGATTCTGAACTGATTTTCGACAAAGCCGGCCGTAAAAACGGCCGGTTTTTTCGTGGGTGAATCAACGGCAGCGACCCAGATTCACCTTCTCCCATCTTTGGCCGACAGGTGATCTGGACTCAAAATTCGGCCCCAATACGCAAAAACAGCGAAATTGGTATTGCAACGGGCCAAAATTGGCGTAGCATAGATGCATTAGAACTCGACTCCAATCGGCAGCATGTCGCTGTCGGTTGCCTGTTGTTTGTTTCGCCGTTTCAAGGAGTTCCCCATGGGCCGCGTGATCAGGGCTTCCGTTCTGGCTGCTTTCGCAATTTCTTCGTCAGCTGCATTCGCGGGTCCCGAGTGGATTGAAGGCTCAATTGGACCCGCGGGGAACTTGCCGGCGACGGCCCAGCCGACGACTGGCAGCGGGCATCTGGTCAGGATTTCGGGTGGACTTGCCAGTTCCAATCCGGGCTTGGGGCAATCATCCAATTTTGAAGACATGTTCATCGTCAACATCACCGATCCGGCGAATTTTAGCGCCACGACCGTTGGGCCCAATGGACACACGGATTTCGATTCGCAATTGTGGTTGTTCACGATTGATGGACATGGAGTGCTTGGCAACAACGATACGCTTGAAGATCTCGGCAACGCGGATGCATGCCGCAACGACATCAACAAAGACTTGACGGTGAATTGTCACGATCTGCTTGCGGTTATTGACGCATGGGGGAGTTGTCAGTGCTGCCCCGCCGATACGAATGCAGATCATCAGGTGAACGTCCCGGATCTACTGCAAGTAATTGGCAATTGGGGACCGATTCGAGGCTCATGCCAGACGCCAGGCTCAACAATTGGGGCTATGGCGACCGACGCCATGCAACAAACGATTCCAGGACCGGGTTTGTACATGATTGCAGTCTCGAGCGCGGGTTCAGTCCCAAGGAGCGCCAATGGACCAATTTTTTCGTTCGGAATAAACCCCGGGGAAGTCTCCAGTCCAGATGGCCCAGGCGGAGCGGGCGTGCTTACCGGATGGCAGGCCGTTGAGTGTCACGAACCCAAATTGGGTGATTACTCAATTTATGTAGGTGGAGGACCGGGCGGCGGAGCGGTGGGAATGTCTGGGTTGTTTCTGGACATCAAGCCGGAGAGTTGCCCGAATTCGCATAATCCAAACAGCAACGGTGTGCTGCCCGTGACGATCTGCGGGACCGGCGGATTTGATGTTCACCAGATCAACTTGTCTTCACTGGTCATCGCGCGTGAGGATGGAATCGGCGGAACCGTGCCTGTCCTTTCGAACATGGAGTTTGAGGATGAAGCAATTCCATTCACTGGTCCGCTGTGTGAATGTTGTCACGATGACGACGACTACAGCGGCGGCAAAGAGTGCCCAGAGAAAGACGGCTATGACGACTTGAACATTAAGTTTAGTTCGTCAGCCATGCGGACCGTTCTCCTATTGAATCAAGTGCCAGGCGGCAGTTACGTGGTGTTGGAAGTTCGTGGAGAAACGACATCGAGGTTGCCGGTGGTTGCCAAGGATTGCATCCGAATCGTTCCGCCGCATGATGAGAAAGATGAACGCTAGGCGGGCGTAGGCGCTGGAGGTGTTGGCCGAGGGACAACTGCCGCAGCAGTCTCGGCTTGGATTTGGTGGATTGTCGATGCGAATATCGACATGAAATGCAATTGAGGATCCGTTGCGGGAAGTACGAGGGGATGTGAGTTTGTCTGCGCGGGGTTTTCGAATCGTCTTGAAAGAAAAATGTCCAAGAATGGAGAAAAGAAGATGAAACGTCGAATGCGATTGTGTTTTACTGTGACTGCGGCCACGCTCTTGGTCGGGCCAGCAGCATTGGCGGGACCTGAATGGGTTGAACCGACTCTGAATGATGCTGGTTCTCTGCCTGGATCGGCGGCCCATGTGGAAGGCGATGGCTCGACCGTCCAGAAAATCAAGGGGCACTTGACGCCAATGGCGTTCATAGCCGGTGTGGGCTCCAATCCGGGCGGCGGCCCAGTGGCAGATGATCAGGACATGTTCCTGATTCAGATCGACGATCCAAAATCGTTCTACGCCTCCACCTCGCCGTTCCTAGGCGGGAACGCACCATTCGATACGCAGCTGTACCTCTTCAAGGTGGATGGCACCGGTCTGCTTGGTAACAACGACACGTTTGCCCAAGGCGACATCGTGGGCAACATCATTCCGCAATCCACGATCTGGTCGTTCTCGAACGACGGCACCGAAGTTGTTGTGTCCGAACCCGGACTGTACCTGCTGGCAATCTCAACGAGTGCGACCAAGCCTGTCAGTGCCGGTGGTGACATCTTCGATATTCAGTTCAGCGGCGAGGTCTCCGGTCCGGACGGCCAGGGCGGTGGCCAACCTATTTCTGCATGGGACATTGTGCGGAAAGCACCGCCAAAATCGGCTGGAAGTGGCAATCCGAAAACCGTTGAATACGAGATTGCGCTCTCCGGCGTCGTCTTGGCGCCCATCATGCAGCTGAAGCTTGATATCGCTCCGGGGAAATGCCCCAATCTGTACAACACGAACAATAATGGCCACACAAAGGTTGCCATACTCGGCGCGGCCGACTTCGACGTTCACACGATCAACCTTTCAACGATTCGCATTTCGCGGGTGGATGGTGTGGGCGGATCGGCGGCGTGGGATAATCCACCGCCTGCCAAGTTTCAGGATGTTTCTCGGCCCTACACCGGCGGCGCGGATTGCGGATGCCAGACCGGCGGCGGCGACGGATTCATGGACGTTGAAGTCAAATTCAAAGGTCAGGAAACCACACAAGCATTGCAATTGGCTGGAATGGCCGTTGGAACGGTTGTGCCACTGAAAGTCACTGGACAACTGAACAATGGCACACAGTTCGTCGCATACGACTGCATCACCATTTCACATTGATCGGATGAAACAACTCATGAAAACGGCGGCTTCGGCCGCCGTTTTTTTTTTCAAGGGGTCTTGGTCAGGGACGCCTGAAGAGCAATCGCTCGTACATCCTTGCCGCTGCTCTTGTATGCGTCGATGAGTTTCTGGAGGCGATTGCCCGCATCGATCGTTTGTTCACTGTTTACACCGCGCGTTTCTCGAAGGAATTGGTAACTCTCGGAAATGTGCTTCTCCGCCTCTTCGAGTCGGCCGAGTTCAAACAGGCATTCGCCGAGGCGACTTCGGTTGTCCATGACTTCTGCG
>CAZWJR010000298.1:0-3281 GCA_964634655.1 uncultured Isosphaeraceae bacterium | reverse complement strand
GCCGCAACGCGCGCGAAGCCCTTGGCTACAAGCAGATCATTGAGCACATGGAAGGCCGCTGTTCGCTGGAAGAAGCCGTCGAACAAATGAAAATTCGCACCCGCCGCTACGCCAAACAGCAGCGCAGTTGGCTCCGGCGTTTCAAGCCGCAACCCCGCTCAATCTGGATCGAAGCAGGCCAATTGTCTCCAGACCAAATCTGCCGCCAGGCCCTCGCCCGCTTGCTTTCCACCTCCCAAGGTCCCTAGCCTGTCCCGCGTTTTCATGGTCCGAGCCAGTCTGGCCGATACGCGATACACGCTTTCCTATGGCAAAAACGCCCTCTACTACCAAAAAACGCCCCTCACGCCGTGCCGCAGCAAAACCAGCCGACACCGCCAAGACTCCGCGCCGAGGCAAATCCGCCAACGTCGCCGGCAAGCATTTGGTCATTGTGGAGTCCCCAGCCAAAGCCAAAACCATCAATCGTTACCTCGGCCCGGACTTCATTGTCCAAGCCTCCATCGGCCACGTCCGCGATCTTCCTACCCGTGCTCCCAAGGGCAGCAAGCAGCCCGTCCCCGGCGTTGATCTCGAAAATCACTTCGATCCAACCTACGAAGTAATGGCCGACAAGAAGAAAGTCGTCAGCGATCTCAAACGCGCCGCCAGGGAAGCCGCCGATGTCTGGTTCGCAACAGACTTGGATCGTGAGGGTGAGGCCATCGCGTGGCATCTCGCCGCAGAACTCGGCATCAAGCCCGCCGACGCCAAACGCGTCATCTTCGACGCCATCACCAAAACCGAAATCCAAAAGGCCTTCTCAAATCCGCGTCCCATCAACGAAGACATGGTCAACGCCCAGCAGGCCCGTCGAATTCTCGATCGCATCGTCGGCTACCAGGTCTCTCCCCTGCTCTGGAAAAAAGTCGCTCGCGGCCTAAGTGCCGGTCGAGTGCAATCCGTCGCCGTGCGCCTGATCGTCGAACGCGAACGGGAAATCGACAAATTCATCCCCGATGAAATCTGGAAAGTGAACGGCCGATTCGCGCTCGATGAAAACGCCGCCGCCAAACTCCGCGAACTCTGGCCCCAGTACATGGTCACGCTCGATGAGAAGAACAACCCGCCCACTCAACGCGCTCAAAACGCCTGGCTGGCCGAACACAAAGCCATCAAGGCCGAACTCGTGGAACTCGGTGGCGACAAATTCGAACTCGGCTGCAAGTCCACCGAACAAAAAGATTGCGTTGCCGACGTCAAGCGCGTCTCCGATGCCGTCGGCCTGATCAACGTCAAGACTGCCGCCACCGACAATCCCAAGGGCAAAGGCCCGGAGCGCACACTACAGACCGTTGAAGGCGACGTCGATCCCAAATGCCGCTATCGCGTCAAATCCATCGAAACCAAGCGCACCACCACGCGCCCCCAGCCGCCCTTCATTACCTCCACCATGCAGATGGCTGCCTCCAGTTTCCTCGGCTTTGGCGCCAACCGCACCATGCGAACCGCCCAATCCTTATATGAGGGCGTCAATGTGCCCGGCGAAGGTCTCGTCGGCCTCATCACCTATATGCGAACCGACTCCACGCACCTTTCCGATGATGCGATTCGTGAAGTGCGCGAATACGTGAGTTCCAAATTCGGCGAGAAATACCTGCCGGAAAAACCCAATTTCTACACATCAAAGGAATCCGCACAGGAAGCCCACGAAGCCATCCACCCCACCGATGTCAATCGTCACCCGGACAAACTGCGCGATACGCTAAACCCGGAACAATACAAGTTGTACCGCCTCATCTGGAACCGCTACGTCTCTTGCCAGATGACGCCTGCACAGTGGGACTCCACCTCCGTATTGCTCGAACGAGCCGACAAACCAACCGGCGCCATCTTCCGAACCAGTGGCCGCGTCCTTGTCTTCGATGGCTTCTACCGCGCCACCGGCGTGCCCACCGCCAGCGATGAACAAACCCTACCCCCGCTGACTGAAAACCAAAGAGTCGCTCCGTTCTCCATCGAGCCGCAACAGACATTCACCTCTCCGCCACCGCGCTACTCCGAAGCCTCGCTCATCAAAACGCTTGAAGCAGAAGGCATCGGCCGCCCTTCCACCTATGCCTCCATCATCAAGGTAGTACAGGATCGTGGCTACGTGGAACAAATCGACCGCCGCTTCCATGCCACCGCAACAGGCGAAGTCGTCACCGACAAACTCATTGAAGGCTTCCCCCAGTTGATGGACCTCGGCTACACCCGCGAGATGGAAGCCGAGTTGGACAAGATCGCCTACCACGACATGGACTGGGTCAAGATGCTTGAACAGTTCTACAAGCCCTTCTCCAAAGCACTTGACCTGGCTCATGAAAACATGACCCACGCCAAGGCGGAAACTCGCCCAGCTCCCTACGCCTGTCCAACGTGCGGCAGCCAAACCGTCTATCGCTTTGGCAAGAACGGCATGTTCCTCTCCTGCGCCAGTTATCCCGATTGCAAGTACGCCGCGCCGATCAATCGCGAAGGCCTGCCGCTGCTTCCGGAAAAAGTCAACGTCGCCTGTCCGGAAGACGGCTCACCAATGGTCCTGCGCACCGGCCGCTTCGGAAAATTCCTCGCCTCGGTCAACTACCCAGAGATCAAGTGCGTCGTCAATCTTGATAAATACGGCAAGATCAAATATCCATCCGTCCCCGCCGTGCTCACAGACCTCATTTGCGAAAAATGCGGCAATCCCCTTAATCTCCGTCTCGGCAAACGCGGCCCCTGGCTCGGCTGCTCAACCCTCCCCAAATGCAAAGGCCGCATGGCGTGGACCAAACTAGAACCCGCCAAACAGGAAGCGTTGGAGAAGGAACTCGAAAAACACCGCGATTCCAACCCGCAGGTGGTCGTCAAAACCCTGCAAGGCGATGTCATCCCCGAAGGCACACCCATCACAGATCTCACTCTGCCCGGCGGCGTGCAGGAACTCGCCACACATCCGCAAGCCGAGTCAACCCGCAACGCTGCCGCCTAACGCGCGCCCGCGCCAGGCTCACCAATCCAGTATTTCACCATAGACATCGCCGGCAATCATCCACTAACATACGGGGCTGATTGAGGAGTGCTTCGCGCCATGCCCCGTATGAGGTCCGCCGATCGTCGCAAACAATTGCTGGAAGTCGCCGCCGATCGCTTCGCGCGCCTCGGCTATCGCGGCACCACCACCGCCGATCTCGCCAAAGCCGCCGGCATCACCGAGCCCATCCTCTACCGCCATTTCAAAAACAAACTCGATCTCTTTGTCACCCTCGTCGATGAAG
>CAZWJR010000297.1:0-3310 GCA_964634655.1 uncultured Isosphaeraceae bacterium | reverse complement strand
CCCCATGTCAACCCGTTTCTTTCAGTTTTTTTGGATTTTTTGTGCCTGCCGTTGGACAAACGGAGCAGAAGGGCCAGAATTGAAGCAGGAAAGGCTTTTTCCGTGCAACAATTGACATCGCAAATTATTTTGCTGTTTGGTGCAAGTGCGCTCGTTGGCGACCTTTCGTCGTCATCAGCGGCTTGTTTGCGATACTCGGTTCAAGTCCTGCAACTTAATTGCAACGCAACGACTTGGAATTCAACGCCGTCCGGGTTAAACGATCAGGCCAATATGGTCGGCCTGTTTCATTGCGGTGTCAGTACCGATTACGCCTGCGTCATGTGGAGCGGAAGCGGCGTTATTACGCTGTTAAATATTCCTCAAAACAGCAGTTCCGGCGCGAATGACGTAAACTCTTCCAATCAGATTATTGGCCGCATGGCAATTGAAACTCAGCGAGGTTTTCGATGGACGAAAGGTCAGACCGTAGAATTGGGATCGCTCCCGAACAACGGAATACCGTGGATTGAGACATTTGGAATCAATCAGCAAGGCATTGTGGTCGGTTCCTCTAGTGTGGGTGATGGGACGACGCAACATGCATACCGCTGGGAAAATGGAAAAATGTTTGATCTCAACATCCCATTGGGCCCAAGTAATGAAGCCAATTCCGTTAACGACTTGAATCTAATTGTCGGTTGGATGGGAACCGCCCCTGCCGGACATTTTGACGGCGAGGCTTTTCTTTTAGAAAACGGTGTCCTAACGAGATTGGGAAAGCCTATGAATGCAACCAACAGCACCGCGGTCGCGATCGCAAACAGCGGCGCAATCTGTGGTGCGTACACCATTGCAGATCCGCAAGGCGCAGGTGGGTATAAACGACGTGCCTTGGCGTGGATCGATAGTAAAATGGTTGATATTGGGACGCTCTCGGTTTTTTGCAGAGCTTCGCATTGGATATCCGTGACGATGGAACAATCATTGGTTGGTGCAGCAACCCCCCATTGCTTGGAAACAATTCGCAAGGCTACATTTGGCGCGACGGCACCATGACTTCGCTCGATACGCTGCTCGCGCCCGGTTCTACGCAATATCACATCAAGTATCCCTATGCCATAAACAACCAAGGTCAGATCGCTGCGGCAGTAGGTGGGCCGGGCTTTGGAACGCGCGCCGCCCTCCTCACCCCCGTCCCACTCCGCCCCGGCGACACCAATTGCGATTGGCTCGTCAACGTCAACGACCTCCTCAACGTCATCAACGCATGGGGACCATACTCCCCCGCCCCCCCGCCACCCAAGGGCGGCGGTTATTCCGGGGGCGGCGGCTCCGGGGGTCCCGGCACACCCGATCTCAACAGCGACGGCAACGTCAACGTCAACGATCTCCTCATGGTCATCAACAACTGGGGATGAGAGAGCAGAAGTCAGCTGCCTCAACTCGGCGCGGCGGCAACCCTCATCGCCCGCTGCGATTTCTCCGCGTGCTTCTCCGCATCGTCCATCACTCGCCGCAGCATCGGGATCATCGTTTCCTCCAGCACCTGATCCCATCCCAGTTTCTTCACCAGACTCTGGCCTGATTTCAACAGCGCCTGCCTTCCCGTTTCATCCTTCGGCAACCGTGCCATCAATTCATCCGCCAGTTCACCCGCCACGCGCCGCTCAATTGCCTCGCGCTGCGGTGGCGTCATGGCAAGCAATTCCGCAATGGATCGCTCTCCATCCAGCCGCGTGTAATCCGCCACCAGAACATTTGGCACATCTGCACCGCCCGTCGCGTGATTCACAAAACCCATGCACCCGCACACGTTGGAGATAACACAAATTGCCCCGCAACCCAGCGGCTCCAGCGGACTGATCCCGAACGGTTCATAAATCGCCATGCCAAACTCCACATCCGTGCCGCGCCGCAAATCCGCAAACGTCATGCCCGTTGGCACGCGCTCTCCTTGCCGATCTGCCGACCACCCAAACTGGTTCACCAGCACCACCTGCACGCGCCGGTGTGCCGCGTTGAACTGTTCGATCATGTGATTAAATTCAATCTCCGGCCCGACCAGATCGGGGTACCCCTCCCGATGCGCGCGCGGCCAGCCGTACTCCGCCTCCATGCTCTTAATATCCTGCGGCCGGCGCGTGCCCCCCGCCGTCGTCAATATGAACAGCACCCCCGTCTGATTTGTCTTGGCAAACCGGCCATCCAGTTCATGACACACCTGCAGATCGCGCCAAATCCCCTTGCTGATCACCGGCCGCGTCACGTGCGTCATCAGCACATCCGGCGTGCGGCCCAGCAGCCTCTGTCCGTACGTCGCCAGCATCTCGCGGCTGATGCGCCGCCGTTCAAACGTTACATCCAGATGCGGCACGCCGTTGTACACCAGATCAATCTGATGATGATCAAACGCCCGACCCAGAAAGTGCATTTCCTCCGCCGTGTAATCACCCACCGCAAGAATCGCATCGCACATGTGCGCCCGGCTGATCAATGCATGACGAAACGAACCGGAGCGATCGCCAAACACATCCTCCACATAAAGATGCTGCTCCCGCGCCTGCCTTAATATGTTGTAGAACGCCGTGTCGTGCCCGGGGTGATATTCCACAATGTTGCGGGCCGTGCCGCATTCATGCGCGTGAAACACCGTGCGGAATTGCCGCTGCCCGTCCAGCGTCGCCTTGAACGCCGTCGGCAGACCCATGAATTCATGGCTGAACAACATGCAAGGCAGTTCATCATGCCGCAGCAGCGCCAGCAGCGCGTAATACGCCGGCTCCGCCAGTCGCACGTACTCCTCGTAACCCCAATCCGCCTCGTACTGCATGGAGTTGATCCCAAGCACCTCCGAGAGACGCTTCTTAAACTGGTTGACGCGCTCCTTGTTGATGTTGAACACATCAATCAGCACGATCTCCGCTTCGCCGGTGTGATCATCGCTGCCCGGCAAAACGAACTTGCGCTTGCCGTACACAATCGCCACGTTGAACGCCCATTCAATCGGATGCAGTTTGCCGCCCAGCCCAAGTTCATCGATGCCATCGATCGATGAATACAACACATGCGAATCACACCCCAGCCGCTCATCGGCCGGCAAATCCAGATGATCCACATACGGCCCGATCAGAATCGTCCGCTTCACATGCTTCTGATACACCGGCGAGGTGATGATGCCTTCCAACACGCTCCCGATCCCACCAATTTTTTCGCAAGCCTCATGTGTAATGTGCGCCGCCGTCAGTTGATTCATGCCAACATCATAGGTCGGCCGAAACCGCACACTTCTCAACACAAAGCCCAGGGACTCCGGTCCCTGGGACTCATC
>CAZWJR010000296.1:0-3345 GCA_964634655.1 uncultured Isosphaeraceae bacterium | reverse complement strand
CTCACGATGAATGCAAAGAATCTCAACGAAGTGTTGATGACCCAGCAATTTGAATTTGCGGCATCGCACCGTCTGCACGTTGCAGAACTGGACGAGGCGCGGAACCGGGAGATCTTTGGCAAATGCAACAATCCCAACAGCCACGGCCACAACTATCGGATTGCGGCAACGGTAGCGAAGCCGCTTGGCGATGAGCACTGTGCATCGGGATCGTTCACGCTGCAACGCCTTGAAGAGATTGTGGATTGCACGATCCTTAAACGATTCGATCACAAGCACCTGAATCTGGATACGCTCGAATTTGCAAAGTTGAATCCGTCTGTTGAGAATATTGCAAAGGTTTGCCACGATCTGCTGTGTGAACCCGTGGCACAGGCTGGGGGCACGCTTGTCAAAGTGACCGTGTGGGAGACCGAGAAGACGAGTTGCACGTATCCGGCCGCCGCGGTTTAGGTCTTTGGCGTGAGCGATTGCAGGACGGTGCGGGCTGTGTTCCTGACGAGTGGATCTTCGGCCGGATCGTTTGCCAATGACTCAATACGCAGTCGCAATGCTTCGTTTGCAGTGTGGCGAAGCGCGTTGCCGGCGGCAATCAGCGCGTTTCGCTTCATCATGTTGAGTTTGGCGCGTTTCATGGATGATTTCGCAAAGGCCTGTCGGCGAGATTCTTCATCCCATTTGAGGATTTCCAAGAGATCAAATCCTGCGCTCCGGGTTTGATACGCGGGATAAATGGCCGCGGTTTGGGGAAGGCTGCGTGACGTGGGCTGATTGTGAGGGCAGACTTCCTGACAGACATCGCAGCCGAAGATCCAATCGCCGATGGCGGAGTGGTATTTCGGGTCGATTTCGCTGCGATGCTCGATCGTGAGATAACTGATGCATTTGGTGGCATCGACAGACCATGGCGAGATGGCATCGGTCGGGCAGGCATCGATACAGCGAGTGCAGGTGCTGCATGGGTCAGGCTCGGCGGGTTCTGATGGCGGGAGCGGCAGGGTTGTGATGATTTCGCCAAGGAGCAAATAACTGCCAACGCCGCGCTGCAGCAGGAGCGTGTTCTTGCCCACAGCGCCCAGGCCGGCACGCTGGGCGTGTTCACGTTCCAGCACAGGTGCGGTATCGACGCAGACGCGAAACGTTTCGTCGGGGTGTTCGTTCGCAAGTTCCCGGGCGAGTTTTGTGAGGCGTTTTCGCATGACGACGTGATAATCTTCGCCGCGCGCGTAACGAGCGATTCTGCCCTGAAATGCCGCAGGTTGCGGGTTACCGCCAGGAGCGGATGCTGATTCCGTTGCAGAGTAACGATCGGCAACGAAAACAATTGATTTGGCAGCGGGAACCATGGCTCGTGGATCAACTCGCAATTGGACGTTGCGGTTGAGGTACTCCATCTCGCCATGCTTGCCTGCGGCGAGCCAGTCGAGCAATTCCGCTTTGTAATCAGTAGGTTCAGCCCGGCAAATACCTGCCAGAGCAAAACCGAGCGAACGGCATCGCTCCAACACTTGATCCCGCACTTTGGCAGCCGGATCCATCACTGTCTGATGGTACACCCGGCGTTCAATCCACCCGCTCCAACTTGGCGTATTCCACGATTAGTGTTTTTCGCCCTACCGATGAAAACGCCACCTGCACACTGGAGCCGGACACTCTTGGGGTAACGGCTTCCACGCGGCCGATGCCGAATTTTGGATGTTGCACGGTGCAGCCGATCGGGAACTCCACTTGAATGGAATGCGGCGCGCTCCGCATTGGGTAGGCGGATTTCTGGTTTGCGGCCCGCTCGTTCTTGGTTTCCAGCCCGTCCGATTCGGATTCGCGTTTTTGCGATCGCGATCCACCGAAGTCGTAGGAACTGCGGCCCCACTGCGGCTTGGGATCATCAAACGCATCGTCGAATGCATCGGCGGCTTGATCGATGAATGTCACGGATTGCCCCGGCAGTTCTCGCAGGAATTGGCTGGGCATGGTGCGCTCGCGCATGCCACGGTTGGTTCGCATGGCGGCGTGCATGAGCATGAGATGTCGCTTGGCTCGTGTGATACCGACAAAGCACAGTCGTCGCTCTTCTTCCAATTCTTCTTCGTTGCCGACGGACCTTGAATGCGGCAACAGGCCTTCTTCCATGCCGGCAATCGCCACCACTTCAAACTCCAATCCCTTGGCAGCGTGCATGGTCATCAACGTGACGGCGCCATAGGCGGGATCAATGGCATCCGCATCGCTTACCAGTGCGACGGATTCCAGAAACGCATTGAGGGTTTGGAGGACCGTGAGATTTGCGGCGGCATCCGGCACTTGATCGGTGGTCTGCTCCGGCGCGGGTGGGATGAACTCTGCGGCAGCATTGATCAATTCGTTGATGTTCTCCATCCGCTCAAAGTCTTCTTCAGCCTTGGATTTGCGGTACATCGCTTCAAGGCCGGATTCCGTCACGATGCGTTCCACCAGTGCGGCGAAGGGCGATTTTTGCTCATCGCCAATCATCTGCTGGTGAACGGTTTCATGGGTGGACGCGGCAGATGCTCGCCATGCATCCACCATGTTCACAAACTTGTTGATGGCGGCGGCGGCGCGGGCGGTTACCTCCCCCGCTGCCTGGGCGCTTTGCCGCAATGCTTCAAACAGGCCCAACTGATTGTCGATGGCGAAGATTTCGATCTTGTCGAGCGTGGTGCCCCCGATGCCGCGCGTGGGTGTGTTGATGATCCGCCGCAGCGAAACTTCATCGTTGGGATTGGCGACAATGCGCAGGTAGGACAGTGCATCTTTCACTTCCTTACGCTCGTAAAACGCCGTGCCGCGCGCGATGACGTAGGGAATGTTGGCGGTGCGAAAGGCTTCTTCCAGCACACGAGAGAGCGCGTTGATGCGATAGAGAATCGCCATTTCACGCCAGGGAATGTCGTGGCCGCCTTCGCCAGTCGCTCCGTGTCGTTTGCGGAACTCCTCCACGATGATTTGCGCTTCGTGATGCTCATCGCAGCAGGTAATGACCATCGGTTTCTCGCCATCGCCCAGTTCCGTGTGCAGGCGTTTGGGCTTGCGTTTGCGGTTGTTCTGGATGAGTTTGGCGGCTGCTTCCACGATGTGCCCTGTGGAACGAAAGTTCTGGCCGAGCGGAATGACCGTTGCCCGTGGATAGTGCTTTTCAAACTCCAGGATGTTGCCGATGTCCGCGCCGCGGAACTTGTAGATGGATTGATCGGGGTCGCCGACGACGCAGATGTTGCCGTGCGCTGCGGCCAGTGAGTGGGCGATTACAAACTGGGCGTGATTGGTGTCCTGGTATTCATCAATGAGCAGGGATTGGAAGCGGTTTTGCAGTTCCTGCCGCACTTG
>CAZWJR010000295.1:0-3403 GCA_964634655.1 uncultured Isosphaeraceae bacterium | reverse complement strand
ATCGCTTGAACGCCATCACTCGATTCTCAAACTGCTTGCGCCGCTCCGATGCCGATGCCTGCGTTCCCGTTGGAATATGTGTGATGAAAACCGCCGTTTCAACCTTGTTGCGATGCTGCCCGCCGGGTCCGGAAGTGCGCCCAAAACCGATATCGCACTGCTTCAGCAGTTCTTCTTCTTCGATGGCGGCTGGGTGAGAATAAGGCATGGTGATTATCCGATCGCGCTGCTCGCCATCGCCGCCAGTGAGAGTTCATCGTACTGCTGTGCCGCCAGACGCGCAGCGGCCGCTCCCGCAATCATCGCAGCATTGTCAAGACAATACTCCAACTTTGGCAATCGCAGGTCAAGATCGCGCTCATCCGCAAACGTCGCAAGTTCCGCCCGCAATCGACTGTTCGCACTCACGCCGCCACCGATGAGCAGCGACTGAACTTCCGGATGCCGTTGAAACGCACGTTCGAGTTTTCGCATCAGCGTCTCAACAGCCACACGCTGGAAAGAAGCGGCCAAATCCGCCTTGTCCATTTCACTCAAGTCCGTGTGATCACGGGCAAATTCCGCCTGCGAGCCGCGTCCCACCGGCTGCCCCCGCACCGCATACAGCAACGCTGTTTTCAATCCGCTGAACGAAAAATCCAGGCTTTCCTTTCCAAGCATCGTGATCGGAAAATCGTGCGCATCCTCATCCCCGCCGCCATCCTTCGCCAACCGATCCAACAACGGCCCGCCGGGATATCCCAACTGCAAAATGGTTGCCGCCTTGTCATACGCCTCACCAACTGCATCATCAATCGTTCTCCCCAGCAGTTTCACATCCAACGGCCCTTGCACTAGATACAGGCTCGTGTGACCGCCAGAAACAACCATGCCCAACGCCGGATACACAACTGGAGCAGCATCCAGCAACCCCGCATGCAGATGCGCCAGCACATGATCAACGCCAACCAGCGGCTTCCTCAGCGACCACGCCATCGCCTTCGCCGCGCTCACACCAACCAGCAGCGATCCGATCAACCCCGGCCGATGTCCCACCGCGATCGCATCCAATTCCTCATAGCCAACATCAGCAGCCTGCATCGCTTCTCGAATCACAGGTGTGATCCGTTCCAGATGCGCACGGCTGGCGATCTCCGGCACAACCCCCGCATACTTCCCATGCAGATCGTGCTGCGTCGCAATGATGTTGGACATCACCTTCACGCCGTCAGCAACAACCGCCGCCGCGGTTTCATCGCAACTGGACTCGATACCCAGGATCAACTTCGAATCTATCACGGCCCGATCGGTGCGAGTTTCATCGCCTCCAACGCCGATTCCATGTCTCCGCCTTCGATCCGGTACGTGCCAATCACGTTGCCCTGCTTATCCTTTACGGTCAACGTGCCGTGCGTGAGATCAACTTCCGGCGGCAGAAGAGGGGGCTTCCCGGCCGTTGCTGCAAGCCCATGCAGTTCGCCGATGCGCACATCCACCTTGGCCAATTGCTCCGTCAATCGGTGCCGCGCATCCGTGGCTCGCTTCAATTCCTGGTCAAACGCAACGATCGTACTGTTGTCGGTTCCCACGGTCGGCCACTCGCCGCCCTTCACTCGCGTCTGCAATGCCTCCAGCGCCTTCGCCAATTGCTCATCTTTCTGCGCCGTGCGAATCCACTGGCTGTCCACGCAATGTGGCACCGTCTTGTCCGCAGCGCGAATGATCTCAAATTCGCGCCGTGCCTTGTACATCTCAACATAGTCCTCATCGGAAACCGCCACCACCATGCCCGGGTCAGGGTCCACGCCCCACGTTTCGCTGTCCGTGGATCGATTGAGATTGCGGCCGCTTGGCAAATAGTAATACGCCGTCGTGTACTTCAGTGTGCCGCGATTGAAATCCAGTTCGCGCACATCCTGCACCGATCCTTTGCCATACGTCCGCGTCCCCAGCACTTTGGCCCGATGATTGTCCTGAAGCGCGCCCGAGACAATCTCACTCGCCGATGCCGATTGCCCGTTCACCATCACCAGCAGCGGAAAATCCGGCAGCGTTCCCGCCCGCCGCGCCGCAAACGTCTGCGGTTCACCACGTCCCACGCGCGGCCGAATGGAAACAATATCCCCTTCATTCAAAAACAAATCCGCCATCTCCACCGCCGTAGGCAGTCCGCCGCCGGGATTGTCGCGCAAATCCAGAATCAGCCCGTTCAACCCGGTCTTCTGAATCTCCGACAGCGCTGCCCGCAGTTCCGTCATCGTCGTTTCATTGAACTGCGTAACGCGCACATAACCCAGTCCAAGTTTCTCATCGATGCAGTAACTCCACTGCTCGCCGCCTTCACGGTGAACCCCCTTCACTGTGCGCGTCGTGATGTGATTGCGCACAATCGTGAACGCCTGTTCTGTCCCGTCAATGTGCCGCACCTTGATGTTCACAGGTGTGCCCGGCTTGCCCATCAACTGACTGATGCAATCATTGATCGGCATCTTAAACGTTGACTTTCCTTCGATTTCCAGCACCACGTCGCCCGCCATCACGCCGGCTTCCAGCGCGGGTGATCCATCCATCGGTGAAATGATCTTTAGATAGTCATCCACAATATTCACTTCGCACCCGATCCCCACGTACGAACCGCGCAATTCCTTGTTGAACTCCGCCACATCCGCCGGCGGCACGTACGTCGTGTACGGATCATCCAGCGTTTCGATCATCGCTTCGATCATCGCCACGCGCATCTTCTCATCCACAATCTTCTTGTCATCCACAAATCCGTTAAGCAGCACATGCCGAACATCAATCACCGGATCAAAAAAATTGTAGTCGCTGGACCGATCAGCAATCGCCAGCGGCAGTTGAATCAACAGTGCCGCAGATATGGCCAGAAGAAGCGTAGGGGCGAGGATTTTCTTGATCCGCACAGCGAACTCCTTTGTGAAACAGGTACAGGTCATGAATCATACCCGTACTTGCCCGCCGCGCGGCACTGAATCGCGGCATATCATTTGCCCCGCATGTCCCAGGTACAACGAGAAGGCCTCAACGTCGCCGCAGAGCCCGCCGTGCTCGTGGGTGTCGGTCTGCGCGGCCGGTACCTCGATGAAGCCGATCCACTCAACGAACTTCGCGCCCTCGCCAAAACCGCAGGTGCCGATGTCGTTGGCGAACTTTTCCAGAACCTCAACAAACCCGTCGGCCGTACCTACCTCGGCAAAGGCAAAGTCGAAGACCTCAAGAAACTCGTCGAGATGACCCACGCCAAACTCGTCGTCTTCGACAACGAACTGACGCCTGCCCAGATCCGCAACCTGGAACAGGAAACTTCCTGCAAAATCGTCGATCGCAGCGAACTCATCCTCGATATTTTCGCCAATCGCGCTTCTACCGCCGAAGCAAAATTGCAGGTGGAGATCGCACAACTCGA
>CAZWJR010000294.1:0-3413 GCA_964634655.1 uncultured Isosphaeraceae bacterium | reverse complement strand
GGAAACAATCTGGCTTCGATCATGGACCACCGAATTCATGCCTAAGTCAATCAAGCAATCGTTGGGGATTCCGATGGCAACGGCTCCCGTCGGCGGGGCATGAAAGAACACACCTTTTGAATCTCTACGCCCGGTAATTTTCGCTCGAACTGAATGAAGGCAGAACCATGAAGACTAAAGGCATTCCAATTTGGGAACAGCATCTGGAACATCTGGTTGTGGGAGTGGCCGTTCTGATCTTGATCGCTTTTGCCGCCATGCAGTTCATGGGCAGTCCCAACAGCGTTGACGTGCCCGGCACCGGCAAGGTAGCCCCTGGCGATATCGACAAATTGCTGGAAACCAAAGCCGTTGCAATCAGCCAAACGATCGCTGGACCCGCGGTTTCCATTCCTGATCCGAATCCAATTCTCAAAGATTTTGAAAAACTGAGAACCGCTTCGATTAGCCCGCAACCAACTCTTCTTGCAATGGCTCCCAGTATCACCCCAGCGGGCGGTTCGGCCATTGGGCCGGAGAACCGCGCGTTTGTCATTCCGGTGATCGCCGCTCCCTATGACATCGCAACCCAGCAATACTTCGAGACGCTTTCAGAAGAAACGGTAAGCGAGCACACCGATCTGAAGAGCGTCCTGCCGCCAGCTGCACCATATGACATTTCGTGGATCACCGCGTCCGTCATGTTTGATTTTGGCGCGGTGAAAAAACAATTTTCCGAACCCGGGCCAAACGGTGAGGCTCCTTTGCCTGCCAAATGGACCGAACGCGTTGATTTCATTGATGTGAAATTTGAGCGAGAGGAACTTGTCGGCGGAAAATGGGAGAAATCCAACCTGCTGACCCCAATTCCCGGCCAAGTCACCGTCCGACCACGACTGGCGGGGCGAATCGACTCTGCCGCCCGCGAAGAGATTCTTTGGACCATTTCGCAAGGCCGAACAAGTTTGATTCAACCCGAGTTTTACAGCGGCTCGGCGGCCGCCTGGGCTCCACCGAACAAGGAAACCAACGTCAAGGTGGATGCGGAATCATCTGCCAATCCTGACGCCAAGAAACTCGCCGATCTGCAAGCCAGATTGAAGCGAAAACTTGCCGAAGTGGATCGCATTTCAGAAAAGATGAAGGAAGCATCCTGTCCGGAAGAGGCTCCTCCAGAAGCGCCTGCGCCACCAAAACCCGGCGGTGCCAAGCCCCCCAAAGGCGGCGCGCCGGCGCCTGGTCCAGGCGCCGGGGCAGGATTTGGCGAGAGTTCTGGCAAGGGTGTGCGTGATCCAAACAAGGGCTCCGAAACTGAATGTAAGAAAATGCGAGCCACTCTGAATCGCCTCAAGAAACAGGTGGCGGAAACGCAAGCCGCTATCGACAAGTTGACGCCTGCGACACCGGAGAAAACGGATGCGCCCGTGGTCGTCGTTCCAGAAGCGGTCAAAGATGTTCTTCAGATTTGGGCCCACGATATCACTGTGCAGCCTGGCAAGACCTATCGGTATCGTGCCACGATTGAAATCTACAACCCCCTCTTTGCGCGAAAACTGGACCTGATTCCTGCGCAGCAGAACATGGCTGAAAAATTCACGCTGGCATCTATGGCCAGCGAATGGTCCGCGCCGATCTTGGCGGAGCCGCCGTTGCGCTTCTTCATCACCTCTGCGAAATCCGCTTCCCAGTCAACCGCAGTGGTTGGACCGGGAACCGGGTTGGCTGGTGTTGAGGTCTATCGCTACCGCGATGGCCGCTGGTGGTCCGACACGTTCTCTGTCGGTCCGGGTCAACGAATCGGTGGCGTAAGAAACGGTGCCAAGGGATCAGACAAGCCAATCGACTTCGGCACGGATTGGTTCCTGTTGGACATCATCCCAGACAACACACCAGAAGAAGCGGATCTTGGTCGCTCTTGGGGTGCGGCAACGGTTGTCCTCCAAAGTCTCTCCGATGACAGCCTGATGCAGCAGCGGATACCCAGAGTGGATTACACCAGTCCAAACCGGTCCTACCTCAACGGCGAAGCGAAATCGGCAGAGGAAGAAGTAGCCGCCGCACCCGCCACGCCGGCAAAATGAGGTTTCTTCAGGAAGTTGTCCACAAAAATCGTCGCCAGGCCGGATTGCCGCCAAGTCCAGAGGATCGGTTTTTGGCCGAAATCTTGGCAAGAACCGGGTGAAACGGCCATAAGGCCGAATATTTCAGACAGTGGTGAAGTTGACAGGACTTGGGGGATGGATATGCTACCCGACTGCCCTTGGCGGACCGGAAATCGGCCCGCCGGCCAAACCCAAGACGTCGCAAGGCTCCGCAAGGAAGCCGACACGATCGGCCAAGGGAGCGGCATCGCTCTTTGACAAGTCATGATGTGAATGTCGTCTGCTCGTCATCGTTTTGTCTTTCCGTGATGATGAGCAGGCAAAGTAACAACCGAGTACGAGATCGTTTGAACGACTGAGCGGCTGCCGGATCGACACTGACCTGCCTAGGGATGGTGAAGATCTCGGATGCTGGGGTTCGCAAAGCCCTGGCAGTGAGCATGTTCGATGCGAAAACGACAGGCGATTCGGATCACGATAAGGATCAGGAGCAATCCAAAATCCAAAATCAGAAATCCAAAATCAAGTGTCGGGATCGGGTCGGCATGATCAAGTCAACAAGGGCAAACGGTGGATGTCTTGGCGTTGAGAGGCGATGAAGGACGCGGGAACCTGCGATAAGCTTCACGGAGCCGGTAACCAGGCTTTGATGTGAAGATCTCCGAATGTGGAAACACGACTCTTTTGAGTCACCTACACCTGAATGTATAGGGTGTAAGGAGCAAACCTGCCGAACTGATACATCTCAGTAAGCAGAGGAAAAGAAAGCAAACGCGATTCCGTAAGTAGTGGCGAACGAAAGCGGATCAGCCCAAACCAGGCTTCGGCCTGGGGTTCGGGCGCCAATATGGCCAATGAAGTGGATTGTGAATTGTTCTGGAAAGTTCGACCAAAGAAGGTGACAGTCCTGTAGCAGAACACAACAAAGGCCTAGGCGTTCCAGAGTAGCACGAGGCTCGTGAAACCTTGTGCGAATATGCGGGGTCCACCCCGGAAGGCTAAATACTACTCAACGACCGATAGTGAACCAGTAAGGCGACTGAACGATGAAAAGCACCCCGACAAGGGGAGTGAAAAGTACCTGAAACCGTGTGCCTACAAGCGATGGGAGCCGAAGCGCCGCAAGGCGATTAGGTGACCGTGTGCCTTTTGCATAATGATCTGGCGAGTTACTCTCTATGGCAAGGCTAAGCCGTATCCCGGCGGAGCCGAAGGGAAACCGAGCCTTAAAAGGGCGTCGAGTCATAGGGTGTAGACGCGAAACCCGTTGATCTACCCGTGGCCAGGCTGAAGGGAGGGTAATACCTCCTGGAGGGCCGAACCGGTTAACGT
>CAZWJR010000293.1:0-3421 GCA_964634655.1 uncultured Isosphaeraceae bacterium | reverse complement strand
GCCACGTACAGCGGCCGGGCGTGTATGAAGTTGATCTGGGCATTCCGCTGCGCAGACTGGTCAATGAATTTGCGGGCGGCATGCGCAATGGCAAGAAGTTCAAGGGCGCGATCGCCGGCGGCGTGAGCATGGGGATGCTCGGCACGGATCAGTTTGATGCGGAGATGGACTTCGACATCGGCCGCAAGTACGACGTGATGGGCCTGGGCACCGCATGTCCGACGATCTTTGATGAAGACACGGACATGATCGCCGTCTGCCGCAACATTGCACGGTTTTTCAAGAACGAAAGCTGCGGCCAATGCACACCCTGCCGGGAAGGTTCCGCATGGATGTACAAACTGCTGCTGCGCATCGAAGCGGGCAACGGCACCAGCAAAGATTTGGACCTTCTGCTGGAACTCGCCGGCTCGCAGGGCATCATCCCCGGCACAACAATCTGCGGACTGGCCGATGGCAACAACTGGGCCGTGCGCACCATCGTGAACAAGTTCCGCGATGAGTTTGAGGCGCGCGTGAAACCCTCGCTGGTGGCGATGAGCGTTGGGGCGTCGTGAACGATTCCCAATAGATGCGGTTTTGTGGCGTTTCATGGCCGCCCGCCCTATGATATTTGGCACGGAACCAAGGTTCGCTCGGGGTGGACACGGCCCTGGCGAACCGGCCAGCCATGCCCATGATGATCAGCAAACCCCACGCCTCCCCCAAGGCCGCAACTGCCGGCGTTGAGCCGACCGATGAACCTCCATCGGCCGCGCAACCCCTCAAAATCGGGCTGGAAATCAATCATTCGCCGGGGATGGTCCGAAAGATCGATGTCGATTGGCTGCATTCGCGCCTGGCAAACGCCCTGAATCTCATCGCTGAAACCGACCGCCGGCCGATTGATCGCGTGGAGATTTTGATCACCGACGATGCCTCCATGACCGCCCTGCACCGCACCCACAGCGGCGTGGATGGCACCACCGATGTTCTGACGTTTGATCATTCCGAAGCAGTCAATGGTGCGAGTGATTCCGCCTGCGCATCCGTTCAGGCGGACATTGCAGTCTGTGCCGATGAAGCGGCGCGGCGAAGCGCAGAGTTTGGCCACGCCATCGAACGCGAATTGCTCTTGTATTGCATCCACGGCGTGTTGCATTGCATCGGCTTTGATGACCACTCCGAAACCGATTTCGCCGCGATGCATGCGGAGGAAGACCGCATCCTCAAAGCCATTGGCGTGGGCGAAACGTTCCACGCAGGCAAGCCCAACTCCGGGCCCGCAGGGAGCAGCGCATGAGCATGCTGATTCTTGCCACGCTCATCGCCCTTCTGGTGGCGACTTATCTCTCGGCCCTCAACCTGGCGTTGATCGGGATGAGCCGCGCGGCGCTTCAGCGCAAACTGACAGAGAAGGGCAGGCCCGCCGCGGGCGATTGGCTGCATGACCTTCACGATTCATCCATTCTTGCCACCGCGCTGTTCCGCACGCTGGCGCGCATGTCGATCTACATCTTTGTTCTGGCGGCATACGTCAATCTGCGGGATCAGGCCATCATCACATGGACTGATCTGATCTTGAGCGGTTTGATCGCTGCCGTGGCCATCTGGTTCAGCACGGTCGTGCTGGGCACCGCGTTCGCCCGGCACTGCGGCATCACGATCATCGCGTTCAGTTTGCCGATGTTGTACATCGTCACATGGCTGTGCACCCCGCTGACCAAAGCCGGCACCCTGGTCGATGGCCTGTTCCGCCGCGCCATTGGCAAACGTGATCAGGAAGCCGTGGAAGATGAGTTCCTGCAAACGATTGAAGACAGCCAGCGTGCCGGCGGGCTGGACATTCAGTCCGCGGAAATTCTGGAAAACGTCGTGGAGTTCACCAACACGGAAGTCTCCCAGATCATGACGCCGCGCACGGAAATTGAAGGCATTGAATACACCGATGATTTCACTTCCATCCGCGAATTCATCCGCCATGCAGGCCATTCTCGCATTCCCGTCTACAAAAGCACCGTCGATAACATCGTCGGCATTCTCTATCTGAAGGACCTGATCAAGTACCTCGGTGAGGATGCCACCAAGTTCACGCTCACCGCACATCTTCGTCAGCCCATCGTCGTGCCGGAAACCAAACCCGTGCGCGAACTGCTAAGTGTGTTTCAGCATGGCGAAGTGCACATGGCCATCGTCATCGATGAATTCGGCGGCACGGCGGGGCTGGTCACCATTGAAGATGTGCTGGAAGAAATCGTCGGCGACATCCGCGATGAACACGAACCGGTGGAGCACGATCGCCCGCAATTCACCGCCATCAATGAAACGCAGGCGGAAGTCGATGGCCGCTTCCGCATTGATGAACTGAACGAGAAACTGCACATGAGCGTGCCGGAGAACGGCGATTACGACACCGTGGCGGGTTTCATGCTCTCACACTTCGGCCGCGTGCCGACACCCGGCGAGGCGTTTGAGTTCCACAACATCCGCTTCACCACCATCGCCGCAACACCTACGCATGTGAAGCGGGTGGCGATTCAATTACTGCAATCAGCCGAGTCCAATGGTGAGCAGCAGCGATTTGAAGATGCTGCGAAGTGATGTGACTTGTTCGGTGTGCCGCTACAGCACATCTGAATACGCCGCAAACAACTGCTCCATCCGCCCCAGCAGCGTCGGCACATCCGCCGCATCCAACTGCATCGCGCACACCACCAGCATCTCAATCAAGCCGTGATAGTCCGCCACAGCGATAAACTCCGGCCCAACCTTCGCCGGCCGCTTGCCAGCCGCCACGCCGTCGATATCCGCCATGTTGTGATAGTTGCCCAACGCCAGGCACAGGCACGTTGATTCGTAGCCGTAGGTTGTGAAGGTGGTGGCCTCACACGTTCCGCCCGGCATCAATTTACGCTGCCATTTGAATTTCGGGTTGTTCTTCTGATGCTCCATCATGAGCATGCTGATGCGATTGGTGAGGGTTGGGCCAAAGACGCTCATCTTGTCGCCAACGCGCACGATGGGGCCGCCGCCGATGGGAGATTCCGCAAAACTGCGAGAGTTCTCCAGACAGATCAGCCGTGCATTCTTCGCAACAGTTTTGTTCTTGCATGCTGCGATGGCGCCGATGAAGCCGATTTCCTCCGCCCGCGTGAACATCAATCCCACATTCGCCGCATCTTTCTGCGTTCGCAGCACGTCCATCGTCGCTAGCGCTGCCGCTACCGCTGCAAGATCATCGCACGTATGGGTGTGCAGCAATCCATCGACCACCCGTGGCAGCTTCTTGTGATTCTTGAACACCCATCGCCCAACATCACCTGCCACGATGCGATCCGTCGATTTCTGCAACTTGGCTACAACCCGCTTGAACGGCTTGGCAGCGGTATCCAAAGACACCACCCGCGCCTTGTGCGATCGGTCTTGTGAATCAAGAACTTCG
>CAZWJR010000292.1:0-3428 GCA_964634655.1 uncultured Isosphaeraceae bacterium | reverse complement strand
AGGCCGTTGAAGCAGGCGATGGCGCTTAGGATCAGGCCAAAGACCGCCGCCTTGATGAGACCGGTGTAGAAATCGCTGGGGACCAACTGGGTGAGCGTGTTGGTTTTGTAAAGTTCATACGGCACGCCAAGGAAGAACACGGACATCATGCCGGAGAAAAAAACGGCGGTGATATCGCCGATGGCGGTAAGGAGCGTGAGGCTGCCGACGGTGGCGAGAACGCGGGGCAGAACAAGGAAGCGAACGGGATTGAGTGCGTGGGCTTCCAGGGCTTCGATTTCTTCGCCGACGACCATGGTGCCGAGTTCCGCAGCGATTGATGCGCCGGCGAAACCGGTGAGGACGATGGCGGCGATGAGCGGGCCAAGTTCGCGGAAGACCGCCACGCCGACGATGTTGGCGATTTTGTCGGCCTGGCCAAACTCTGTAAGCGGCGGAGCCATCTGCAGGGCGAGGATGAAACCGATGCAGGCGCAGACGAGCATGACGATGCCGATGGAGCGGACACCGATGCGGACGATCTGCGAAACGATGGCGGTGCGGCCAAAGCGAACGCGGCGGAGAAAGGCGGCGCGGTAGAGCCAGATAGAAACATCGAGGATGAGGTAGGAGACGCCGCCGATGAGTTCAAAGGTGCGGTTCCACAGATCGCCCCAGCGTCCCAGGGCGCGAAGGAAAACAGGTGGGGGAGGCGGTTCCGCAGCGCTCATGCGTTCATGCCCTCATCGGTGGTGGCGACGATTTTGAAGACGGTTTCCAGCCGTGCGATTTCGAAGATGGATCGTACTTTGTCCTGCATGGCGCAAAGGATGAGTTTGCCGCCGTGGCGTCGGGAGTTCTGCATGGCTTCGACGAGTGTGGCGACGCCGGAGCTGTCCATATAGGGGACTTCCGCAAGATTGATGAGCATTCTTTTTGGGCGTTTGGCCTGGACGGCGATGATCTGCACACGGAGAGCCGGTGCGCGGCCGAGGTCGATTTCTCCAACTGGCGTGATGATGGTGGCACCGTCAACGATTTCGACACGAACTTCCATTTCCGGATCGTCGTTCATGATTTGTCTCCGGAATGTGGCGCGGTTGAAGCGGGCTGGGTTTCGCAGCAGGCGGGCTGGGGCGGGATTTTTTTCTGCAGGGTGAGGCGCATGCCGCCGCCATCGCGTTTTTCGTAGGTAACTTCATCCATGATTTCGCGGATGATGTAGACGCCGAGGCCGCCGGGGCGGATGTCATCAAGATCGCGGGAGCGGATGAGGGCGGGATCGACTTGCTTGGCGCGGTCTTCAATGATGACCTTAACACCGGCGGGATTCTCATCGATGGCCCAGACGCTGACGGTAATTCTGCCATCGGGTCGGCGTTCATAGCCGTGATTGATGACGTTGCAAAGGGCTTCATCCACGGCAAGGCTGATCTGGCCGCAGTTCATTTCATTGAAACCCAAACGCTGGGCGACGTTGGAGATCATGGCGCGCGCGGCGGCAAGGAAGCGTGGCTGGCTAAGCATCTCCAGCCGCAGGTGAGGTTCGATTGGTGTGTCAGCCATCGGTGGATGGCCTTTGTGCCGGTGGCGGTTGGAGGCGTTGGATTTCGCCGGAGGTCCATGCTTGTTTCCAACGATCGATGGCGGCGCGGCGCTCATCGGGCGGATCGAAATCGCGGTAGCCGAAGGTTTCGCCGGTCATGCGTTTGAGGGCGGCGATGGCGACGGCGCGAACGGCCTGATCATCGGAATCAAGTTGTTCA
This sequence comes from uncultured Isosphaeraceae bacterium, assembly GCA_964634655.1. Lineage (GTDB taxonomy): Bacteria > Planctomycetota > Phycisphaerae > Phycisphaerales > SM1A02 > CAZWJR01. The sequence continues at coordinate 1,683 of CAZWJR010000292.1, read as the reverse complement.
ATGATGTTCTTGACGGCGGGGCGATCGTCCTGGCGGACGGCGTTTTCTATGGCGTAGATTTTGGAGGCGGGATTGGCGGAATTGAACCCGCCACTGGTTGCCGGGGGACCACATGAGTGGACGGCAATGGCGAGGAACGGCGTGACGAGAAAGCCCTTCATGGCTACAGGATACGTAAAAAGTGCTGAACCTCCAAGAAGGAAGTCCAAGACGCATCGGGCTGCTAGACTATCCGTTTTTACGCGAGACACCGCTCATGGTGATGCAACCGGTCATCGGCAAGGCTGCGGCGGAGACACCCGCCCCGACGCCCAACGTTGAAGTGATTCCCATTCTTGATTTTGGTGGTCAGTATGCCCAACTGATCGCGCGGCGGGTTCGTGAAGCCGGGGCGTTTAGTGTGCTGGTGGCGCCTGATACTTCCATTGAGGAACTGCGGGCGTTGAAGCCCAAGGGGATCATTCTTTCTGGCGGTCCTTCGAGTGTGACGGAGAAGACCGCGCCGCGGTGCGATGCGCGGATTTTTGAACTTGGCCTGCCGGTGCTGGGGATTTGCTATGGCATGCAACTGGGATGTCAGATTCTTGGTTGCGAAGTGAACCAGGGGCAATCGCGCGAGTTCGGCAGGGCGAAGTTGAATATTTCAGATCGCAAGGGTTTGCTGGCGGGCATTCCGGCACAGACGACGGTTTGGATGAGCCACGGCGATCAGGTGTTGGGGCTGGACAAGGAATTCACACAACTGGCTGAAACCGAAACGTGCCGGTTTGCGGCGGTTCGACACAAGAAATTGCCGTTCTATGGAGTGCAGTTTCATCCGGAAGTAACGCACACGCCGCACGGCGTGGATATTCTGCGGAACTTTTTGTACGAGATCTGCGGCTGCGCGGGGACGTGGCGAATGGCGGATTTCATGAACGCAGAGTGCGACCGGGTTCGCAAGCAGGTTGGCAAGGGACGTGTGATCTGCGGATTGAGCGGTGGGGTGGATTCCTCCGTGACGGCTGCGCTGCTGGCGAAGGCGATTGGCGAGCAACTGACATGCATTTTTGTGGACAACGGCCTGCTGCGGAAAAACGAGCGTGAGCTGGTTGAGACAACGTTTCGGGATCACTTTGACATTGATCTGCGAGTCATTGATGCCTCGGCTGATTTCCTGGGCGATTTGAAACAGGTGACAGATCCGCAGATCAAGCGCACGAAGATCGGGCATCGGTTCATTGATGTGTTCAAGAAAGCGGCGGAGCAGATCAGCAGCGATGGCCACGGCAAGGTGGAGTTTTTGGCGCAGGGCACGCTGTATCCGGATGTGATTGAATCTGGTCACGGTCACGCGGGGACCGCGGCCAACATCAAGTTGCATCACAACGTGGGCGGGCTGCCGAAGGAACTGGGTTTCCAACTTGTGGAGCCGCTGCGCAGTTTGTTCAAGGATGAAGTGCGGCAATTGGGAGAAGTTTTGGGTCTGCCAGCACAGATTGTGTGGCGGCACCCGTTCCCCGGGCCGGGGCTGGCAGTTCGCATTCTTGGTGAGATCACGGAGCCGCGATTAAGTGTGTTGCGGGATTGCGATGAGATTCTGCTGGAGGAAATCATCGCGAACAACTTGTATCGCAGCACGGATCAGGTGTTTGCGGTGCTGCTGCCGGGCGTGCAATCGGTGGGCGTGATGGGCGACGGCCG
>CAZWJR010000291.1:340-3451 GCA_964634655.1 uncultured Isosphaeraceae bacterium | reverse complement strand
CCGCCCTTGCCGTTGGCATCGGCGTCGAGTTTGCGCGCGTGCAGGCGGTAGAAATCGGATTCATCGAGGCCGAGTTTGTCGGCCATGGCGCGGCCCTCCGCCTTGTTGAACCACACCGCGCCGGGCGGGCCGGTGCAGCAGTTGCCGCACTGCGTGCAGGAGAAGGCGAGGCCCTCGGCGTACCACTCCTTCACAGGCGGGACGCCAGTGTCACCGGGTTGGGTTGTTTTGGATTCAGGCACGGGATCAGATTTTCAAATTGCACCGCAGAGACGCAGAGATCGCAGAGGAAAAACAAATAGTTGAAGAGAAACCGTATGTCGCCTGAACACAAATCATTTTCTTCTCTGCGTTCTCCGCGCCTCTGCGGTGAAATCTCTTTCAGTGCGACGGAGTCAATCCTGTTCCGGGCCGGTCCAGGGTTCGAGTACGACGAGGTGGATTTCCGGTTCGCGGCGGCCTCGTTGGGGTTTGAGGTCCGCCAGTTCATCGGGGCGTTCATCGAAGGCGACGCGGTCGATGGTGAAGACTTCGCTGATGGCCCAATCGGGGTAGCGGTCCAGCGCGGTCTGGATCATTTGCTCCATCTGGCTGATGGAACCGGCGGTGGCCCAGATGGAAGCGTAGCCGCCGTTGCGGGCCGGGCCGTCGTTGCGATCGGTGTTGGCTGCGCTGCGGAAATCGGCGCGGCCCTGATTGCCGGTGATTGCGCTGCGGCTGGGGTTGTTTTCGTTTTCGGCGTGGGTGTCGCCGTTGTGGCTGTTTTCGCCGTTGTGAATGCGATCGACGATGACCATGGCGTGCCAGAGCGTGGAGCCGAGATCGCGGCCGCCTTCATCGACGTTGGATTCCGGATCGATGTTGAGTTCCAGTTTCCAGCAGTGGCGGAGATCGAGGAGGAGTTCATCGACATCCGGCGAGTGTTCATCGCGCAGGTCCAGGACCGAACGCACGGGGGATTCATCTTCAGAATCCGCATCGGCGGAGAGTTCATCCGGGCCTTTGTCCGGCCAGGTGTGGATGACTTCTTCCAGGCCATGTTCCTGAAGCATGGCTTCGACTTCCTCACGCATCTCCGGCGGGACGTGAATGGCGACGCCTTTCCATTGATCGATGAAGACTTCTATGAAGGGTTCTTCGCTGTTGGCGCCGGCGGCGATGCAGCTGTCTTCCAGAAGGAAGGGTTCGTAATCTCGCCAGGCTTCGAGGAAATCATCGCGGCTGATTGGTTCATCGCTGATGTAGGTATCGGTGGAGCGGTAGGCATCGCGCGAGCCGATCTCGACGATGGCGAAGACTTCATCGGGCAGAAATTCAAAAGCGTGGCGGACGAGGGGAGCGACTTTTTCATGCGAGACGACCGCGTGAAAACTGTAGGTATCCGGCTCATCATCGCGGGCGGGAACGAAAGAAACGGTGTAGCCCTGCTGCGGGGCCTTGAGGCGGCCGGGGCGCGGAGCGATGCCCAGGGCCAGGGCGAAGCCGTCGATGGTGACCCGTTGCAGGTCGGTTCGGAGGTGGAAGTCCTGCATCATCTACAGAGCATGTTAGCGTACGAAACGGGCCGAAGGAACGGCGAAATTGAAGGTGTTGGCAAGATCACAGTGGAGCGGGCCTCTGTGCCCGCGTTCGGCCGGCACGCAGGCCAGCCCCACTCATTGGAAGTTCAGACCTTGTGGCGACCGAGTGGAGTTTTTCACGCGATGCCGAGATAGGCTTTGCGGACGGCGTCGCTCTTGGAGAGTTTGTTGGCGTCATCGCTCATGACGATGGTGCCGACTTCAAGAACGTAGCCATGGTGTGCGGTGTGCAGTGCCATGTGCGCGTTTTGTTCAACGAGGAGGATGGTGGTGCCGGTTTCGTTGATCTCGCGGATGATGCGGAAGATGGTTTGGACGATCTGCGGGGCCAGGCCGAGGGATGGTTCATCGAGGAGCATGAGGCGCGGCCGGGCCTGGAGAGCGCGGCCGATGGCGAGCATTTGCTGTTCACCGCCGGAAAGTGTGCCGGCACGCTGGGTGAGACGTTCGCGAAGACGGGGGAACAACTCCAGGGCGCGTTCCCGGTCTTTGCGGATGGCAGCGGGGCCATCCTTGCGGGCGTAGGCGCCGATGGCGAGATTTTCATCCACGGTGAGGTTGGCGAAAATGCCGCGACCTTCCGGAGCCATGGCGATGCCGTTGCGGACGAGTTCGTGCGGCTGGCAGTTGGTGATGGGTTTGCCATCGTAGATGATTTCGCCCTGGGCGCAGCGGACCATGCCGGCGATGGCGCGGAGGGTGGTGGTCTTGCCCGCACCATTGCAGCCGATGAGCGTGGCGATCTGGCCCTGCTCAACGGAAAGATTGACCCCGTGCAGCGCCTCGATGGCACCGTAGTTCACGTGGAGGTTTTTCACTTCAAGCATGGGCATGGTTCAGATCTTTGCATCCGCTTCAAGTTCTGTGGGTGTGCCGAGGTAGGCTTCGATGACTTTTGGATTGGTCTGGATTTGGGGCGGCGTGCCTTCGGCGATGGTTACGCCGTAATCGAGCACGGTGATGCGCTGGCAGATATCCATGACCAGGCCCATGTCGTGCTCAATGAGCAGGATGGTCAGGCCGAATTCTGTGCGGATGCGATTGATGGAGGCGGCGAGTTCCTTTTTCTCCTGCGGATTCATGCCGGCCGCGGGTTCATCGAGCAGGAGAATGAGCGGTTCGGTGGCCATGGCGCGGACGATTTCCACACGGCGCTGATCGCCGTAGGGGAGGTTCTTGGCTTGTTCGTCCTCGCGGTCCTGGAGATCGAAGAGGCTTAGAAGTTCACGGGCGCGCTGGGTCATGGCACGCTCCTGGCCAACGTAGCGCGGTGTGCGCAGGAGCGTGCCGAAGAGTGAATGTTTGCCGCGCATGTGGCAGGCGAGGCGGACGTTGTCGATGACGCTTAATTCGCCGAAGAGGCGGATGTTCTGGAAAGTGCGCGAGAGGCCGTTGGCGGCGATCTGGTGGGGCTTCAGACCGTTCAATTGTTTGCCGGCGAGTGTGATGGAGCCGGATTGAATCTGGTAGACGCCGGTGAGCAGGTTGAAGATGGTGGTCTTGCCCGCGCCGTTGGGGCCGATGAGGCCGT
>CAZWJR010000291.1:0-330 GCA_964634655.1 uncultured Isosphaeraceae bacterium | reverse complement strand
GGCATTTTGAGGGAGAAATCCTGAACGGCTTTGAGGCCGCCAAAGGAAATGGAGATGCCGGAGACATCCAGAAGCGGTGCGGCGGTGGTCGAAGGTGCAGCAACCATTAGTGTTTCGCCTCCGGCTTGGTCCGGCGTGAAACTTTCTTCCGGCCGCCGAAGATGTTCCAGATTTCCTTGACGCCAAAGAGGCCATCTGGGCGAAGGATCATCATGAGAATAAGCATGAGGGCGTAGAGGACGAGGCGGTAGTCCGCGATGTTGATTTTGTTGGCGACGCAGAGTTGCCGGCCGGTTTCCAAGGAGGCGATCGTGATGGTCAGAACGATGA
>CAZWJR010000290.1:0-3451 GCA_964634655.1 uncultured Isosphaeraceae bacterium | reverse complement strand
GGGAACTATTCCGGGATGGGCAAGATCATCGGCGGCTTCTATCAATGATAATTCGATTGCCGTCGGTGTATGTAGCCAGCAAGGAAGTACTGGACAGATAGCCCCTTTTGTTTGGGCGGGACGGAATATGGTGGATCTGAATTTGCTTGTCGCTGCTGGATCTGGCCTATGGGTCTCGTTTCCGAGAGCAATTAGCCTATCGGGATCAATCACCGGCGATGGCGGTGATGCTCAAGGAAATACCGTTGCGTTTGTCTTGACACCGGTTGATACCATTGGAGATGCCACGGGAGATTGCCAAGTCAATGTCGATGATCTCTTGCTGGTGATAATCGAATGGGGAAAAGAGCGGTCACCCGCTGACGTCAGCGCGGATGGCATTGTAAACGTGCTGGACCTTTTCATTGTCATTGAAAATTGGACTTTTTGAGAAAGGCGGTGTCAGTGGTGTGAGCCTGTAATGGTCGGAGAAAGAATCCCGTCACGGGGGGATTTGGAGGAATCCCACCACAATTCAGTTTTCAAGGCCAACACGCCTTCGGCGTGAATGGTGTTCTTTTGTCTCTACAGAAAGGCACAATATGAAGTTCATCGTTTCCAAATTTAGAAATGCGTTGTGGGTCCTCGTAATGGTGATCACGATGGCACTCGGCGCATGGGTTAACGCGGCGCTCGTTGTTGTGAGAGTGGATAACGCCAACGGGTCAGCGAGTCCAACAAATCATGGCGAGGGTTGGGGTACGGATGCGTACAAGTAGCTGCAAGATGCCTTGGCCTATGCTGTTGAACAGGTCGAAGGCAGCAACACAGTCGAAATTTGGGTAGCGACCGGAACGTACAAACCAGACGAAAGCGCGGCAAATCCTACCGGCAGCGGCAGTCGCGCCGCAACGTTTTCGCTGCACAACAACGTGAAAATCTACGGCGGTTTCGCTGGCTCTGAAACGGACAAGAACGCGAGAAACTGTCGCACGAACGTCTGCGTTCTCGACGGCCATCTGGAGGGAGATGATGACCCGCTGGATCACGACAACCCCGACCTCATCGATGACAATTCCTATCACGTTTTAAGCGCGATCAATGTCAGCAGCAGCGCGCTGATCGACGGATTTACCGTGACCAGAGGCAATGCCATTGGTGCGGGACACCCAAACGGAAACGGAGCAATCACTGCTGATTCGGGCGGCGGGCTGGTCATCGTGGGAGGCAATTCCAACCCCACGTACACCCAACCAGTCACTGTGCGATGCAAGTTTGTTGACAACCGAGCGCGGGTTGGCGGCGCGGTGTTCATGCGTGGCGGCAATCAACCGGAGGCGCAGTTCTGGAACTGCGAATTCATTTTCAACAACGCATACATGGAGGGGAGCGGGACCGGTCGAGGCGGAGCGTGCGCGTTTGAGGACATTGAGCCGCCAAGCGTGGAGGATGAGGAGTTCGTAGTCGGGGCGCATCCAAAGTTCTTCAACTGCCTCTTTGTGTCGAATGGGGCCGAAGCCGATGGCGGAGCCATCTACGCCCAAACGTACTCAGTCATTACGCTGACGAATTGCACGTTGTACCACAACGGGGCGGATACATCTGGAGCACTTTTTCACGCAGCGCCGGCTGGGTGTTCGATTTCGACATACGGACAATTTGCAATTCAGAACTGCATCATCTGGAACAACTTGTGTGATCAATGTGACCCGGAGGTTCTGGGTCATTCGATTGTCGGCCGACGGGAACTGGATCACTCCTGTGTGCAATTCGGGCCATCAGCAGCCGGCTCGTGCGTGATTGCTCCCAAGAATACCGATCCTTTGTTTGTGGATCCCAATTACGGCGACTACCGGCTGCAATGCGGATCGCCATGCATCAATCAGGGCAACAGCGGTTGGGTGCCGAATGATGACTTTGATTTGAATCAAAATGGGTTTCCGAGCGGTCGTGTGCCTGATTTGCAACAGAATCCTCGCATCGTGTTCTATGTCGACATGGGCGCGTACGAGGTTCCGGAGGCAGAATCCTGCTACGGCGACATCAACAATGATGGAAATGTCGGCACGGCCGACTTGCTCGCAGTGATCAACGCGTATGGAGCATGTCCATCACCGCCCACGGCCTGTCCGGCCGATGTCGGCCCCCGCCCATGCCTCGACGGGACGGTAGGCGTCCCGGATATCCTGGTCGTGATCACAACCTGGGGCGAGTGTCCGGTTGTTCACGAAGATTATCCCACGGGCGTCGCTGCGTATTGCATGGATTACGCAACGAATGAACTGGAACTGGAGCCGTATTCGGAAGAATGGATAACCGCAGTAAAGGAGTGCATGGAGGAATACGCAGAGTGATTTGAGATAACCGTAGCACGCCGCCCGAGGTGTTGTGCCTTGGGCGGCGTTGTTTCTTAGACTGCTCACCGGGTTACCTCGTGCGATAACGACGGGATGGGGGCAGGGAGTGCGCGGGAGATTTGGCTTTGGATGGGTTTTTTCGGGGAATTGGGGGTGGTCCTATCATCACTGATGAACGTGCCTCAAATCGCCATCGTCGGTCGGCCCAATGTCGGTAAGTCCAGCCTCCTCAACCGGCTGGCGGGGAAGCGGGTTTCCATTGTTGATCCCACGCCGGGGGTCACTCGTGACCGGGTTTCCGCCATCGTCAAGATCAACGCGCCGACGGAAACCAAAAAGGGCACACCCGCCAAGATGGTGGAATTGATCGACACCGGCGGCTTTGGCGTGTACACCGCCGATGGCAAACGCTTTGATGAAGTGGGTGCGGACCTTTCCACTTTGACCGATGACATTGAAGCGCAGATTCACGCGGCGATTGCACAGGCGGACCTGGTGCTGCTGACGACCGATGCGCAGACGGGCATTACATCGCTCGATCAGGCGATTGCATCGCTCATACGCAGGGCGGGTCATGCGCACAAGGTGATCCCCGTGGCCAACAAGGTGGATGATGAAACGTGGATTGGCGATGCGGCGGAGGGGGCGAAACTTGGGTTTGGCACGCCGATGAATTTTTCCGCCACCACCAGCATCGGCATGCGGGAACTGACGGAATTGCTTTACGAGCGGCTGGGCGAAGCGGGCTGGGAGGCGGACCATCCCAGCGATGCGGAAGTGAAAGTTGCCATCGTCGGCAAGCGCAACAGCGGCAAATCCACGCTGATCAATGCCTGGGCGGGGGAAGAGCGTGTGATTGTTAGTGAAATTGCGGGGACGACGCGGGATTCCATCGATGTGCGATTGGATTTTGACGGCCGCAAACTGCTGGCGATTGATACGGCCGGGGCGCGGAAGCGCAAAAGTTTTGCGGATGACATTGAGTTTTACGCCGCCACGCGGTTGCAGGCGGCGATTGAGCGGGCGGATGTGGTGCTGCTGCTGATTGATGCAACGCAGGATGTATCGCAGGTGGATCAGAAACTGGCGGCGGAAGCGCAGGAACTGTTCAAGCC
>CAZWJR010000289.1:0-3483 GCA_964634655.1 uncultured Isosphaeraceae bacterium | reverse complement strand
GCCTGCCCCCGGAGTACATTCTGTTGCACTGGATGGGCGATGAGCGGGGCAACCAGATACCTGAAGGCGTGAACGTTACGCCAATTTCCATTCCCATCGGGACGCACATGCTGCATGCGGCGGGCCTGGCGTGGGCGGCGAAGTATCGAAAGGAAGATCGAATCGCGTGCACGTTCTTTGGAGACGGCGCGACGAGCGAAGGCGATTTTCATGAGGCTGCGAACTTTGCGGCGAATCTCAATCTGCCTGTGATTTTCTTCTGCCAGAACAACGGTTGGGCGATCAGCGTGCCGACGAGCATTCAGTGTTCGGCCCCCACTGTTGCGCAGCGCGGGTTGGCGTATGGGATGGAGTGCATCCAGTGCGATGGCAACGATATCTTTGCGGTGGTGAAGGTGATGAAGGATGCCATCAAACGTGCCCGGGAGGACAAGCGGCCGACGTTTATTGAGGCCCTCACCTATCGACTCGGTGACCACACGACTGCGGATGATGCGCGGCGTTATCGTGATGCGGATGAACTGGAAAAATGGAAGAACCGCGATCCGATTATTCGGCTGGGCAAGTACCTTCGTGCCAACAAGTTGTGGGATGACAAGAAGGAAGCGGCACTGCAGGAACGGGCAAAGGAAGAAGTAACGGCGATTGTGAAGCGGGCGGAGACGATTGCAGCGCCGGACAAGGCGGACTTCTTCAACTACATGTATGCGGAGCTGGGCGAAGAGTTGCGCACCCAGCGGGACACGAAGGCGACGCACAGTTTGGGGCAGGAGGCGGCGGGGGTGGAGTCGCAGCAGGAGATGGCGCGATGACCAGTGACAAACTAAAGGAAGTCATTCGGGCGCAGCCATTTCACCCGTTCGTACTTCACTTGGCCGATGGTCGCCGGATGAGCGTATCGCATCCAGAGTCCATTTCCCTTTCAACCAGTGGACGAACTGCCCATGTGTTTGGAGCGGATGAATCAAGTCATTTCATAGACGTTCTGCTGGTTACGGAATTGGAAGTCAAAGCGAAATCAAATCGAAACGGCCGCACAAGGTAACCCATGGCCAATCTCACACTTGTTCAAGCAATCAACCTCGCGCTTATCCAGGAAATGGAACTGGATGACCGCGTCATTCTTTTGGGTGAAGACATCGGCAAGAACGGCGGCGTCTTCCGCGTGACCGAAGGCCTTTGGCAACGTTTTGGCGCGGACCGGGTTGTCGATACGCCGCTGGCGGAATCCGGCATCATCGGCACTTCGATCGGTTTGGCGATGGCGGGCATGCGGCCGATTCCGGAAATTCAGTTTGAAGGATTCCTTGGCCCGGCGTATGACCAGATCTGCACACATGCGGCTCGCATGAGAACGCGCACAAGGGGCGCACTGACGGTTCCGCTGACGATTCGCGTTCCTGTGGGTGGCGGCATTCACGCGCCGGAACTGCACAGCGATTCGCCGGAGGCGATTTATTCGCACACGCCGGGTCTGAAAGTTGTGATGCCGTCTTCGCCGTATGACGCCAAGGGTTTGCTGATCAGCGCGATCCGCGATCCGGACCCGGTGATCTTTTTTGAGCCCAAACGCATTTACCGTGCCTTCCGAGAAGAAGTGCCGGAGGATGAATACACCATTCCGATCGGCCAGGCGCGCATCGTGACTGAAGGCGATGAGATGACGATGATTTCTTGGGGCGCCTCGGTCATTCAGTGCATGCAGGCGATCGAGAAATCCGGCAAGTCGATTGAACTGATCGATCTGCGGACGATCTCGCCACTGGATACACAGACGATTGTGAATTCCGCGCGGAAGACCGGCCGGGTGATCATTGTGCATGAAGCACCCAAGACGTGCGGCCTTGGCGCGGAGATTGCGACGCGCGTGATGGAGCATTGCTTCCTTTATCTGGAAGCGCCGATCCAGCGTGTGACGGGTTTTGACACGATCATGCCGTACTACAAATTGGAACTGGAATACCTGCCGGAAGAGCCTCGCATCAGCAAGGCGATTGAAGAACTCGCCGCGTACTAAGCATCACCATGGCTACCAAGCAACCATCCGACCGATCGCACTTCATTCTGCCTGACCTGGGCGAGGGTGTGCATGAAGCCGAACTGATCAAATGGCGTGTGAAGCCTGGCGAGAAGGTGGATGAACACCAGATTCTTGCGGAGATGGAAACGGACAAAGCATTGGTGGAAGTTCCCACGCCTTGGGCGGGTGTGGTGAAGGAATTGAAAGGCAAGGAAGGCGACATCATGAAGGTGGGCGGCATTCTGGTTACGTACGACGTTGGCGCTGCGGCGGCTGCACCAGCAAAATCGAAAGCGCCGACGGCGACTGTGGCTGCGGAATCAAAGCCTGCGGCCAAGGCCCACGCTGCGGGAAAGGCTGCTCCGGCTGCGGCAGATGAGGATCAAGGCACGGTGGTGGGATCAGTGGGCGGATCATTGCACGTGCCGGATCGTTTCGCTCGTCGACCAGCATCACAGGACAATGGGCACGCCATGCCGGGCAAGGCGTTGGCGACACCGGCGGTGCGGCGCATTGCCCGTGAGGCGGGCGTTGATATCAACAAGGTTCCCGCGACGGGTCGTGGCGGACGGGTGACGGCGACCGATGTGCAGGGCTACATAGAACAGCGACCATCGCCAAGTCGCGCTGCAAGTTCAACGGCACGGCGACCGGCGGCCCAAGCCCCAGTACAGATTTCCGCCGATGGCGTTGCGGAACGCATCCCATTCCGTGGTGTAAGGCGCAAGATCGCGCAGGCGCTGACGCATTCCATTCAAACGGCGGTTCACTTTACGGTTGTGGATGAAGCGGATGTGACCGCGCTGGACAAGAAGCGGCGTGAGTATTCCAACGTGCTTGGCCGCAAATTGAGCCTGTTGCCGTTTGTGATGATTGCGATCTGTCGCGGGCTGCGAAAGCATCCGGCTCTTAATTCCAACGTCGATGATCCCAACGAGGAGATCATCCGCAAGAGCGTGATCAATCTTGGTTGCGCGGTGGATACGGATCACGGCCTGATGGTTCCGGTGATTCCCAACGCGGATCAATTGAGCGTTGTGCAATTGAGCGATGCGGTGGGGACATTGGCGGACCAGTGCCGCAACCGGACAGTGCCGCGCGAGAATCTTATGGGCGGGACGTTTACGATCTCCAACGTGGGAAGTTACGGCGGGATGTTTGCGACGCCGATTATCAATTATCCGGAGGTGGCAATTCTTGCGGCTGGGCGTGCCAAGGAAAAGGTGATGGTGAAGAACGGCGCGTTCTATGCGGGCATCGTGCTGCCATTGAGTTTGAGTTGCGATCATCGTGTGGTGGATGGCGCGGAGGGAGCAAGGTTCCTGAACACGGTGGTGAAGCTGCTGGAGTCGCCGGACGCACTTTTGCAGTAAAAAACAAAATCAATGGATGCCGAGATTTCTAAACCGATTCGCAAGCGTCCGACGTGGACAGAAGCGTTTGAAAAAGCGCGCACGATGACT
>CAZWJR010000288.1:0-3485 GCA_964634655.1 uncultured Isosphaeraceae bacterium | reverse complement strand
CAGATGTCGCAGGCGGTGCGGCCGTGGCGGTTGGTGATGTATGTGTGTTCGCTGGTGATGCCGTTTTTGTTGTGTTATGTGGCAGTGCAGAGTGTGATGGCAGCGAGCATGTTGCATCAGGTGAAGCAGCAGTACTTGAGTTGGCCGCAGCAATCGGCGATGCAAATGCGATGGGCGCAAACGAATCTGCAGACAATGCAGATCGCGCAACGACTGCATTTGATGAATGCCGAGGAACGGCTGCAGGCGTTGCGGGAGCAGTGGCCGGAAAGTACAGAGATTACGGATCGATATCGCGCAAATGTTGACCATTTCGCGAATCTGTCGCCGGAGAGTCTTGACGAGAGCATCAGGGCCGCACAAGCCCAAATCGCGATGCTTCAGTCGCAGGCCACCATGGTTCCCGTGATTAGTCAAACCTATCTACTTGCGATGGTCGAAGCAGTGGTGTTTCCACTTGCGACAACATCGTGGGGTTCAATCACATTACCGGATGGACGTACCGGCCCGTATCCCGGGCCGGTCAACATTTACTCTGCATGGAATTATCAGAGTGCGACGTACTATTTGAACGAAGACAACGGATGGCGGGCCGTTGTTGGATTTGCAGCCGGCTTTCTGCTGACGATATTGTTGCCGGCGAGTTTCATTCTATTGCCAGCCTCACGCCGCCGGGCGAAAGTGCGGTGGGCGCATGTGGCGAGAATCTTGTGCTACAGCCTTTGGGTGATTGTTGTAATGGTGATGATTCTGATTGGTTCGGGGGTGGCGTTGATTTGGAAATCGGATTTCGCGCCGTTCCTATGGCTTTTGAGAGGCGCGCCGATGGCGATCTGGATCGTGTTGCCGGTGTGGTGGGCGGTGGCGATCAAACGATATTTGAAGATGCCGCACAGTATCGCGGTGGCGGGGCTGATGACGGTGATGCTGGCGCTGCTGATGTTGCCGCTGCTGGCGTATGTGATGCCCGCGTGGATTGTGCGGATGGTGCTGAATTGAAGCGGCGGATATCGCTTCATCGGCTACGATACGGCGTATGACCACGACCACCACCGCCCACGCAAAATCCGCGGCTGCCGCGCCGCAACTGGATGAACTTTCTCAATCGCTGCTGGAGATGTTGCAGCAGCATGATCCGGATATCGCGCGCATCCTTGGCAATGAAGCGACGCGGCAATCCACCACGCTGGAACTGATCGCCTCGGAGAATCATGTCAGCACAGCCGTGATGCATGCGATGGGTTCGTGGATGACCAACAAGTACGCAGAGGGCTACCCCGGCAAGCGATACTACGGCGGTTGCGAGTTCCACGATCAGGCAGAGGATTTGGCGCGGGAGCGGGCCAAGAAATTGTTTGGCTGCAAGTTCGCCAACGTGCAGCCGCACTGCGGGGCGAATGCGAACATTGCTGCGTTCATGGCGATGCTGGAGCCGTGCGATACGGTGTTGAGTCTGCCGATCAAGAGCGGCGGGCATCTTTCGCACGGCTTGAAGCCGAACTTCTCCGGCACGTTCTACAAGATTGTGGATTACGATCTTGATGCGAAGACGGAGACGCTGGATTACGATGCCATTGCAAAGATCGCCCGGGAGTGCAAACCCAAGATGATCATCTGCGGCTACTCGGCGTATCCGCGCATCATTGACTTTGCCGCGTTCCGAAAGATTGCGGATGAAGTGGGGGCGGTTTTGATGGCGGACATCGCGCACATTGCGGGTCTGGTGGCGACGGGTGTGCATCCTTCGCCGTTCCCGCATGCGCACGTGGTGACGACAACGACGCACAAGACGCTGCGCGGGCCGCGCGGCGGGTTGATCTTGAGCAATGATGAGGAGGTGGCGAAGAAGGTTGATCGCAAGGTGTTCCCGGGTTCGCAGGGCGGGCCGCTCATGCACATCATCGCAGCCAAGGCGGTGGGGTTTGGTGAAAATCTCAAGCCGGAGTTCAAGATGTACTGCCAGCAGGTTGTGAAGAACGCAAAAGCTCTTGCGGAATCGCTGGTGAAGCACGGCTACCGCTTGTGCACCGGCGGCACGGACAATCACCTGATGCTGGTCGATCTGCGGCAGCGATCAGCGGATTTGACCGGCGCAGATGCGGAGAAGTGGCTGGAAAGTTCCGGCATCATCACGAACAAGAACGGCATACCGAATGATCCGCGGCCGCCGATGGTGACGAGCGGGCTGCGATTGGGCACACCCGCGCTGACGACGCGTGGCATGAAGGAAAACGAGATGCGGCAGGTCGCGGACCTTCTTGATCGCGTCATGGATGGCAAGGGTGATGCAAAGGTGTGCGCTGCGGTGCGCGAGGAAGTGCGGGCGTTGTGTGAGAAATTTCCGTTGTGGCATTGACATTTGTTCCTATTGACGAGGCGACGGTGCGGCGCGAAATCAGAGCCGGTAGCAGCTGTGTGGTGACGATAGATGCCTCATGAATTGCAATGTATCTATTGCGCCGGCTCGACCAAAGGTGTTCGAAGGGGTGAACACATCATCCAAGAAGCAATCGGTGGGGCTAGGACGATCAAATGTGTTTGCCAGAAGTGCAACGGAGAGTTTTCAGAGCTTGATCAGGGATTAGTATCACGTTCGCCGCTTGCGATTGCCATTCAGCAGGTCTTGGGCGTTCATTCCGTGCCAGTATGGGACTATCACCCGGGATTAGACGTTGCGCTCGAGGCATGGCTTGCGCCAGGTTTTCAAGCCACAGTACTATGGCCGCAAATTGTGCTGCTCGGGGACAGGGTTTTCTTTACCTATGACGGCGAAGAAGCAGAGCGCATGGGGGTTGCCGATTATGTCAAAGCATTCAAGTACTGCTTGCATCGATCGTTCGATTCATATCTTGCCGGTCCAAAGCGATCACTACTGCGATGGGAAAAGGTTCATCGACCTCCAGTACGAGGAAGGTATCCACCGCGCATTTACACACCGCATGTGTTGAAGGATTGGCGGCGCGGAATGACATTTTGCTGTCGATACACCGGCACTGTCGAAAGAGATCGCGTGATTCACCTTGCAAGGGGTTGGAAGCCAGTACTCAATCGAACTACATTATCCTATGGATTCGGTGTGATTGACCCAGAATCTGGCCATCGGTTCAGGCCAGATATTGTCTTGCGAGCCCTCGTGAAAATTGGACTCAATTTTCTTGCCGATATCGAAGGACCGCGGTTTGTGTCGCCGAGTTCTTTTCCGGACGCGACGGCGTATGTTCGATCGGGCGAGAAAGTTTCTCTCCGTCTGGATACAAATGGATTTCTGGACAGGCCCGGAAGTATTTTCGGCGAAATGCCGCGTGACAGGCACACTGTGGAAATTGTGCACTCCAATGGGATATGGCGAATGATTGCAGCATTCTTTGGTGGTCTCATTGCTGCCTGCGTCCACTTTCCCGGGCCACCCCCACATGATTGGCGTCGTGTGAGAGTCGAAGCACCGCTTCGTTGCCCAGCGGTGGCGGCGTCTGTTTGGCGTGCAA
>CAZWJR010000287.1:0-3498 GCA_964634655.1 uncultured Isosphaeraceae bacterium | reverse complement strand
ACTGGCACAGGAGAGCATTGATCAGAAACTGGAAAAGCTGCCGGAGTGGTCGCTCATCGGCGAGCCCGGCGATTCCATGCAGCGGACCTTTAACTTTGAGAACTTCGTGGATGCCATGCAGTTTGTGGACAAAGTGGCGGCGCTGGCCGAGCGAATGCAGCACCATCCGGACATTTTGATTCGATACAACAAGGTGACGCTGACGGTCTCCACGCACGATGCGGGTGGCTTGACGGACAAGGACTTTGCACTGGCCAGGGATGTGGATGAGTTTGTGGAGAAATCCTAGGGTGCGTTTTTGGCCCATTTTGGGCGTTTTTGACGCATGGGGTAGCCGGGAAACTGCAAAAATATTGTTGCAACGACTACCCATCGATGTACCATGTACCCGCGGCGAATGTCGATGTTCGGCGTTCGCGACTCAATTTTGAAGAGGAGCACCCCATGAGAAAGACTTTGTTGTTCGCAGCAATTGGCTTGGTTTGCGCAATAACCGCTCAGACCCAGGCACGACCAATTCACTTCTATCATGCAGACCTGGACGGCCTTCAGGAAACGCCGCCGAACGCTTCGCCGGCTTTTGGTTCGATGGATCTGACTTTTGATGACGTTACGCTGACGCTGACCATCACGGCGGGGTCCTACTCCGGCCTTTTGGCCCCTGTGACTGCGGCCCATATTCACGGACCCGCGCCCGTCGGTGTCGCTGCTGGCGTGCTGTTCCCGCTCACACATACCGGCGGCACCACTGGTACGCTTTCTGGTGGCCCGTTTGTGTTGTCGGCTGCCCAAGCGGGGTTCCTCACAAGCGGCATGACGTACGTCAATGTTCACACCTCCGTTTTCCCCGGTGGTGAAATTCGCGGACAGATCTTTGAAGTTCCCGCTCCCGGCGCGCTTGCTCTGCTCGGGCTGGCGGGTGTCATGGGTTCTCGCCGTCGTCGCGCGTAAGTGTTCAGGATTCAATGCAAGTTTGACATCTGTCATCCTGCGGGCCACGGGCATCCCCCGTGGCCCATGTTCGTTGAAAATGGAATTCGAGTCTTCGCAAAGGACGCACCCATGAATCGATTCGCCAACTTTCTGTTTGTTTCGCTGGCGTGCGCCTCGTTCGGCGCTACGACGGTCTACAACAACACGTCGTTGCCGATGGGTCCTTTCAACGAACTTCTGGCGGCCGGGCAGGTCAACAGCCTGGAGCATGGCAATCGGATGACCCTGGTTGGCTACGAGCGAATCGTCAACACTTGTGCCATTCGCATGCGAATCGGCGGCGCGGGCCCGGCAACATTCAAACTGCATGTTCGCTTCTATCGCAACGATGGTCCGGCTGGCGCCCCGGGCACGTTGCTCTGGTACAGCGGGCCGGTCAATCAAGTCATTGATTCCGGTGCGGAATTGCAATACTCGCTACCCGTGCCAAGTGTGCGCGTCCCCAATTCATTCACCTGCACCGTGCAGGCCACCGATCGCGCCATCAACGTTGCGGCGGCGATGGGTCCGGCTGAAAACAATACGCCTTCCGTCGGGTCCGCTCCGTTCGGGTTCTGGAGAAATTCCGGCCCGCGGCAAAGTTGGGAATTCGTCAATCCGAATGAGGCTCCATTTGAAATCAGGGTTGATGCCCAGCCAATCCCCGGCGATGTTGATCATGACGCGCAGGTCAATGTCACCGATCTGCTCGCCGTCATCAACGCATGGGGGCCTTGCCCGGCACCCTGCCCGCCAGCGTGTGCGGCCGATGTCACCGGCGATTGCACTGTGGGCGTGAATGACCTGCTGGCGGTCATCAACAACTGGGGCTAACGTCTTCTCATGATCAACTTGATTTTGAAGTGCGGCGTGGCCATGGTGTGCGCGCTGGCGACGATGTCGATGACCGCGCCGCCTGCAGCGCCAACGCCGACCGCACCAACGGTCAAGACCATGCGCGTGCCGGATGGCGGCATACAGCCGCAGGTGGAAGTGGATTCGGCCGGCACCGTGCATCTTGTCTACTACAAGGGCGATCCCCGCGCGGGCGACCTGTACTACATCAAATCCACCGACGCTGGCGAAACGTTCTCCAAGCCCGTGCGCGTCAACAGCCAGCCCGGCAGTGCGCTGGCCATCGGCAGCGTGCGCGGCTCTCAACTTGCGATTGGCAAAAACCATCGCGTGCATGTGGCGTGGAACGGCGCCAACCCGCCGACAGACAAAGCGGCAAGTCATGGTGCACCGACGCATGCGGAGCAGGAATCCCCGTTGCTCTACGCGCGGCTCAACGATGAGGGTACTGCGTTTGAAGACCAGCGGAATCTCATGCTCAAGAGCCGCAGTCTGGATGGCGGCGGAGCCATTGCGGCCGATGCGCTTGGCAACGTGTATGCGATCTGGCACGGCAACGAAAAGAACGGCAAAGATGGAGAACCGCATCGCAAGGTTTGGATTGCACACTCCAGTGATGATGGCAAATCGTTCCTTGCGGAGCGCATCGTTCCCGGTGCGGAGGATGGAGCCTGCGCCTGCTGCGGCTTGAGCGCCTTCGTCGCAAAGGATGGCGCGCTGTTCATGCTGTATCGTTCTGCCAGTGAGGTGGTCAACCGCGATATTCATCTGCTGGTGAGCACCGATGGCGGGTTGCACGCCAAGGACACCAAGGTTCACGAATGGAACGCCAGCCAGTGCGTGATGAGCACCGCTGCGTTTTGTCAGGCGGATGCGGGCGTGGTGACGGCGTGGGAAACGAAGGAGCGCGTGTACTTTGGTGTAATTGATCCGGTGACGCACCAACTTTCCAAGCCGATGGCACCGGCCAATCAAGGCAGCAACTGCAAGCACCCGGCGGTGGCGGTGAATCGAACGGGCCAGACGATCCTGGCGTGGACGCAGGCCACATCGTGGGCCAAAGGCGGCGAAGTGGCCTGGCAGGTTTTTGAGAAGGATGGAACGCCCATGCTGCCGGAGAACGGCAAGGCAAAGGACCTGCCGGTGTGGGGACTGGCGGCGGCGTTCGCGCGGCCGGATGGGGGATTTTTGGTGGTGTATTGAGGGGCGGGGCATGGGGGGAGGGGGTAGACTGGAGAGCGATTTCTTATGGCGGATAAAGCCAAACAGTTTGCTCCGAAGCACATGACCGATCGTGCGCGCGATCTGCGGAAGAAAGCGCCGGTGCCGGAGCGGGTTCTGTGGGGCATGCTGCGCGATCGGCGGTTGGCTGGTCTGAAGTTTCGTCGTCAGCAAGTCGTCGGGCCATTCATCGTGGATTTCTACTGCGAGGGATCGAAACTGGTGGTGGAACTAGATGGTCTGTCGCACACCGGCACTGGTGCTGCGGATGATCGCAGAACGGCGTATTTGGAGTCACTGGGATTGCGAGTGTTGCGTGTGACGAACGATGATTTGCTTCAAGATTCTCATGCGGTGATGACCGCGATTGCGCGAGCGGCGGGTGTGGAGGTGTGACAATTTGGGGCTGTTGGATCCCCTCTCCCTTTGGGAGAGGGTTAGGGTGAGGGC
>CAZWJR010000286.1:0-3501 GCA_964634655.1 uncultured Isosphaeraceae bacterium | reverse complement strand
GGCAATTCAAGCGCACCAAGCATCGCCAATTACATCGCACGATGGAATGGATCGACCTGGCAGCCCTTGCCCGGCGAGTTGAACGGAGGAGTCTCCGCGCTTGGCGTGTATGACAACTGGCTCATCGTCGGCGGCTACTTCACCACCGCGGGCGGCTTCGGCGGCTACAACAGAATCGCTCGGTATCGTGATTCCTACGGCTGGGGACAAATGTCCACCGGTATCAGCGGCGGGTCGGTGAACGCGGTTTGCACCTACAACACCACGACACTTGCGGTCGGCGGTTTCTTTGACTCCGCAGGTGGGATGCCGACGACCAACATGGCCCGATTCTTCTGTGGCGACCCGCCACCTCCGCCACCTCCACCGACGCTCGCCGTTATCAACGCCTGGGGTCCGTGCCCGATACGGTCCAACTGCCCAGCCGACCTCAATCACGATGCCCGCGTCGATCTCGCTGATCTTCTGATCGTGATCAGCAACTGGGGATGAGGAGACGCCAAACTCGCCACATCTTGCACCCACACCGAACAGTCATCAAACAGCCGGCCGACCGCATTACCGCGATCGGCCGGCACTCTTTTCCTCTGACAGGCCTGTATCTTCAAAGTCTTTCGGTGATTCGCGCCGGTCCAGCACCGAGAGAACGCTTGCCCCAATGAGTCGATCGGGCGACTCACAAATCAGGAGCCTTGCGATGCAAAACTTCAACCTTCACACCGGAAATAACAGCCAGGCGATCGACAGCGTGATGCAGGCGTTTCAGGCTGGCATGACTACTCAGTCCGCGGCCTGCGATGCACTTAATGACCTGGGTGCGTATGTGGTGCGCAATTTGGCCGGTCAGTTGCTCTACGCCGGTTCCTCGTACGATGAATGTGAGGCAGCATTCCGACATCGTCCGGAGCGCGTGCTCATCAGCTGGCCCGGCAGTTGGCTCCGCGCAACCGGTTGATGCTGGAGATTCCCCGCCGATTGTGGTACATCACCTCACATGCAAAACGGCGGTTCGCACATCGCATGGATCGGCACCGGTGTCATGGGCGCGGCTATGGCAGCACATCTCCTCAACGCTGGTCATCATCTGAAAGTCCACAGCCGCACGAAAGCGAAAGCACAATCGCTACTTGATTTGGGCGCGCTGTGGACCGACTCCCCAGCCGCCGCAGCACATCGCGCGGATATTGCCATCTCCATGGTCGGCTTCCCCGATGATGTCGAATCAGTCCATCTTGGATCAAATGGCACACTGGCAGCCCCAAATCCACCGAGACTTCTAATCGACATGACCACCTCCCGGCCCAGTCTCGCAATTCGCATCGCCGATGCCGCCAAAGCCAAGGGCATCGAAAGTCTGGATGCACCCGTCAGCGGCGGCGATATCGGCGCACGCAACGCAACCCTTTCCATCATGGTCGGTGGCGAACAACCCGCTTTCGACCGTGCCTTGCCGCTGCTTTCCTTGCTAGGAAAAAACATCGTTCGCCAGGCTGGTCCCGGTTCCGGCCAGCACACCAAAATGGTCAACCAAATCCTCATCGCCGCCAACATGATGGGCGTTTGCGAAGGCTTGCTCTACGCCAGGAAAGCAGGCCTTGATGCCACCAAAGTCATCGAATCCGTCGGCAGCGGCGCCGCAGGGTCATGGTCCATCAACAATCTCGGGCCACGAATCATCCGTGGAGATTTCAATCCCGGTTTCTACGTGGAGCACTTCATCAAGGATTTGGGTATCGCGCTGGAAGAAGCCGCAAGAATGAAATTAGACCTCCCCGCACTCGCCATGGCCCATCGCCTCTACAGGGAAGTACAAAATCAAGGCCACGGCAGGCTGGGCACCCAATCCCTATTTCTCGAACTGGCGCGGTCGAACGGAATTCGCCTTTAGAGGGCTCCGGCTTCCTAAAAAAGGACCTAAAAGTGCTTCTGACCTCCGATCTCTGACCTCTGATCTCTTTTTGTTTCTCCCACTTGCCTGGCGCGGTTTGCCTGTCCACCATTACCCAGTACCCGATGGGAGCAAACCGATGGTTGTCTTGATGGAACTTTCTCGCATCTTCATCCGTGAAATGACGGATATGCAGATCATTGAACTAAGCGAAGTCGATGGCGAACGCACCTTTCCCATTGTCATCGGCCTGCCGGAGGCCTTCGCCATCGAACGCCGCCTCAAAGGCATCGAGATTCCCCGCCCACAAACCCACGATCTCCTGGCAACAGCAATTCGCCAACTCGGCGGCAAACTCAAAAGCATCATCATCAACGATCTTTCCGAAGGCACCTTCTTCGCCAAAATCGTCATCGATCAGGATGGCCAGGAAGTCGAGATTGATTCGCGGCCATCCGATGCCATCGCACTCGGCATCGCAGAAGATGTTCCCATCTACGTCGCAGAGCATGTTCTGGCCCAAACCCAGATCGACGCCGCCGCAGCCGAGGAACTCGATGACGACACCGAAGACGATGTCGAGCCCGATGATGAACCGGATTGGAAGTAACCCATTTTGGATGCGGCAAGTTCGTTTCACCCCGGAGGACCGTGGAAGTACCAATCCAAAATCCAATTCTCGCAGCCGCCGTCGCCCATTCAGCGGTTGATCTCAACACACCTCGGATCACCAATCCGCTTCCGCAGCGATATCTGACTCCCGACCCCGGCATCGGCGGCCGCATCAAAGTTCGCCCGGAAGACTTTCTCGTCGATGAACTTCCGCTTTACGAGCCAGAGGGCTCCGGTGAACATCTCTACTTAGGCATCGAGAAAACAAACGTCGCACACGGCGAGTTGATGAGTTGTCTCCGCAGACATTTCAACGTGTCGGAAAGAGCCATCGGCTTTGCCGGCATGAAAGACAAAGTCGGCATCACTCGCCAAACCATCTCCATTCTTACACCGGCTGATTCCAACACCGATCTTGACCACAAGCGCATCAAGATTCTCTGGACCACTCGTCATCGCAACAAAATTCGTCTCGGCCATCTCGCAGGAAACCGATTCTCCATTCGTATCCGTGATGTCGAACCCATCAAAGCCCCGCAGGCCCTCCGAATCCTCCGCCAACTCGAGCGCGCCGGCATCCCGAACTACTTCGGCTCCCAGCGATTCGGCTACCGCTGCAACAATCACCTCATCGGCGCCGCTTTCCTCAACGGCAATTGGGATCGCATGCTCACACTGTTGCTCGGAACTGAAGGCGGCAACTTTCCCCTCTACCAACAGCCGCGCCGCGAGCTATTCGATTCCGGCAATTACGCCGACGCCGCCCAGCAATGGACCGCCGCCGATCGCTCCGAACGCATTGCATGCACCCGTCTCGCCGCCGGCAAATCCAAAAAGGAAGCCTGCATCGCCGTCGGCAACACCGCATTGTCCTTCTGGGTCAGTGCCCTTCAGTCCTCCATGTTCAACCGCGTTCTTGATCGGCGTCTGGAGGCCGGCACCCTCGCCCAACTCATTGAAGGCGATGTCTGTTGCAAAGCGAATCGCAGCGGCAAGCGCAT
>CAZWJR010000285.1:0-3583 GCA_964634655.1 uncultured Isosphaeraceae bacterium | reverse complement strand
GCACATCGCGCTTGACGTCCTCGCACGGCGGGGCGTTGAACATGATCTCGCACCCATCACGATGGAGCGTGCACCAAACCGGCGGATCGCCAAACGTGTCGCCACAACGGAAGCCCAAGCGTTCATAGAAGGCAATAGTACGTGGCAAATCCGTGACGGCCAGCATTGGCCGGATGGAAGTGATTCTTGCTGGTGCAGTCGCCTGTTTCACTTGTTTTCCTCAACCACTTTCTTGAGTTCATCGGGCATCGGCTTGAGCGGCTGCCTGCTCAACTGCATCTGTCCGCTGGCGG
The DNA here is from genome assembly GCA_964634655.1 of uncultured Isosphaeraceae bacterium. Taxonomy (GTDB): domain Bacteria; phylum Planctomycetota; class Phycisphaerae; order Phycisphaerales; family SM1A02; genus CAZWJR01. The sequence goes on along the minus strand of CAZWJR010000285.1, from coordinate 3,290 downwards.
TTTCTCGCCGAATGATTGTGTTGTGCTTGCCGAAGTTGGCTTCATCCTTGGCGGGAAAATCCTCACGGAAGTGGCCGCCGCGCGATTCCTTGCGATCCAATCCCGAAAGCACCAATGCTTCGCTCACGGTGAGCAGATTGGCAAGGTCCATCGCGGTGTGCCAGCCAGGGTTGTACTCGCGATTGCCGGGAGAAGCGGCCTTGGCGGCCCGTGATTTGAGATTCTGCAGCTCATTGCGAGCGTGGGTGAGGTCCGCTTCATTGCGGACAATGCCTGCGTATTGTTGCATCATGTCCTGCAGATCGTATTGAATCTGGTACGGATTCTCGACGCTGCCGGAGGCTTGTCGGTCCATCGGCGACAGAGCCGATCGTGCAGCGGCCTGGATTTGCTGTTCATCCAACTTCGGCGCGCTGTTTTCCTTTGCAAACTTTGCGGCGTATTCACCGGCTCGCTTGCCAAAGACAACCAAATCTGAAAGCGAATTCCCGCCAAGCCGATTCGCGCCGTGCAAACCAGCGGCGACTTCCCCTGCCGCAAACAAACCGGGCACGGTGGTCATCTGCGTATCGCCATCCACCTTCACGCCGCCCATGACGTAGTGCGTGGTGGGGCCGACTTCCATTGGTTCCTTCGTAATGTCCAACCCCGCCAGCGTGATGAACTGGTGATACATGCTGGGCAGCTTCTTCTTGATGTACTCGGCATCGATGGTCTTGCCGTCGGCCGATTTTCGCCCCTGAATGCAGGCGACATCGAGAAACACGCCGCCGTGTGGCGAGCCGCGCCCGGCTTTGACTTCTCGATTGATGCAGCGAGCGACATGGTCGCGAGTGAGAAGTTCGGGCGGACGGTTGGCGGTCTTGTCGCCGATGCAGTATCGCCAACCCTCGTCAGCATCCTTTGCGGTCTGATTCTTGTAATTGTCCGGAATGTCATCAAACATGAACCGCTTGCCCAGGCTGTTCTTGAGCACGCCGCCTTCGCCGCGCACGCCTTCGGTCACGAGAATGCCGCGCACTGATGGCGGCCAGACCATGCCGGTGGGATGAAACTGCACAAATTCCATATCCACCAGATCCGCCCCCGCGTTGTAGGCAAGTGCGTGGCCATCGCCGGTGTATTCCCAACTGTTGGAGGTGATCTTGTAGGCCTTGCCGATGCCACCGGTGGCCAGCACCACGGCGTTGGCGGAGAAAACGCGGAACCCGCCGCGCTCGCGGTCGTAACCAAAGCAGCCGATGACACGTGCCTTGGGATCGCCAGGCGTGCCATCCTGCAACAGCGTGATGGCCGTGTGTTCCATGTACACGCTAATGCCCTGATGGATGCCGTGATCCTGCAGAGTGCGGATCATTTCTAATCCGGTGCGATCGCCAACGTGAGCCAGCCGCGGATAGCGATGGCCGCCGAAGTTGCGTTGAAGGATGCGGCCGTCTTTGGTACGGTCAAACACCGCGCCCCACGCTTCCAGTTCCCGCACGCGCTCCGGCGCTTCCTTGGCGTGCAATTCCGCCATGCGCCAGTTGTTGAGGTATTGCCCGCCGCGCATCGTGTCGGCGAAGTGGACCTTCCAACTATCGCGGTCATCCACATTGGCCATCGCCGCCGCCATGCCGCCTTCCGCCATGACGGTGTGTGCTTTGCCAAGCAATGATTTGCAAATGAGACCCACACTGCAACCTGCGGCTGACGCCTCAATCGCCGCGCGCAACCCCGCGCCACCTGCGCCAATGACGATCACATCGTGTTCGTGTTTGGAATAACCAAGATCAGCCATCGTGTCCCCCGAAGTTCCGAGTTCCGAGTTCCGAGTTCCGAGTTTTTGCAACCCGGAGGGTCTTGCGAAATCCGCTTATGAGCCGCCCAATTTCTTTGGCTCGTTCCATGAACAAATCAAACGTCGCCTGATCGAGATAACCGACATCAGCTCCAACGTACAAAAGTGAACGGACTTCAGCACATGAGGCCTTGGCAATGGCTAGGAAGTGGTCAAATTGCCGCGGTGTGCGCCTTTCAAATCCCTCTGCGATGTTTGACATAATTGAAACGGAGGCGCTTTGGATTTGGCTGCAAAATCGAAAATCTCTCATGCAAGGTTCTTTTCGAGTGGCGCAGTAAATCTCATGCGTCAACGTTCTCGCTTTCTGCCAGGCCAAAATCTCTTCAAACCGCTCGATCGCCACAGGAAACTCCACTTTGAACTCGGTACTCGGTACTCGGAACTTCTACAGGATTCTCCAATCAGACCAGATGCCCATCGAGCACAAGCGAATGTACAAATCCGTGAATCCCACCCAGAACAGGCTGATCCACGCCCAGATCATGTGGCCGCGGTTGAAGCACGTCACACACTTGTAGGCACCGTGGCGTGCGGGACTGGCGGAAACGCAGTCCTTCTTGCCGCCGATCAAATGACGCAGTGAATGGCAGCCGAAGGTGTAACCCGCCAGTAGAACTGCGTTGGCGGTAATGACGAGCGAGCCGATTCCCATCCCGAAGTGATGCCCGCCATCGGGTCCGACAAAAATGTAACTCTTGATCGCATCGTACGTAAGGATCACGATGAAAATCAGCGCGAGGTACAGGAAGTACCGATGTACATTCTGTAGCACCAGCGGCAACCAGCGCTCGCCCCAATACCCCTTGCGCGGCTCACCCACAGCACAGTTGATTGGGTCAGCCCAGAACGCTTTGTAGTATGCCCCGCGGTAGTAGTAGCAGGTGAAACGAAAACCGCCGGGAGCCCAGAGGATCAATAGTGCTGGCGAGGTTACCGGCAGAAACCACAACCAGTCCGGCCAGGGTGTGCTGAACAACGCATGGCCGGAAATCATGCCGGGCGCATCCCACAGCACCGGCGAGTACATCGGAGAGAGGTAATGAGCCCCACCGCCATCAAACCAGTAGTGCGAGCCCTGGAACGCCGCCCACGTGGAGTACACGATGAAACTTAGAAAGTAGACCAGCGTGATGGCCGGGAACAACCACCACAAGTCCCGGCGCGTGGTCTTGAGAAAATCGCGCTGCTGGGGAAGAGAAATCGGTGCTCGGGTCATTGCCGGGAAAGTCCAAAGTCCAAATGATCAAAGTCCAAAAACGCTGCGTGGCGATTCTACAGCGCACCGGCGGACCGTGCAGCATTGAGATCGCTCATCGCGGCATCTCAAAAACCACCCATCCCCTGTCTGAACTTTGATCGTATGACTTCGGACTTTGACACTTCCGAAAAAGCAAGCGAGGCGGACGGGAATCGAACCCGCAACCACCGGCGTGACAAGCCGGTACTC
>CAZWJR010000284.1:0-3589 GCA_964634655.1 uncultured Isosphaeraceae bacterium | reverse complement strand
AAATCGCCGCCACAACCTTCCTTCGTGCGCTGTGGGAACCGACCGAAGCGGATCGGGACACCAAAAACAGCCCGTTTGGCTCCACAGACAAAATCCTCGAGTACTTCTACGACGTGCAGGACGTCAAAGTTGAAAAACTCAAACCAGAGCATTATTCAGCGGAAATGATCATCGATCAGGAAACCGGCGAGGAACTCTGCCGCGTCGGCGTTCCACTCGGGCCCGCATTGGAAACCATCCAGGCCTCCGGCCTCAAAACCGTCCGCGTCATTCAAAATCCCGGCGATCCGCTCATGCTCAACACCCTCGCAGTTGAGCGGCTGGATTTCCTTGCGGAAGTCACAGAGCACGAGGCCGCACTCCTCCGCATCTACGGCCGTTTGCGTCCCGGCAACCCGCCTCAAATTGAAAAAGCCCGCGCCCTCTTCAAGGAAAAATTCTTTGATGAGAACCGCTATCGCCTCGGCAAGGTCGGCCGGTTCCGCATCAATCGCAAGTTCAACATGGAAATTTCCGAGGACATCATGCACATCCGTGCAGAAGATTTCCTCGCCGTCATCAAGTACATGCTCGATCTCCGCGCCAAACGCGATAACGCCCATGTCGATGACATCGATCACCTTGGCAACCGCCGCCTCCGCACCCTCGATGAACTCGCCGTGGAAGAAATGCGCAAAGGCTTCCTCAAACTTCGTCGCACCGTGCAAGAGCGCATGTCCGTCAAAGAACCCGATGAACTCGCCAAAATCGCGGATCTGGTCAACTCCAAATCCATCTCCAGCGCCATCGAGTTCTTCTTCGGCCGCAGCGAACTTTCACAAGTCGTCGATCAAACCAATCCCCTTTCCATGCTCGTTCACGAACGCCGCCTCTCCGCTCTCGGGCCCGGCGGCCTCAACCGCAAACGTGCCGGCTTTGAAGTCCGCGATGTCCACATCTCCCACTACGGCCGCATTTGCCCCATTGAAACTCCCGAAGGCACAAACATCGGCCTCATCGCCTCCCTCGGCATCTTCGCCCAAATAGATAACTACGGCTTCCTCCTCACCCCCTACCGCAAAGTCAAAGGCGGCAAAGTCACCGGCGAAATCGAAAACCTCCGCGCCGATCAGGAAATGACCGGCACTCTCGCCACCGCCGATGTCCTTGATGACAAAGGCCGCATCGCAAAAGGCCTCGTCCTGGCCCGCGTCCGTGGCGATCTCCAGCAGGTCAGCGCCAACGATGTCCAGTACGTCGATATCTCACCCAAGCAGATCGTCGGCGTCTCCGCTGCCCTCATCCCCTTTCTGGAACACGATGACGCCAACCGCGCCCTCATGGGTTCCAACATGCAGCGCCAAGCCGTCCCCCTCCTGCAGGCAGAACCGCCCCTCGTCGGCACAGGCATGGAGAAAATCGCAGGCGGTTACTCCTCCATGCTCATCAAAGCCAAACGCGGCGGCAAGGTCACCACCGTCGATTCACAGCGCATCATCATTGATAACGCCGATGAATACGTCCTCCGCACCTTCGCAGGCCTCAACGAACGTACCTGCCAAACCCAAAAACCCATCGTCAAACTCAACGAGGAAGTCAAGGCAGGCCAAATCATCGCCGATGGCGCATCCACCCTCCTGGGGGAACTCGCCATTGGCAAAAACGTCCTCGTCGCCTTCAATACCTTCGATGGCTACAATTTCGAGGACGCCATCGTCATCTCTGAACGTCTCCTCAAGGATGATGTCTTCACCTCCATCCATATCGATTCCTTCGATGTGGAAGTAAGAGAAACCAAACTCGGCCGTGAAGAATTCACCCGCGATATCCCCAACGTCTCGGAGAAAGCCCTCAAAAACCTCGATGAAAACGGCGTCATACGCCTCGGTGCCCGTGTTGGCCCCGGCGATATCCTCGTCGGCAAGGTCAGCCCCAAGTCCAAATCCGAACTCACACCCGAAGAAAAACTCCTCCACGCAATCTTCGGCCGCGCCGGCGAAGATGTAAAAAACGATTCCCTCGAAGTCCCCGCAGGGACAGAAGGCATCGTCATCGGCGCTCACCGCTTCTCTCGCCGCATGCACATGACCGAAGAGCAGAAAAAGAAACTCAAAAAGGACATGCAGGCCTACGAAGATGATATGAACGCCAAGGCCATTGACCTGTTCAAAAAGATGGTCAGCCAAATCAACCAAACGCAAGGCTCGGAAATGGTAGACCCCTCCACCCGCCAGAAGGTCGGTGCATCAGATATCCCGGAAGTCATCCTGGAACAGATCGAAAACTTCACAGAGAAATGGGTCAAGGGCTCAAAGGAAGCACGTGAAAAAGCGTTGAAAACGCACAGTCAGTTCTGGCCGCGCATTGAAGCGGTGATGAAGGAGAAGGATCGCAAACTTCAGCACATGAAGCGCGGCGATGAACTGCCTTCGGGCGTGCTTGAAATGGTGAAGGTTTATCTGGCGACCAAGCGTCAACTTTCTGTTGGCGACAAGATGGCCGGCCGTCACGGTAACAAGGGCGTTATTGCCCGCATCGTGCCGGAAGAAGACATGCCGTTCCTCGAAGACGGCACTCCGGTTGATGTGCTGCTGAACCCGCTGGGCGTGCCTTCGCGCATGAACGTCGGGCAGATTCTGGAAACGCACCTTGGCTGGGCTGCGAAGGTTCTGGGCTTCCAGGCCTGCACGCCGGTGTTCGATGGCGCTTCTGAATTGGAAGTGCTGGCGGCGATCGGGGAAGCCAACGAGCACGTTGACAAGCGCGTTCGTGAGTTTGAAGAAACCGGCAAGAACCCCGGCAAGCCACGCGAACTGCTGGCGAAGATTCCATCGGGCGGCAAAGTGCAATTGCACGACGGCCGCACAGGTGAGCCGTTCCATCAGAAGAGCACCTGCGGCTACATGTACCTGCTGAAACTGCATCACCTTGTTGATGACAAGATTCACGCCCGTGCCACCGGACCGTACAGCCTCATCACCCAGCAACCGCTGGGCGGCAAGGCTCGCACCGGCGGACAGCGCTTTGGCGAGATGGAAGTGTGGGCGTTGGAAGGTTACGGCGCGGCGTTCGTCCTTCAGGAACTTCTCACCGTCAAATCCGATGACGTTGAGGGCCGCACCAAGATTTACGACTCCATGGTCAAGGGCACCAACACTCTCGAAGCCGGCATGCCCGTCGTGTTTGACGTGCTTTGCCACGAGATCAAGGGTCTTGGCATGAACATTACTTTGGAAAAACAGCAGTTGGATGGTGGAAGTCTGTTGTAGCGGAAAGCCGTCAGCGATCGGCGGTCAGCAATGACCGCGGACTGCTGACAGCCCCGCTCGCAAGAAACGGTTCTCTCAATCTCTGACTGCTTACTGCTGATCGCTGAGTGCTACACATGGCTGAAACTGTCTACGATCGCGTGAATGATTATGGTTCGGTGAAGATCACACTGGCCAGCCCCAACGACATCCGGTCCTGGAGCTTCGGCGAGGTGAAAAAGCCCGAAACCATCAACTATCGCACCTATCGCCCGGAGAAGGATGGCTTGTTCTGCGAGCGCATCTTTGGGCCGGAGCGCGACTACGAATGCGCCTGCGGCAAGTACAAGGGCACGAAGTTC
>CAZWJR010000283.1:0-3591 GCA_964634655.1 uncultured Isosphaeraceae bacterium | reverse complement strand
AATTTCCAAACAAACACCCCTGGCTCTATCAACAACGCCATCCGAACGAGTCAAAAAACCAACCAATTGAAGCCCCAATGGCGCGCGCAAACTACACCACCCCACCCAAAAAAGGACCCCACACCCCTTCCCTCAAATCGCCAAATCGCCAGATCACCAGATCGCCAAATTCCCCGCACCAATCCCCAATCCAAAATTACCCCTCTTCCCCTCACCCCTCACCCCGCCATTGTGCAATCTCCATCTCCGTCATCGGCCGCCTTCGCTCCCGTCCCAAATTTTCCGCCGCCAACCCTTCCCGGTACCGCCTCGTCATCTCCGGGAACTGCTCCGCCAGCGGATGCCTGAACACATCTTCAATCCTCGCACTGTAAATCCGCCCCCGATCAACATGCCTGCACAGCGGCTTCATCCCAAACGACCTGCACAAGCCTTCACCAACCTGCGTGTAGGCGTTCGCGGTGATCTCACGCACAAACACCTCTTTCATCGCAAGTTCCTCCAGCACCGTAAACGTGCTTCCAAACAGCAGACGGATGTTGTCAAGCGTGCGATGCCGTGCGTCCAGACACACCTGCACAAAGTACATGTTGTAAAACACAGGCGGCTCAAAGAATTCCAGCCGATCCGCACGAATCTCACTGTCCAGCAAAAGCCCCGCCTTCGCCTTCGCATAGTCATCCGGATGCAGCGGCACAAAGTGCCAGTACCCAACCACACTGCCCGGCCGATCCACAAACAACCGCCACGTCTCCGGATATTGCATCAAAACAGATGCCCACTGCTGCGGATTGCCCGCATGCGCATGCGTCAAACCATCCAGCGTCTGGTGATCCAACCGATCCAGCACTTCCATCAATTGCGGACCGTCCCAGCCCCAGTCGCAAACATCCTTCACGCTGGCGATCTGCAACGGGCTTTCCACTTCAGGTTTTTCAGATTGGCAGATTATGACTCACTCCCGGCCACAGCCATACAAAAATCCCTGCCGTAATCAGCCCGAAGACAATGCCATCAACCAGGCATGCAAAAACCGTGCGCAGCGGTGTGCCGAACCAGATCGCATGCGGAATGCTCGCCAGGCAGTACGACATGATGCCCGCCAACGCCGTCATGTGGAACACCTGATGCCAATCCTCCCCGCGATGCAGTGTTGCCACCGCCTGCAACGAAATCAGCACGCCAACGATGACATAGAACACAAACGAGAGAACCATGCTCCGCCCCATCTTCCCAAACATGTCCGGCGGCCAGATCTGCAACAACCCATGCGGCCCTTCCTTGAACTTCGCCTTCCCAGCCTCATCCATTTCCTTCGTGCAGCCCGCCATGTGCGGGAAGAAATACACCCCCGGCGGAATCTTCAACTGCTTCATCGCCGCCATCACTCCGTCCTCGTTCTCCAGTTTCTTGTAATCGCCTTTGTGATGCGGCATCACCATCCACGAAAGCGCCGCTGCTATCCAGACCGCAACCGCAGACAGAACAATCGGCAACCAGAGATCAACAAGCGAAACAGTCATGGCAAACTCCTCTTGAGTGAAGTCAACTTTTTCCTGCTCATCAAAACCACATCATCCGCAACCAGCCTCAATGGACGACCAGCCGGATGGCCGACAGTTTTATCGTTAATCCGCCAAATAGGGGTCCTAGGTGGAGAATTGGCCCAAAAATCGCATTTTTGCTCTGAAAAAAAGTTGCAAAAATCTTCCCCCAGCGCGCCGGTTTGGCCGCCAATCGTCGCTTGCCTTGTTGTCAGAGACCTGCCGATGATCGAATCCACCCGCGATTCCGATCCCAAGGCAACAGTGGTGGGGGCGTTCAACGACGCAGCCAATCGTGAACGATTCGCAAACCTTCTTCGAGAAAAGCCCCAGCCACGACGCCGGGGTCTTTCTTTTTTTGCCCGGCTACAATCGCCCCCATGGCTGTGGAATCAACAAAAATCATCTACTCAATGGTCGGCGTCGGCAAGACCTACGACAAGAAAACCGTCCTCAAGAACATCTACCTCGGCTACTACTACGGTGCCAAGATCGGCGTCCTGGGTCTCAATGGCTCCGGCAAGAGCACGCTGCTCCGCATTCTCGCGGGAATTGAGAAAGACTTTGAAGGCAAGGTCATTGCCCAGCCGGGATACACCGTTGGCTTTCTCGAGCAGGAACCGCTCATCGATGAAACCCGCACCGTCATAGAGGTCGTGCGCGAGGGCGTGCAGCCGATCGTCGATCTGCTCAAGGAGTACGACGAGGTGAGCGAGAAATTCGCAGAGCCCATGGAACCCGATGCGATGGAGAAACTCCTGAACCGTCAGGGAGAGATTCAGGAAAAACTCGATCGACTCAACGCATGGGATTTGGATTCGCAATTGGAAATGGCGATGGATGCCTTGCGCTGCCCGCCCGCGGATATGAAATGCAACGTCCTCTCCGGCGGAGAAAAACGCCGCGTTGCGCTCTGCCGGTTGCTGCTCTCCAAGCCCGACATTCTTCTGCTGGATGAACCGACGAACCACCTTGATGCCGAAAGCGTTGGCTGGCTGGAGCAGCACCTGAAGCGGTTTGAAGGCACGATCATCGCTGTTACCCACGATCGCTACTTCCTCGACAACGCCGCCGGTTGGATTCTGGAACTCGATCGCGGCGAAGGAATTCCGTGGAAGGGCAACTACTCATCGTGGCTGGAGCAGAAGTCCTCGCGCCTGAAGATTGAAGAGAAACAGGAAAGCAATCGCCAGAAGGCACTGGCGCGCGAGTTGGAGTGGATCCGCAAATCGCCGCAGGCCCGGCAATCCAAGAGCCAGGCCCGCGTGAAAGCCTATGAAACAATGGTCAGCCAGGACGCAAAGAAACTCGCCGCGACGGTCGAGATTTTCATCCCGCCCGGCCCGCATCTTGGCAACCTCGTGATCGAAGCCAAGAATGTCTGCAAGGGCTATGGCGATCGCCTGTTGATGGATGATGTGAACTTCAGCCTGCCGCCCGGCGGCATCATCGGCATCATCGGCCCCAACGGCGCGGGCAAGACCACGCTCTTCCGCATGATCACCGGCGCGGAAAAACCGGATTCCGGAACTTTCCGCGTAGGCGAAACCGTCAAACTCGCCTACGTCACCCAAGGCCGCGATGATTTGCCCAACGACAAGAACGTCTGGGCGGCCATCAGCGACGGCGATGAGGAAATTGAATTAGGCGAGCCGGGCTCGGGAAAAAGCGTGAAGGTGAATTCGCGTGCGTTTGTCTCACGCTTCGGCTTCATCGGCCCGGATCAACAGCGCAACGTCGGCACGCTCTCCGGCGGCGAGCGCAATCGCGTTCACCTCGCCCGAATGTTGAAGTCCGGCGCGAACGTCATCCTGCTCGATGAACCGACCAACGATCTGGATGTGAACACGATGCGTGCGCTGGAAGAAGCCCTGGAGAACTTCGCCGGCTGCGCTGTGATCATCTCCCACGATCGTTGGTTCCTCGACCGTATCGCCACGCACATACTTTCCTTTGAAGGCGATTCGCAAGTCGTCTGGCACAACGGCAATTACTCTTCCTATGAGGAAGCCCGCAAGAAGCGCATGGGAATCGACGCCGACCAGCC
>CAZWJR010000282.1:0-3592 GCA_964634655.1 uncultured Isosphaeraceae bacterium | reverse complement strand
TGCACGAGCTCGCGCAGCGTGGGGGTTTTGAACTGGGCCAGTCCCGGAACGCCTGGCGTTCGGCTTGGAAAACCAAGTGGTCCAGCTCGCTCAATTCCCGCTTGATGAGTCTGGCGCGGCGGAGCGGGTCGGCTTCTGCGAGCAGGCGGTATTTGAGTTCGGAATTGTGAACCAGCGCAAAGCCGATGAGTTCCAGCAGGGCGTGGGTGGTGACATCGTCGCGGTCGAACCACTGAATGACGGTTTCGACGCTGCGCATGCGTTTGAGGCGCGGGCCATCGAGGAGGGTTCGGAGGGAGCGGCGGACCTGGCTAAGAGCGGGCGGGCTGGATTCCACGGGTTCCAGAGGGGAGAGTTTCGCCATGCGGTAGGGGCGCTTGGCGGTAGGTTCCATGAGCGAAATGATTTTGGCGCGGCAGACACCGTGGAGAAGGATGTTGTGGCGGCCATCGGAGAGTTCATCGTGATGGGCGATGTGGCCAATACAGACGGCGGGGCGCAAAGGCGGGCGACCTTCGTATTCGAGTTTCCACGCATCGCCTTTGAAGACGGCCATGGCGATTTGGAGTGTGTCATCGGCAACGCAATCATCGATCATCTGGCGATAGCGCGGCTCAAAAATATGAAGTGGCTGGACCGCATGAGGCAGGAGCACCGCATCCGGCAATGGGAAAAGCGGGAACGGCTTGCTGAAATCCACCTGCACCATCTGCTGCATTGCGGGAATGATAGCGGGGTGAGGCGGCGTCGGATGGAAGTGTGCGGGTGGCAATGTCTTTCCCGCGCAGGCGGGAATCCAGAGGCGTACTGTGGGCGCTGGTTTCCCGCCTGCGTGGGAAAGACGGGAGCGCGTGGGACGAAGGTGGCGTGCGGGATGCCAGTGGGGTACCGGACGGGTGTTTTGCTTTGTTTGTTACGCGCCGAAGGTGGCTTGTACTTCGTCGAAGATTTTGGGCATGGCGCACTTGATGGATTCGAGTTGCGGGTGGGACATGCCGAGTTCTTCGAGGACGTGGCTGTCGACCTGTGGATTGCAGATGTCGCCACGGAAGCCGTAGTCGAGTTGTGCGGAGAGGCGATCGCTGACGTTCACGACGCAAGCGAGCATGCGCTGACCGGCGGGCAACTGGAAGGGATCGTGGTGAAACCCTGCGCAATAGGCGAAGGATTTGGGGAACTTCCAGTTATCGCAGAGTGCTGCGCCGAAAGCACAGTGATCGGCGCCGATGACGGTTTGTTCGACGGTGCGGAAATCGATGAGCGGGACGCCATCGTCGGTGAACTTCATTTCCTCAAACACTCGGATGAGTTTGTCGCGCATGGACTGCATCTGGACCATGAGGCCGATGTCGTGAATAAGGCCGGCGAGGAATGCTTCATCGGGCAATCCAAGCTTGAGTTGATCGCAAATGAGTTTGCTGCCGGCGCCGGTGGCCATGGAGTGAATCCAGAGGCTGCGAGCGGAGAAGCGCGGGCACATATCGCCGCCACGGAAAAGTTTGGTAAGGCTGGCGGCGATAGCGATATTCTTTACGGCGTTGAGGCCAAGGAGAACGATGGCGCGATTGATGGAGCCGATTTGGCGGGGCAGGCCGTAGAAGGCGGAGTTGACGACCTTGAGAATGCGGCTGCACATGGCGGGATCGTGCGCGATGACGTTGTGCAGATCCTGCGCGGTGGAGGACTGATCCTCAACCAGTTCAATGATTCGCAGAGTGATTTCCGGAAGGGTTGCGATGTGGCTGATGCTTTTGACAGCCGAATCGACAATTGCCTTGCCATCCGCCGGGGGCGTCGTGATGGTCGTCGCCATGTTTGCTCCTTTGGGGAAAACTCCCCCCACAAGATCGACTTGGGGGCGTGGGCACTTGACGGAAGTCCCAGAAAAATCGGGTGGAGGCGACGATGTGGAAGCCGCGGAAGGGCGGTGCGGCGCGGCTGGTGGCGGCAAGCGATCAATAACTGTTTTGCTTGCGGACCGAGCAGGCGGCGGGGTCAAATGTGGCGAGGATTTCTGCGGTGCGGAGACCGGCGTGGCCATCGCCGTAGGGATGGGGGACATCCTGGGCAGTGAGAGGCGGGGCGGAAAGGGCGTGGGCGATGGCGGATTGGATCGTCTGATAATCCCAATTTGGGATGTCGGTGACGTTGGCTGGTTTTTCGCGGCCGGCTTGGCGGGGGCCAAGGTTGATGGCGCAGATGGGAATGGCGGCGCATTCGATGAGACCCGCGCTGGAGTTGCCGAGGATTAGTTTGGCGCGGCGGAGGAGGGCGATGAACTTGTCGCGCGGGAGGTGATTGATGTTGCGACAGTTGGATGATTCGATGGCGCGGATGATGCCGTTGCGGCCGGGATCGTGATTGGGGTGAAGGACAAGGGTTGGGGCGTTGTGTTTTGCGATGGACAGGAGTTTGGCGGCGCGATCGTGTTCGATTTGTTCATCGTCACCGGTGGGGTGGAGGAGGACGACGATTTGCGGATTGCCGAGGGCGGCGAAGTCTGCATCGGTGGTGGGGGCGATGTTGTTGAGGCCATCGATGGCCGGGGAGCCGACGATGTGGACGCGCTCGGGAGGTTCGCCCATTGCGATGATGCGCATGGCGGATTTCTGTGTTGCGGGGAGATGGAGGTGTGCGAGTTTTGTGATGGCGTGGCGCATGGCTTCATCGGCGATGCCTTCCGCGCGATCACCGCCATGCATGTGGGCGACGCGGAAGCCGGAAACGGAAGCGGCAGCGGCGGCGGCGAAGGCCTCGATGCGGTCGCCGAGGACGAGAACGAGATCGGGTTGTAGATCAGCGAAGGACTTTGCAAAGGCCGAGATGCCTTTACCGAGGGATTCTGCATCCGCGGTGCGGCTGTGTTGGCCAGTGGATTGCATCGGAACGGATGCGGCATTGGGGAAGGCGGTGCGGACTTCTTCGATTGTGTTTTGAGGCGGCAGGAGGTGGGAACCGGCGGCGATGACGTGAAGTTGCAGGTCTTCTCGGTTTTGGATTGCGGTCATCACGGGACGGAGGAGGCCGAACTCTGCGCGGGAGCCGGTGACGACGGCGATGCGGCGGGGGGATTGCATTGAGGTAGTGGTCATGCGAGGTCCCCTGTGGTGATGGGCATGTCGGCTGGAAGTGCGTGTTCGGTGCGGCGGCCGATGGTTTGGTCAAGTTGAAACGGCGGGATGCCTGTGCCGGGACGTTTGATAGTGAGGTCTTGGGCGCGAAGGATGTGGTGGGCAGGAAGTTGGGTTTTGGTTACAAGGGATTGGCGAGAGTTTATGCGGACATCTTGTTCGATTGGCAGGATTTGTTTGATTGGTTGGCCGAATGCGGGGTCTTCTTCGAGCACCCAGTGTTCCTTTTTCTTGAACTGTTCAAAGTCCACGGAGCCGAACCAGTGGGCGCTCTGGACGTACTTGGCGAATTGGGCTGGTTCAAGTGAGGCGGCGTGGTCCGGGCCGGGGGCGCGGTTTTGCCAGGTGATGTGTTTTTCAAGAATGCGCGCGCCGGCGGCGACGGCAACCCAGCCTGCGCGTGTGTCTTTTGTGTGATCGGAGTAGCCGAGTGTGCCGTTCCAGATTGCGGAAAGATCGCG
>CAZWJR010000281.1:0-3608 GCA_964634655.1 uncultured Isosphaeraceae bacterium | reverse complement strand
CCTCCTCGTCCAAGGCACCGGCACCGCCGAAGATTTCGATGCCATCCTCAAACCATTCTTTGAAGACAGCGGCATGCGCATTGCCGTTCACCCCAGCGGGCGCGGCCCGTCCGACCATTCGAGTTTTTACAGCAAGAAAATTCCAGTGCTGTTCCTGTTCACTGGCGAGCACGGCGACTATCACCAGCCTTCAGATTTCGCCTATACCGTCAATCCCGCAGGAGCCATCAAGGTGGTGGACCTCCTTGAAAAACTTGCGAAGCATTTCCTGTCTACGCCGGAGCGATTGCACTTCCAGGGACCGCAAACTGTTTCGCCTGGTCAAGGCGTATTGGCAGGATCAGGCGACACGACAATGCCGGCCCATGCAGCGAGCGGGCCCGCGCCCAAAGTCAGTTTCGGCACGATGCCTGACTATTCATCTGGACTCGAAACCGGCATCCGCGTCGATGAGGTCCGTGCCGGCAGCAGCGCAGACGACGCAGGCGTAAAGCCCGGCGATGTCCTCCTCACATGGAACGGCCAGGAACTCACCGGCCCCGCCAAACTCGCCGAATTCCTCGGCAAGCACAATCCCGGCGACCGCGTCCAGATAATGCTCCGCCGAGGCAACGCCGAACTCTCTATCGAAGCCGTCTTGAAGGCCCGCGCTTCGCAGTAACCGCATCCTCGTTGCATCTGCAAGTAATCACATCGCTGGTGTCTTTCCCGCGCAAGCGGGAATCCAGCGACGTGCAACAACTTACGTATTCTCAAAACCAAAAATGGCGGCGGGCCCTTCTTTCGAAGGACCCGCCATGGTCGTGCGTGGACGTAAGCCGAATTCTGTTCCCTCGAAATTTGCTTTCGCAGTTTTCGAAGGGGCGATCATTCCTCTGGGACTGATGTTGCCATCAGCCTCAAGCACGCTACCCGTTCAACTCCCTTTCAGGCACCACGGACCGCGGTGAGCCTCGCATTTTCATGAGAAGCTATTGAACTGCTTGCGCTTGCACGCGGTGGGGTTTGCCTTGCCTTGATTGTCACCAATCAAGCGGTGCGCTCTTACCGCACCTTTTCACCCTTACCCGGATGCTTTGAACATGCCGGGCGGTTTCTTTTCTGTGGCACTATCCCTGGCACGTTCGACCAATGCCGGTGGACGTTATCCACCACCGTGTCCTGCCGTGTTCGGACTTTCCTCTCGCTTGGGGCGAGCGATCGCCTGTCCACACTTCCATTATATCCGCAACATTCAGCCCCTTCTTCACTATCATGGGTGTCCCCTTGTCTCCTAGGAGCACCACCATGGCACGGCGTTTCATCAGCCTCACATTCCTCACCGCGTTGTCCCTTTCCGCGATCGTCCTCGCCGGGCCAACCCTTCCTTACCCCCAAACCAAACGCGTCGATCACACCGACACCTACCACGGCAAGACCGTCGCAGATCCCTACCGCTGGCTTGAAGACGATGCCCGCACCTCCAAGGACGTCGCCGATTGGGTCGAAGCCGAGAACAAGGTCACCTTCGACTACCTCAATTCCATCCCGGAACGTAGCTCAATCAAGGAACGCCTCACCAACCTCTGGAACTACGAAAAACTCAACGCTCCCTACAAAGTCGGCGGCCGCTATTACTTCTCCAAGAACTCCGGCCTCCAGAATCAATTCGTGCTCTACACGATGAAATCGCTCGATGCCACTCCCACCGTCCTCTTTGATCCAAACACATGGTCCAAGGACGGCACCGTCGCTCTGGCAGGAACCTCCTTCAGCGATGATGGAAAATACGTCGCCTACGGCATCGCCGAAGCAGGCTCCGATTGGCAGAAGTACCGCATACGCGATATTGACAAAGGCACCGACCTCGCCGAAACAATCAACTGGGTCAAGTTCACCTCTCCGGCGTGGACCAAAGACGGTAAGGGCTTCTTCTACGGTCGCTACGACGCCCCGCCCGCAAATGCCGGCGCAGAATTTCACGCCGTCAACAAGTTCCAGAAACTCTTCTACCACGTCGCCGGCACGCCCCAATCAGATGATGTACTCATCTACCAGCGCACCGATGAACCCGATTGGGGCTTCGGCCCGTCCGTCAGCGAAGATGGCAAATACCTCGTCATCACCATTTCCAAGGGCACCGATGACAAATACCGCATCCTCTACAAAGACCTCACCGATCCAAAATCCCAGCCCGTCGAACTCATCAACAACTTTGAAGCCGAGTACTCCTTCATTGAAAACGATGGCCCGCTCTTCTACTTCAAAACCGATCTCAACGCCCCGCGCGGCAAGATCATCGCCATCGACATCACCAAACCCGCCCACGAAAACTGGAAGGAAATCATTCCCCAGTCCCCTGACACGCTGCAAAACGTGAACATGGTCAACAACTCCTTCGTCACGTCCTACCTCAAGGATGCCAGCACCGCCGTTCGCATGTTTGATCGCACCGGCAAACACCTGCGCGATATCGCCTTCCCCGGCATCGGCACCGCTGGCGGCTTCGGCGGAAAACGCACCGATACCGAAACCTTCTATTCCTTCTCCAGTTTCGCCACACCGCCCAGCAACTATCGTTACGACATGACCACCGGCCAGAGCACCCTCCTCCAGCAGGCCAAGGTCGATATCAACCCCGCCGATTTTGAAGTCAAGCAAATCTTCTACAACAGCAAGGACGGCACACGCGTCCCCATGTTCATTTCACACAAAAAAGGCATCAAACTCGATGGCACAAACCCCACGCTCCTCTACGGCTACGGCGGTTTCAACATCCCCATGACCCCCTCCTTCTCCATCTCACGCATCGCATGGATGGAAATGGGTGGCGTCTACGCCGTCGCAAACATGCGCGGCGGTGGAGAATACGGCGAAGAATGGCATCAGGGCGGCACCAAACTCCACAAGCAGAATGTCTTCGATGATTTCATCGCCGCCGGCGAATGGCTCATCAAAAACAAGTACACCACCTCCAAAAAACTCGCCGTCCAGGGCGGCAGCAACGGTGGCCTTCTCATCGGCGCGGTCATGACCCAGCGGCCCGATCTCTTCGGCGCATGCCTTCCCGCTGTCGGCGTCATGGACATGCTCCGCTTCCACAAATTCACAATCGGCTGGGCATGGGTCGATGACTACGGCAGTTCCGATGATGCCGAGCAGTTCAAAGCCCTCCTCGCCTATTCCCCTTATCACAACCTCAAGGATGGCACCAGGTATCCCGCAACCCTCGTAACCACCGCCGATACGGATGACCGTGTCGTCCCCGGCCACAGTTTCAAATTCGCCGCCGCTCTCCAGCATGCACAAGCCGGAGATGCCCCGGTTCTGATCCGCATTGAAACCCGCGCAGGCCACGGCGCGGGAAAACCCACCGAGAAAGTTATTGAAGAAGTCGCAGATCAATACGCCTTCCTCGTGAAAAACCTCGGCATGACTCTCCCAACCGCCGCACGCCCAGAAACAGGCAAAGCCGCAGGCAACGCAGCGCCGAACCAATAACCACTGATCGGGTTCGACGAATCCCGCTTCCACTTTGCGCTTCTTTGCGTCTTTGCGACTTTGCGCTCAAACGATGGCCTTCAATCGCCAACTCCCCATTGGCGAATCCCCTTAATCCCTCCCCCGAT
>CAZWJR010000280.1:0-3633 GCA_964634655.1 uncultured Isosphaeraceae bacterium | reverse complement strand
GTTGTATCCATGCCGCAGATGGTCAAACAACGATTCCACCGGCACGCGCGTTCCCGCAAAGCAGGGTGTGCCATGCATGATTTCAGGATCAACCTTGATGGGTTCCATACGCTGATTATAGACCTTTGACTGATTTAGAACCCACCGCTGCGCATCACCTTCAAACTCTCCGGATACGGGTAACTCGCAAACACGCCCGTCGGCGCATTTGCCCACATGCCCAGCGATGGATACACATCGCCGCGATATCCCGCCTCAAACATCGTCCGCAAAACCGTCTCAAAACTCGGCTCGTTGTCGCCCTCGCCCACCAGCCGATTGGATTTCGCCCCTAAAAAACTCACCGATGCCACCGCCAGCCGGTCGTGCCGCGTCTCCACCATCTGCGCCACCTTGCGAAAGCCCCGCCTCAAATCATCCAGCGTCAGATGATCCTTCCCCGGCGCACGCAGAATCGCCAGCACCGTCACCAGGTCCATGTCGTACTTCAAAATCAGCATGTCATCCTTCCCCATGCTCTTGCCAAACGTCCGCGCGTACTGCGTGATCGAATCATTGTTCCACTGGCTCGTCGGCACCAGCGCTGCCAGTTCGCCGATCATGCCGCGGCTGTTGTCATTGGGATTCACCCCGCACACCACCGTCCGATATCGCCGCGCCAAAACATCCGCCAGCAAATGCTGTCCCCATTGAATGCGAATCCGATCCCGATCCGTACTCGCCTTCCGTGGATCGCCCGAAGGCAACAACACCACACGATCCGCCCGCCGATCCGCTTCCAAAAGCAGATCTCCCTCACCATCGTACAGCCGCGGCTTCTGAATCTGCGTCGTAATCTGCGTCATGGCGGGTACTCCTGGGTCGACAGTTCTGTGACAAGGGCAGTATAGGAAGGATCGGCTAGTCGGCCATCCGTCATCGGCTATCTGCCCCGCGAATTGCCACCTCTACGCCGATTCGTCAATCGTCAATCGTCAATCGTCAATCGCTCCCCGGCGAAAGCCAACAGCCAACAGCCAACGGCCTCCGCCTCACGCCTGCCCCGCCAACTTCCTCACCGTCATCATGAACGTCCGCCGCTGGCTCGTGTGCATGCCATACACCACCAGCGAATAAATCACCGCCGTAATCACCGAACCAATCACAAGGCTGATCCGTCCCGCCGCCACACTGCGCTCCATCGCACCGGAAATCGTCTCCGCCGGATACACAATCGCAAACAGCAGACTGATCGGGCTGAACGTCGCTGCAATCCCGCCCAGCACATCAATGCTCCCGCCAATCAGCAAGCCGCACATGCTCAAAATCCCCACAACCACCAGCACCAGAAACACCGCCGCAATCACCGCACCGATCGTCCCCTTGCTCCGGATCGACCAGTGCAAACCCACCATCACACAAAACGCCACAAACGCCGTCAGCATGATTGGCAGCGCAATCGCACCCTCCGGCAGTATCACCGGCAAATCCACCTTCGTCGTCGCATTCGCCAGCACCACACCCTTCAACCACACGCCGCTGTTCCCGCCAAACCCGCTCGTCATCACATACACCGCCATAATCCCCAGCGTCAGCACCGGCACCGCGATCATCGGCAACAAAAACTGCACCAACCCGCGCAACTTCCCCGCCAGATAAGGCCCGGGTTCGATCGGCGTCGTCAAAATCAAATCCAGCGTCCCGTCCTCACGCTCCCTGCTCACCGCCGTCGCGCTCATGTTCAACGCCGCCAGCGTAATCACCACAATCTCCGCACTCAAAACCGATGCCACACCCACCTGCAACTGCTTCGCCGTCCACATCCCGTTATGAAACAAAATCAGCAGCAGCACCGCCACCGCCACGCCCAGCACCACAAATCCCCATCGTCCCACCAACGCCATCGGCGTCCCGCCGCGCGCCACCGCCTCACGCCATGAAATCGGATTATGCCCAACCGTCCGCCCCGGCCGCTCCGTGGAACCCTTCGCCCCCAATCCCAGCAACTTGCGGTACCACGCCGTCGTCCCCACCTTCGCACCAATCACGCGCATCCGGATCGTGGAAAACGCAATCATGAACAAACTCAACCACACGCACAGCCAGCAGAATGCAGAGATCGGCCGCGTGAACCACATCTTCACCGCCCAAAGCGAATCGCCGTAATCAATCGGATCGCCCGCCACATACTCATTGGAGTTCAGCAGAACCTCCAGCGATAAAAACGGATTCAGCGGCGTCATCACCGTCGTATTGAACGCATTGGTCCCCACCGGATTCCCCGGCCGCAACATCAGATCAACCCCGTACGTCACAAACAAATACATGATCACGCTGATGTAAAACACAAACACCGCACGCTTCCCCGCCGTGCGCGTCACGCTCAACATCACCGCAATCGCCGCAACCAGCAGCGCACTGCAACCGGCAATCGCATAACTGGAAAGGATCGATTCCCCCGGCACGCCGCCAAAGTATTGCGTGATCGCAAACAAAGGCAGACTGGAAAACAGCAACGCAATCACAAAGAACAACCGCCCAAACAGGTTCCCCAGCACCACCTGCAAATTATTCAAAGGCGTCGTCAGCAGAATATCCCACGTCTGCGGATTCGCCTCCTGCGCAATCGCACCCGCCATGAACACCGGCGTCAAAATGCAAATCAAACCAATCTGCAGATAACTCACCCACGTAAACATCGAAGCCCCGCCCGCCGCCAGTTCCCGCAAAGACAAACTCGCCCCGCCCACCGCATTCAGCAGCACAAACAGCAGCACCACAATCATCATCGCCAGATACCCAGCCCGAATATAAAGATGCCGCATCCGCCGAGACCCACCCTGCACCAGCCGCATGCAAATGGGGTTGGTCGGCAGCAATCGCAAAAACCAGTTCACAAAAACAGGCATGGTGCCGGGATGGTACGGCAGACAACCCCAAACGTGAAGATCACGCCAACCAGTCGCAAAGCGCCCGATGCCAAAGACCCGCCGAGGTCGAGAATCGACGAACATGATCCCCGCAAAGCGGCCGATGGCGAAGATCCGCCACGGTGGAGCATCGGCCGTTTACCCCAACCCCAAGCCGGGACAAAGCAACGCGCCGCCCCGGGTCAAACCCCACATCGATTCTCCAATTTCAAATCTCCAATCTCAAATCCGCATCTATCCACGCTTGCGCCATCGCATCTTGAGCACAACAACAGCAACAGCCCCCGGCGTACTCACTTCAGTGAATACCCCCTAGTAACCAAGTCGCCACGAAAAACCGCCATCGAACAGCTCCTGTCCATTTCGGGGGGCCACGGCACGCTGTGGACCTACCTCGACCGCCTTTTCACCAAATCCGGCCTCCACAACAAGGGAACCCGCAACCGCATCAACCTTGTGACAAATGGATTAGGGCCGTCATTTACAAGCGATTTAGTATCGGGTGCTAGAAGGGCTGATCACGGGGACCAGAGTTGGGCGCATTGGGGTTGGCCGACATCTGAAACACACTTGCCACCTATTAAGACTTAGGTTAACCTGTTGTTCGGTGGGACACCACCGCTTATCTCAACCGCCCTCACGCCGAGGCACGGGTCGCTGGCATGTTGCCACCCGCCCACACCAACGCTCTGGGCAACCACATTGTTGAATGGTCGTCACTCGA
>CAZWJR010000279.1:0-3706 GCA_964634655.1 uncultured Isosphaeraceae bacterium | reverse complement strand
CAACGCCATGCGCTCGCCGGATCGCGCCTTCATCGTCATCACGCACTATCAGCGGCTGCTCGATTACATCGTGCCGGATTATGTCCACGTCCTCGTGAACGGCCGCATCGTCAAGTCCGGCCCCAAGGAATTGGCCCTGGAACTTGAAGAGCGCGGCTATGGATGGATCGAAGAAGAAATTGCAGCGGTGGCAAGCCGGTGAAAGTACAGACACGCCCAACCAACATCGTCATGATTGATCTCATGGAAAACGAGAGTGCCTTGATGGAACGACACGCACGGCTGATCGAAGGCCGCAACGCCAGCGACGCCGATTGGCTGCGCTCCATCCGCGAAAACGCCATGCAGCGTTTCACCGCACTCGGCTTTCCCACCACCAAAGACGAATCCTGGCGCTTCACCAACGTCGCGCCCATCGCCAAGACTTCGTTCGCCCTCGCCCCGCAGCAGCCTGTTTCAATTGATCTCCAGCAACTAAACCAATTCATCATCCCGGACCTAAACGC
The DNA here is from genome assembly GCA_964634655.1 of uncultured Isosphaeraceae bacterium. Lineage (GTDB taxonomy): Bacteria > Planctomycetota > Phycisphaerae > Phycisphaerales > SM1A02 > CAZWJR01. The sequence goes on along the minus strand of CAZWJR010000279.1, from coordinate 3,200 downwards.
AATTCGGCTCGTGTTTGTGAATGGCCGCTATTCGCCGCGCCTTTCCCATGCACAAGAACTGCCCAAGGGCCTCCGCATCATGCCGCTGGCCCAAGCGATGGAAGCCCACCGCGATCTGGTTCGGCCGCATCTCGAAGGCCACAGACTTCACGCCGCCCAGGCCGATGCCTTCACCCACATGAACACCGCCTTCCTTGAAGATGGCGCGTTCATCCACGTCGCCCGCGGCAAGGCTATCGAAACACCCATCGAACTGCTCTCCATTTCCACAGAGTCTGATTCGCCCACCATGACTCATCCGCGCCACCTCATCATCGCAGATGAAAGTGCGGAACTCACTGTCATCGAGCGCAGCGTCTCCCTGCATGGTGGCAACTACTTCACCAACGCCGTCACCGATATCCTCGTCGGCACCAACGCCACCGTGAATCACTATCTGCTGGAAGAGGAAAACAGCGAAGCCTTCAACGTCTCCACCCTGCGCACTCGTCAGATGGCCGACAGCCGCTGCAATTCTCACACCGTCCTCCTCGGCGGCAAACTCGTCCGCAATAACGTCCACGCCATTCTCGATGGCAAAAGCACCGAGTGTCTCATCAACGGTCTCTACATCGGCTCCGACAGCCAGCACATGGATAATCACATGCGCGTGGAGCACGCACAGCCGCATGGCGACAGCCGCCAGTTCTATCACGGCATCCTCAACGATCGTGCCAGCGCCGTCTTCGCCGGTCGCATCATCGTTCACCCCGGCGCGCAGAAGACTGATGCCAAGCAGACGAACCGCAACCTCCTGCTCTCGGATGAATCCCACGTTGACACCCAGCCTCAACTTGAGATTTACGCCGATGATGTGAAGTGCACCCACGGTGCAACCATCGGCCAATTGGATGAACAGGCCGTGTTCTACTTCCGCGCTCGCGGCATCTCCAACGACACCGCACGCAGCATGCTCATCCACGCCTTCGCTGGCGAAAGCGTTACCCGCATGGGCAATCCCGCCATTCGCGCTTACGTGGACAACATTCTCTTCGCACGCCTTCCCGGTGGCGACATGCTGGAGCGAATGCTGTGACCATCGCCGCCGGCAAATCTCCCACGCCGGCTGCGGGTGTCAGTCATTCCTCGCCCGCGTTTGATGTTCAGCAGATTCGCAGCCAGTTCCCCATCCTTTCCACCAAGGTCTACGGCAAGCCGCTTATCTACTTCGATAGCGCCGCCACCAGCCAGAAGCCTCAGTCAGTGATCGATTCGCTCGATCGCTACTACCGCGAATACAACTCCAACGTCCATCGCGGCATCCACCGCTTGAGCGAACTCGCGACCAACGCCTACGAACAAACCCGTGCCAAGGCCGCTCGCTTCATCAACGCCGGCGATGCCCGCGAAATTGTCTTTGTTCGTGGCACCACCGAAGCCATCAATCTCGTCGCCCAATCCCACGGCCGCTCCACTCTCAAACCAGGCGATGAAATTCTCATCACCGCCATGGAGCATCACTCCAACATCGTCCCTTGGCAGATTCTCTGCCAGCAGACCGGTGCAATTCTCCGTGTTGCCCACATGAACGATCGTGGCGAACTCATAATGGATGATTTCGCACGCCTCATCACTACAAAAACCAAAATCATTTCCGCCGCCCATGTTTCAAACGCGCTCGGCACGATCAACCCCGTGAAGGAGATCGTAAAGATCGGCCATGACCGCGGTGCCGTTGTCATGATCGATGGAGCACAGGCTGCCCCACATCTCAAAATCGATGTCCGTGATCTCGATTGCGATTTCTACGCCTTCTCCAGCCACAAGATGTTCGGTCCCACAGGCGTCGGAGTGCTCTACGGCAAGTTCAACCGCCTCGACGCCATGCCCCCGTACCAGGGCGGTGGCGAAATGATCAAGAGCGTCACCTTTGAAAAATCCGTCTACAACGATGTGCCCTATCGCTTTGAAGCTGGCACGCCTCACATCGAAGGCGTCATCGGTCTCGGCGCAGCCATCGACTGGATGAACAACCTCAATTGGCCCAGCGTTGCCGCGTACGAACACGATCTGCTCGCCCACGCCACGCAGACGCTTCTCAAACATCCCGGCCTCCGCATCATTGGCGCCGCCGCAAACAAATCCGCCGTCGTCAGTTTCATTATCGATAGGCAGCATCCCTACGAACTCGGCCAGATTCTCGATCACGAAGGCATCGCCATCCGCACCGGCCACCACTGCGCCCAACCCGTCATGGATCGTTTCAAAATCCCCGCCACCTGCCGCGCTTCGCTCGCGCTCTACAACACGCGCGAAGAAATCGATGCCCTCGCCGCTGCACTGCAAAAAGCCGCACGCATGCTCAGTTGATGCGAGGACGCTGCACTGACAAATTCCCCCTCCCTTGAGGGAGGGGGCTAGGGGGTGGGTGAGAAGCCACGAATTCTTTGGAACCACGTTCCCGTCACATCGTCGCCAACAACCCTGTTCTACAATCCCCCGTGACATCCACGCCTTCCACAACTTCCACCGCAACCGGTCTCAATCTCGATCAGATTGCGGAAAACTTCGCCATGCTCGATGACTGGGAAGATCGCTTCACCTACCTCATTGAACTCGGCCGCAAACTTCCGCCAATGGATGAGGCCGACAAAATCGAAACCAACCGCGTCCTAGGCTGTCAGGCCACCGTTTTCCTCAAGCCCATCGTCCAAGGCGATCCGCCGCGCCTTACCTTCACCGCCACCGCCGATGCCGCCACCGTCACCGGCCTCATCGCCATCCTCCTCACCATGTATTCCGGCCACACGCCCCAGCAAATTCTCGCCACCGATGCCGAATCCTATTTCAAAAAACTCGGCCTCGAAGATCATCTAAGCCCCACGCGCCGCAACGGTCTGCACTCCATGATCCAGCGAATCCGCGCCCACGCCGGAGCTGCACAATGAGCGATACCAATTCCTCCGCGCTCAAAGACAAAATCATCGCCGCGATCCAGACCGTCTTCGATCCGGAAATCCCCGTCAACATTTACGAACTCGGCCTCATCTACGAGATCGCCATCACTCCCACCGGCGAAGTCTCCGTCCGCATGACCCTCACCTCCCCCAACTGCCCCGTCGCGGACAAAATCCCGCAGGAAGTCCAGCAGAAAATCGCCGCCGTCCCCGGCGTCACCAGCGCCAAAGTCCAACTCGTCTTCGATCCGCCCTGGCAGCGCG
>CAZWJR010000278.1:0-3733 GCA_964634655.1 uncultured Isosphaeraceae bacterium | reverse complement strand
GCCGGAATCCGATGAATACCGCTTCGCGCTCACAGGCTTCTACGTTCTGACGGGAATCCACGCGCTTCACGTTCTCGGCGGGTTGGTGCCAATGGCGGTCATTACACACATGGCATTTCGCGATCAGTACTCTTCAGATTCTTTTCAGGGCGTCCAATTCACCGCAACGTACTGGCACTTCCTCGGCGCGATCTGGCTCGTTCTCTATGCGGCGTTGCTGCTTGGAATATGAAAGTTGGGCAACGGGGGAAATCTGTGGCGCATCCGGACAGCGATTGCGGAAAATAAATTCAACTATTTTGTGAAACACATCTGGCGTTGGGCCAAGGCGATTGTCACGATGGCACCGTACTTCTGCGCCGGCGTGACACTCGAAAGAGGTCACGTCGGCATCGCTCCACGCCATTTGGTGAAACTGGTAACCTCTTTTTCTGCACAGGAGGGGCGATGTCATACAAACATTCACCTATCATTCGCCGAGTGATGGAACCCGCGCTTTCGCGTGATCGTATCTTCCCAAAACGCCTCAATTTGGTTGGCGGATGTCCGCTGACCGCCGCGATGTGGGCGATCCAATCAACAATACAAATCGCGCCCATCGCATCTGGACTCTTGTAAAGGAGGTTCACAATGATGAGGAATCGAATGAACGCGATCGTGATCTCTGGGGTTCTCGGATTGTCATTCGCATGCGGGACGAACGCCGCCAAAACCCTCTTGCCTGTCAAAATGGATGGCAAGTGGGGCTTCATGGATGCGCAAGGCCTGACGCAGATCAATCCGGGATTTGAGGAAGCCGGTGGATTCTGCGAAGGGAAGGCCCGTGTCAGATTGAATGACAAATGGGGGTTTATTGATCAGAAGGGAACTTCTGTCATTGAACCCGCGTATCGCGACGCCGGCGACTTTCACGGCGGATTGGCGCGAGTCAAGGCTGGCGAAATCCTCGATGTTCGATGGGGATACGTGACCAAGGATGGAACTTTGGCCATCAAGCCTCAATATGACGATGCCCGCGACTTCTCCGAAGGCATTGCCGCCATCAAACTCGATGGCCACTGGGGGTTCATTGACACCTCCGGCACCACGGTCGCCGAGCCGAAATACAGCAGCGCCGGCAACTTTGTTGACGGTCTTGCTCCCGTCAAATCGGGCGGGAAGTGGGGCTATATCGACAAGTCCGGAAACTTGGTGGTGGAGCCAACCTATTCAATGGCAAGTGATTTTGCCTCGGGCGTGGCAGCCGTCAAGCAGAATGATGTCTGGGGTTTCATCGATACAAAAGGCAAATCCGTCATTCCCAACACTTATGCGGAGGCCGGAAATTTCTCCGAGAATCTCGCCGCAGTGCGCGTGGATTCAAAATGGGGATACATCGGCAAGGACGGCAAGGTCGTCATCACGCCGACCTATGAATCGGCCACTGCATTTTCAAACGGCCTTGCAGCCGTCCGGACTTCGCAAGGCTGGGGCTACATTGATCGCACCGGCAAACTGATCATACAGCCCGTATATGTCGAGGCCGAGCCATTCACCGACGGCGCGGCTCGCGTGCGCACAAAGACCGGCATGATGACCAGCGAATGGACGTACATTGATCCAAAGGGAATGACCATTGTGCCGCACCATGAGAATGGCGCGCCGATGAAGTCCGGCTCTTCAAACTAACTTGTGAATTGCGGCACCGTCACCCCATGTGCCGATGTCGTGATCAAACGCCGGCGTGACACTCGACAGAGGTCACGTCGGCATTGCATTGGCAAGCCAACTCTTCGCTAATCGGGAAGTGTCAGGTCCGCTGGATAGATCGCATGCCATGCAAACCAGAATGCGCGAGTCACCTTTAATGGCCGTTCGCTTTCAACGCGCACCGTTTGCATCTTTGTGTCAAAGATGAAAGTCAGCGATTGGTCACCCAGGATATCGGTCCACTGTGGCTGTCCAGTGCCTGTTTGTGATCGCGTCTGTTTGGCTCGGTCGATCAATGCCGGAATCGGATACACACGACGAAGTGCCCCCGCCTCCACCGCCAGCACTGTCGCTTTCGGAGCCACTCGCCGATCGGTTGGCATTGGTCGAACCGGAAACAGAATTTTCTCGGATTGCAAATACTCCGTCGGCACCGCGTCCTTGTAGCGCGCCGCCATGGAAAGATCGCGGTTCAACACCGTCGTCTTTGGGTGGCTCGCCGACCATTCATCCCATCGCTGTACTTGGGCGTTGTACATGGCCAGCGAATGACCACTGGCTTTCCCGCTGATTCCCTTGCCCAGTAATTGTGACCAAAGGCTCTCCTTGGGCAAACTCGCGCTGGCATCTTTTGAGGCGGTGGGCGGAGGTGCGACTTCCTTTGCATCGAACATCAGCATGTTGGAGTTGTACACAAGGCCGCTGTTGTGAAACTCCGCCGTGTGCTCACCGATCCGTCGATCGAACACCACCACGCTGTCGCAAGGCCAGTGGTACGTCACCGCGATCGGCACAGGCGGATTGCCCAGCGAATCATTGATGATCTCATGCACGTACATGACGCCGATGGGATAAGCCCGCGACTCGCCGTTGACTTCAACGCCGATCACCAGATCACTGCTGACCAGATACTTGCCGTATTGAAGATCATTCGCCCACTGCATCTTCTTCCAACGTTTGGATTCGTCGACGGAATCATCCGGCCCGGTCGCCGTGGCGCTAGTCATCACGGGCACCATGTCGCGATGCAACATTGCGGGAACGATGAGATCGCGCGCCACATCCAGGCGTGTCAGGTCAAAACCGTAACTCTCCACGTGTTCACCATCGCCCGGCGGCCGATGCGCGTGGCGAAGCATCGCCGGCGCCACCGCCCATGCAATAAGCAGCAGGCTCATCAACCCCATCGCCAGAAGCACCCATCCACCGCCCGCAAGAGTCAGTCGCTGTCTGGGCGGCGTCACGACCGTGCCGGGAGTTGGTTGTTTCTCTTTTTGCAACATTGTCAATGCGTCAACTACTTTCCTCTGGATCAAATCACGAACAGCGTTGAACTCACCCGGCGACATGTTCTTGGGATCGGGAATGTTCCAATCATCCCGATGCCGCGCCCGCACTGCGGGGCATGCATCGCCGCATCCCATTGTCGCGACAAAATCAAATGGAACATCCGGAAGGTCCTGCAGTGATTTGGAGCCATGTTTGCCCAGGTCGTATCCAAGTTCCTTCATGGCGGCGATCGCCTTGGGATTCACCTTGCCCGATGGCCGCGACCCTGCGCTGAATGCCTCCACGTTTGCTCCGCCATGGATGCGGGCAAATGCCTCGGCCATCTGGCTTCGGTTTGCGTTTTCAACGCACACAAACAGCAGGCGTAGCGGCGGCTGCGTGCTCATCGCCGGTGGCCGTTCATGTTCGGTCAAGCACCATCAGGCACATGATGAATGGAAGATACGCAATGCTCGCCAGGAACACACCGCGCGCGTTGGCATGACTCCTCTGGAAATACATCCGCAGGCATAGCCCCACCATCCACGCTCCCGCAAGCAGCGATCCCACCGCAAACCACGGCCCGGCAATTCGCAGCATCCCCGCAAGCAGGCCCAGCGGCAAGAGCAACGCTGCAGTCAGCACAATGACACGGCACGTCAGTTGCCCGTGCCGATCAATCACCGGCAACATGACAAATCCGCCACGTTCATAATCTTCCCGATACAACCATGCGAGCGCCAGGAAGTGGGGGATCTGCCAGACGAAGAGCACA
>CAZWJR010000277.1:0-3763 GCA_964634655.1 uncultured Isosphaeraceae bacterium | reverse complement strand
GCCGCTTCGATCTCGGCGTTGAGTTTGGCGTCCATGTCGACTCGAGGATCGACCGAGGAGGCGGGGCGGGAGGTATCGGCGGTAGAATCTTGCGGTGAATCGGTCATTTCGGTCCTGTTGGTGATGGAGGGGCGATTTTAGCAGAATCGCGGCGAAGGCGCGCAATTCCCGGTTTGCAGGCCAAGTCTGATTTCATCCGTTGAAACTCGGCAGGGGCCGTTTGCGTACCAATTGGAGTGATCAGTGCGACAAATGGGCTAATGTTCGTGTATGATCGCCGTTTCTATAGATGAGTCCCTCGGGCAGCAGCGATGAGTGATCGTCTGCCCAGATCGAAACGCCCTTTTTTGGTGAATCTGGAGCGAAGACATCATGGCAACACCCAAAGCCGCATGGGGAATTGAAATCGGGGCGTACGCAATAAAGGCAATCCGGCTGGAACGATCCGGCGACGAGGTGAAAGTAGCGGATTTTGCCGTCATACCGCACAAAAAAGTGCTCACCACTCCGGACCTGGACCAGGACGAAATGGTGCGGCTTGGGCTGGGCCAGTTCATCAGCCAAAAATCCCTTGAAGGTGAGCACCTCGTCATGAGCGTGCCGGGGCATGCAGCGTTTGCTCGATTTGCAAAATTGCCGCCTGTCGAACCAAAAAAAGTGCCGGACATCGTCAAGTTTGAGGCGGTTCAGCAGATTCCATTCCCGATCGATGAGGTTGAATGGGACTACCAGACATTCACATCTGACGAAACGCCGGAAATTGAAGTCGGCATTTTCGCCATCACTCGCGAACGCGTACAACACCGGTTGGGGCTGTATGGCGAACTTGGTTTGACGCCGGAATCCATGACATTGAGCCCGGTTTCGGTGTTCAACGCATTGTCATTTGACAAGGGGCTTGGCGTGGTGAAGAAGGAGCCGGTCGTGTTCATCGACATCGGCACCAGTGCCACGGATGTGATTGTTGCGGAAGCAGGGCGTTGCTGGATTCGCACGTTCCCGCTCGGCGGAACGCACTTTACAGAAGCCATCGCCAGCGCGTTTAAGTTGAGCTACACCAAGGCGGAAAAACTAAAACTGGAAGCATCGGAGAGCAAATACGCCAAGCAGATCATGCAGGCGATGCGGCCGGTGTTCAGCGATTTGCTTCAGGACCTGCAGCGATCGATCAGCTATTACCAATCACTGCATCGCGAGAGCCAGTTGGGCCCGATGGTGGGGATCGGCTCAACGTTCAAGATTCCCGGCCTGCGCAAGTTCCTAAGCCAGCAATTGGCTGCTGATTCATCAAATAAGTTCGATATCGTGCGGCTGGATGAGTACAAGAAAATCGGCGTAACTGGGCGTGAGGCCGCTTCCTTTGCAGAAAACGCAGTCAATATGGCCACGGCTTACGGCCTTGCGTTGCAGGGTGTTGGACTGGCCCCGATCGATGCAAACCTTGTGCCGGTCAAGGCTCTCCGCGATTCAATGTGGCAATCCAAAATCAAATGGTTTGCCGCCGCCGCTGCGATCGTCATCGTTGGCGCTGGCTTGTCGTTCTACCGGCCAATAGTTGACCGTGCCTCCATGAAGCCGGTTCCTCCGCCGGAAGTCAACAACGTGGTGACGCGCGGCAATCAACTCAAGAGCCAGTTTGAAACACTCAAGGCCAACAGCGATGTCGGCGCCACCGCAACGAACATGATGGATTTGCTCGACGCAAGGAAGATCTGGCCGTATTTGTTGAATGACAGCGCGGTCGCCCTCGCATCAACTAATCCCCAACCGGAACTTCTCGGCGACAAGCCGGAACTAATTCTCGGCATCGATCCGAAAGCCAGGCGATTGGTTCAATTGAACGATTTGCATGGCGAGTATCTGCCGCCCGGCGATGGAGTCAACACTCGTCGCATTGCGGTGACTCTCAACGTCGAATTGAGTTTCCATCAACCGACGCAAAACCCCGGTGAGTTCCTCAACAACACCGTCGTGGCATGGCTGCGTGATCACGCAGAACCTACGGGAGATCGCGCTGGCGTGCCGTATCGAATCATTGCTTCCTCCATCAAAGCCAGTCCTACCCAGTTGACCGAGATTCAGGTCAAGAACAACGGGGAGGAAACAGTCTCTGTCGCAAGCGCACCGACAAACACAGGTGCACCAAGCAATGCCGCACCGCCTCCCGGACGCGGCGGCGGCCTTGGTATGGGTGGCGAAAGCGGCGGCGGTCGAAGCGGTGGCGGTGGAAATGCCCTGCGTGATCCAACCAAGGGCAAGCCGATTTCTGCACCTGGCGTCGGCGGTGGCGGATTTGAATCAGGTGGTGGCGGAAATCGCGGCGGAAGCCCCGGCACTTCACCTTCTGCACCCAAGACTCCTCCTAAACCACCGGCAGGCAGTACTGGCGGAAGTCCATCCGGCCCACCGCCTGGCGCAGGTGGAGCCGGAACAGAAACCAAGGAACTTGGCGATCTCAATGTAGTTGCCCCAGTGCCCGCCAAGCCCGGCTTGTATCCTCCCAACTCCAAGTACTATCGAATTCCCATAACGTTTGAGGTTGAACTGATCGACGCCAATCCCGCGCCGGTTGCCGGTGCCGCTCCCACGGAGGGTGATGCAACATGAACGCAGTTCTTGATTGGGTGAAGACAAATGTTTTCATCGTCTTGTTTGGCGTGTTGATGCTTGCCGCCGTGGTGACGTTGCCGATTTTCTCGGCCAAGATGAACAGCCGTGTGCGGGCAGAAGTTGCCAATCGCGCCAAGAGTCTGGCGACGTTGAGCCAATTGGAAAAAACCGAGGTTCTCCCCGGCCACAAAGGAGTTCCCAACGACAAGACCTTGAGTCGCTATGAAGAAGTGGCGAAGGTCATCTCTGAAGACGCGATCAACGTTCAGAACGCCGCAATAAAACACAATCGAAAAGATCGCAAAGTGCTGATGGGAGAGATGTTCCCCGAACCGCCGCCGACGCTGGCCGATGTGCTTCCCAAGCGATTTCACGAGTCTTTGACCGACGCCTACGGCAATCTGCTCAAGGAAATCAACGCAGGCTCCCCGCCATCGCTGGAGAGCATGCGCAAGGAACTGGATCTCCGCAGCAAACAGTTCATCACACAAGATCTGAAGAAAGACTCAAACGATGCCCTCACGCCGGAAGAGAGCAAACAGTTAAGCGAAACGCTTTCCACCGCACGCGTCGCCATGTGTCTGGATGCGTCAGAAAAAATAGGAATCTACTGCTCCACTGATCAACTCTCTGTTCCCGGATGGAACCAGACCAGCCTGCCGAGTGTTGGCGAATTGTTCGACTGGCAATGGCAATTCTGGGTCGTTTCCGATGTTCTGCGAGCGCTGCATACAGCCAACAAGAGCGATCCAAAAGTTCATCGCGCTCCTGTCAAACAAGTCATTTCACTGCAGGTAGTGGGATTGCCGACCCCGACCGATGCCTCCAAGAATGCCACTCCTGGCAGCCCCGGCCGTGGCGGCGGTTTTGGTATGGGCGGCGAAGGTGCGGCTCCTCCGCCGCCTCCTCCGAGTGGAGAAGGCGGGGACACCCCACCAGCGGCAAGCGGTACGCCTGCAAACCCCAAGGCGGCGGTACCGAAGAATTATTCCGCCTCCGTCACCGGCCGTACTTCGAATCCCTTATATGACGTTGTTGGTGTTGAACTTGATCTGGTGGTGGAAACCAGCCGATTGCCGCACGTCTTGGACGCACTTGCCCAATACAACTTCATCGCGGTAACGGGCTTGAAGTTAAAGGCCGTTGACCCGTT
>CAZWJR010000276.1:0-3786 GCA_964634655.1 uncultured Isosphaeraceae bacterium | reverse complement strand
CTGCGGAATCCCGGAGCAGTTGATCATGGCCTTGCGAGGCAGTGGTGTAAAAGGCCTGACTGTTGTTTCAAACAATGCCGGTGTCGATGACTGGGGCTTGGGCATCCTGCTCAAGACGCGACAGGTCAAGAAAATGGTTTCAAGCTACGTCGGAGAGAACGCGGAGTTCGAACGCCAGTTCATGTCGGGAGAATTGGAACTCGAATTCTGCCCGCAGGGAACTCTCGCAGAGCGTCTCCGCGCAGGCGGCGCTGGCATTCCCGGGTTCTACACCCCCACTGGCGTCGGCACGGTCATTGCTGAAGGAAAAGAGCATAAGGATTTCGACGGCCGCACCTATGTTCTCGAACGTGGCATCAAGGCCGATCTTGCGCTGGTCAAGGCCTTCGCCGCGGATCGATCCGGCAACCTCGTTTTCCGAAAGACCGCGCGCAATTTCAACCCCATGGTTGCCACTTGTGGCAAAATCACGGTCGCGGAAGTGGAAAAGGTCGTCGAAATTGGGTCGCTGGACCCCGAATCAATCCATACTCCCGGGATTTTCGTCAATCGGATCGTTCAGACCGTCTCTGAAAAACGGATTGAGCAGCGGACGGTTCTGGCGGCTACGTGAAGCATGCGTCAAACTGGGTGACCCAAGCAGGCGGCGGCAGTCCCAAAAACAGTCAATTGTGGATTTTCCCCCGTTTTTGGGGTTCAATGCCATAAGTTGCGGCATGGTACGTTGAACGAGAACTGTTGCTTTGCGGCCCGGATGACACCAGGAAACTCGTGAAATCAGAGTCCATCGGCGTAAGATGTGCACAAGGAGAATTTGAGAAATGAGCGTTTTGATTCAATTCCGTTCAATGGCAATGATCGCAGCAAGTCTGGCCGTCGCAACGGTATTGGCCTGCACGACACCTGTTGCAGCACAATTTGGTGAAGCAGCCGGCATCGGTGAAGCCATGCAGCCGGACTACTACAAGCGCGATGTGGTGATCATCAGCCAGGGCCTGAATCTGGACGAATCGCAGCGAATCATCGTCAACACGATGTACGAAGACTATCAAACCGCGTTTGAAGCTGGTCTCAACGCCATGAAACAGCGTTTTGAAGACATGAAGGGCGATCTTCAGGCCGGCGGTCAGGCGGAAGACAAAGACCGCATCATGCTGCTCGTCTTTGCCCCCATTCTCGATTGGATGGCCAAGAAGGACGATATTGGGGCACAATTCCTGGCAAACATCGAAGTCGTACTCACGGACGATCAAAAGCAACTCTATCCTGCGATCCAACGCCGGCTGTACCGCGAGCGCAAGTTGCACAAGGGACGTTTGTCCGGCGAGAGTCTCAACCTTATCGATGTCGTTCGGGACTTGAGCCTTGACAAGCGCGTGAACGTGCAGATTCAACCCATGCTCGATGCCTACGACGCTGAACTGGATCGAGCCCTGCATCAGCGAGAAGATCCGATCACCGGTCGAAACAATCCCATGCTCAAGTCACTGGAGGAACAGGATCCTGCCAAGCAGCATGAGGCGCTTCGCAAGCAGATCGCCCGTCGAATCGTCGTACGGAATGTGAATGACAAGTACATCGAGCAGTTGGCGCTGGCATTGCCGGAAGACCAGGCTCGCCAATTCCGGGCCGCCGCGTTGGAGCGCGCCTATCCGCGCATCTATCGCGAAACGCCCGTGCAGCGAATTTTCCGTGTCGCCGCAGAAATGGAAGGGTTGGACAGTTCCGTCCGGCAGGCGGTGCTCACATTGGAAGGTGAATTCTTGGCCGAACTGGCAGTCATTAATCAGAATCTGTTGAACGCCCTTCGTACCAACGAGCCAATTGAAGCCGAAGAGCAGGCCGCAGATTTTGCGATGCGTATGGCTGGCCAGCAAATTGAGCCGAAGCCGGATCCCACAAGAGAACTGTTTGCCGCTCGCGACGAAATGAGTCGTGGATATGTTAAGCGACTGAAAGCCCTGATCACCGAAGACCAGTTCGCCATGCTTCCAGGTGCCTATCGATGGATCGATATGCCAGCGCCTCCGGTTTCGACTTCCCATACAAACGGCGCCGCGTTGGACAAAAGCGGCAAGGCCGGTGTCGGGAAGGGTGGCAAGGGTCAGTCGGACGGCGGAGCAAAGAACTAATTAGTAGCGTCAGATCTCCTGCGCCTCGGTTTCTCCGCGCGTGGGAGCCAGAATTTGCCTATCCTTACATGGTCCAGGCTCCTCTATGAGTTCCATCATCACAAATCAGCCATCAGATCAGCGATTGAACGGGCAAGGTTCGCATACGATTGGCGCGGCCGCCGCGCCGGATGCCAACTCAACTCGAGATCGCTGCGCCACGCTGGGTGTGGATTGGCTGGAGGATGCTCCGGAAACTGATCCGGCAGCCATTGCAGCCATCACCGCGGAAACCGCAGTTCGGCTGCGTGTCGTGCCCATTCGATTTGACAAACACCGACTTCTCATAGCCATGGTCGACCCGTTGGATATTGCTGCGGTCGATGAGGTGGCAACACTCACCGGCAAACCAATCACGCGCGTCGGCTTGGACCAACAGGCTTTCTCGGAATTGATGCGTCTGCATTACGGCACCACCGCCGCACGCATGGCAGAGAGCCTGGCCGGCGAAGCCAGCGATCTGGCGTCGGACATGGAACACAATCTCGATGCGATCGAGGCTGACGACATCCACCGCATGGCCGAACAGCCCACGTTGATCAATTTGGTCAACCTGCTTCTGCTCGAAGCCGTACAAAGCCGCTCTTCCGACGTTCACATTGAACCGTTTGAAAACGAACTGAAAGTCAAGTATCGCATCGATGGTGTACTGGTGGAGCAACCCCCACCCCCCAAGCACTTACAGCCCGCCCTTATTGGGCGCATCAAGATCATGTCGGCGATGAACATCGCAGAACGTTACGTTCCACAGGACGGTCACATTTCGCTTCGATTTGAAGGCCGAAAAGTGGATATCCGCGTTTCCACCGTGCCAACGCTTTACGGCGAATCGGTCGTCATGCGTATTCTCGACAAGAGTTCGCTGCCGCTGGATCTTGAGAGCCTCGGCATGCGCGAGTCGTTGCGGAACTTGATGGATCGCCTCATCGCCAAGCCGCACGGCATGGTGCTCGTCACCGGACCAACCGGCTCGGGCAAAACCACCACCCTCTATGCTGCTCTCTCAAAACTCTACGACCCCCGCAAGAAGATCATCACGATCGAAGATCCCGTCGAATACGAACTTTCCGGAATCAATCAAATCCCGGTCAACCCCAAGCGCGGCCTGACTTTTGCCACCGGCTTGCGGCACATTCTTCGTCAGGACCCGGATGTGATCTTCGTTGGTGAAATTCGCGACGGCGAAACCGCCGATATCGCCATCCGTTCTGCCCTAACCGGCCACTTGATCTTCTCAACTTTGCACACCAACGACGCGGTCAGTTCCATTGGACGGTTGATCGATATGGGAGCCGAGCCATACCTCGTGGCTTCAGTCCTTGAGGGCGTGTTGGCACAACGACTTGGTCGCCGCATTTGCCGCGAATGCGCCAAGCCTGTTCCAATGCCGGAAGATATTTCTCATCGAATCGCCGCCTCTGAATTGGGTATGTTCAATGGCAAAGTCTGGCGAGGTTCCGGCTGCGAGGAATGTAAGGGTTCCGGCTACTTCGGGCGTCTCGGCTATTTTGAACTTCTGGTCATCAATCCAGTGCTCCGCAAGGCAATTGCAGAGAATCGTCCCGCCGCCGAACTGGCCACGCTGGCCAGCGATACCTACCGAACCATGCGTCAG
>CAZWJR010000275.1:0-3809 GCA_964634655.1 uncultured Isosphaeraceae bacterium | reverse complement strand
CCCCGTCGCACTGAAACTTGTTCGATAGTTGCCGCCATGCGCTCGTTGGCAAGATCGAGAAACCCCTGGAGCAAGGATTCCATCGAGATGTTGTGACTAACGGGCCGACCATGAAGTAGTTTCAAGATCGCTTGAACGTTTGCCTCGGAATGAGCCCGATCGATCGGTATTTCAAATTGTGCGGGATTCAGACGACCAAGCAGCAGGTTGACATCGGTCAGCGTGAGCGGTCCGCCCGCGCCGTAACATGCAGGGCCGGGGATCGCGCCCGCGCTATGGGGACCGACGACAAGCCGATCGTCGATGAATTCGCAGATCGATCCTCCGCCGGCGGCGACGGTTTCAATCGCCAGGGCGGGGGCCATGAGCCGAACGCCTGCGATTTGCTGCTCAAAGCGGTATTCGAACTCACCATCGAATCGAGCAACATCGGTGCTTGTGCCTCCCATGTCGAAACCGATGATCCTCGTGAAGCCGGACTGTTTGCCTGCGGCGGCGGCACCAGCGACTCCACCTGCCGGCCCACTGAAGAGGCTGTCAGAGGCACGAAACGAATCGGATCGCATTAAGCCACCCGCACTGGTCATCACGTGAAGGGTTGATCCAGTCTGATCGCAATTCAATCCTCTGGCTACTTCGTCGAGGTAATTTCTAATCACGGGGGACAAATATGCATCCACGACAGCGGTCTGTGCACGAGGCAGAATGCGAATGAACGGTGCGACTTCGGAAGAGGTTGAAACATGTTTGAAGCCCACTTGCTTGAGAACTTCCGCGACTTGCAGTTCATGCAGGGGATTTACGTGACTATGCATGAGGGCCACCGCGGCCGAATCCACGCCACTCCGCAGAAGTGACTGGGCGGCTCGCTTTACTTCCTCTATTTCGACGGCCTTCAGAATTGAACCATCCGCCGCGAGCCGCTCGGCAACTTCGATGACACTGTGATACAAGGGAGGCGGCTTTTGAATGTTGAGTGCGAAAAGGTCGGGCCGCTGTTGATCGCCAATGAGCAGCAGATCGCCAAAGCCCCGCGTGATGAACAGGGCTGTGGACAAGCCGCGGCGTTCCAGCAGTGCATTGGTGCCGCGCGTGGTGGCAAGGCGCAGGGAAATGGGTGGAAGCACAGCACCGGAAGGTGTTTGTGTGAGGAGTCTGGCTGCAAGAATTGGGGCTGGTTCTTTCCCACGAACCTCAAAAGGCGTCCCCGGCGCAAGAATCGAAACAGAACCGACGAATTGAATTACGGATTCCGCAGCAGAGAATGACTTCACCACCGCTGGTTCGCCATTCGGAAACGAGATGAATGTGAAACCACGTAACAGGTTGTCGCATGCATTCCAGGTTTGGCGGACGAGAACTCGCCGGTGATCAAGTTGCCGTTCGACAGTACCACGAAGCGCGCCGGTGCTAAGCACCTTAGCCCGGCGGATGGCGTTCGGGTTACCGTTGAGGATGCTTCCCGGAGGAATTGCCAGGCAATCGGTGAACGTGCCGCCGGTGTCAATCCACAAATGCCAGTTCCTGGATGTCTTTGCGTGTGCGGCCGGTGGCATGAAGTGGGTATTCAACCGCACTCATGGAGCGATCACAACTGCCGTACGGGTCGTCTCAAGCGGCGACGGGTTCCTGGGCCATCCATCGGTAAATAGTGGAGCGATGCACACCGAGCCGGACTGCGGCACGAGAGACGTTGCCACGGCAGGCTCGCAGCACATCGGCCACGGCGTTGCCCTTGATGGCGCGGAAACCAGCAGCAGGAACGGCGGCGGCAATGTTGCGAATTGAAGTAGGAACGACATGCGACAACTGGCCGTAGCGGAAAAGATCATCGGCTGTAACTGGTTGAGCGGTCCCCCCGAGCAGCACATGGAGGCGTTCCATGACAGTTCGCAACTCCCTCACATTGCCTGGCCAGCGGTATTTCTCAAGCAATTGCAGGGCATGCTCGTCGAATTGGATTTCACTCTGCTTGTAGTAGCGGGCGAATTCCGTATTGAACTCGTCAAGCAATGGCAGCAAATCTGCCAGACGGTTTCGCAGCGGCTTCATTTCCACGCGCAGAACTTCCAGACGGAAGAAGAGGTCCTGGCGGAACTTACCCTGTTGAACGGCGGCGTCAAGATCAGCATTCGAAGCTGCTATGACACGGATATCAATGCTCAGTGGCTTGGAGTAGCCCAGTGGTTGGACTTCGCGCTCTTCCAGAAGGCGCAGCAGCCGCATTTGGGCCGGCAATGGTAGTTCGCCGATTTCATCAAACAGAACCGTACCACCGGAAGCGGCTCGGACCAGGCCCAAATGATCCGTACCGGCATCGCTGAACGAACCTTTGGCATGGCCGAAGAGGTAACTGTCAACCAGATTCTCGGGAATGGCTGCGCAATTGACCGGAACGAAAGGGCCGGAGCGACGGACGCTGTGATCGTGAATCCATTTTGCGAGATGCCCCTTGCCAGTGCCGGTTTCGCCGGTCAGGAGAATCGGGCAGTTGGCCTTTGCAGCCTTTTCGGCTTGCGGGTGGGGCGCATGAATTGCGGCGATCTTCTCCACGAGCGAGTCCTTCTGCTGTTGCAACAGAAACTGGACTCTCTCTCTTCCCACAAGCGAACTTGTCTAGTGTACTCTCACTTGGAGAGCAGGCAAGCGTTCGTTACTCATCATCGGTCGCACCGCCAGCTTCGCCTGCGGTTTTCTTGGAGGCTTCTTCCGCCTGGCTGGCGATGTTTCCTGCCGCTCTCTTGGCACCGCCAAGTGCCGAGCCGCCGCCTTGACCGGCCATGCTGGTAATGGGTCCCTGCTTCTCCGGGGCCGCAGGGGCGGTCGGTCCGGGCTGACTTTGGGACTGCTGCGGCGAGGTTTCCTCCATGCACCCGGAAAACAGAGCCACGGATCCTACGATTGTTCCAACCAGTGCCAATGCTCGCATGCCGGTCTCCTTGATGGTTCACAATGGTAGAGCAGGGCGAAGGCGCTGACCAATTCCTTAATCGCATTTTCATGCGAATGGCGAGCCATTTTGAATCGGCGGCAAAAAATATCCCAAGTCTTGCCCGATAACCGCTTGGACGGGGCAAAACAGCGGTGAAACCGGCTGGACGTTCGATTGTTCAGCCGATAGTTTTATTGGTTTCTGTCTGCCTCTTGATGCACGTCACATCTTCGGCACGGTTCGGGTTTGTGGTTCGAATCGCTTTCTTTGACGGATCAATATTGGAAAGGGCCCAGTATGGCCTCTGGAACGGTTGCAAAATTCTTCGATAACAAAGGCTACGGATTCATTACGCCGGATGATGGCGGCAAGGACCTGTTCGTTCACTTCTCTGAAGTGAAGATGGAGGGGTTCGTGTCGCTCCAGCCGGGACAGCGCGTGAACTTTGAAGTTGCCAACGAGGCCAAAGGTCCCAAGGCAACCAACGTGACGATCGCCAAGTAGTTTTCCCAACGAGTTGAACGCATGCGGGCCGCCCAACCAGAAGATTGGGCGGCCCGAGTTGTTTTTGGAATCTCGAAAAAGCGGAGAGAATCAGCCGAGCAATCGGAGCACATCGTTGTAGAAAGTGACGATGAACAGCGTTCCGATCACGCACAAGCCTGCGATGGTGGCCGCGTTCTGGAAGGCCAGTGAAGGCGGGCGGCCCTTGAATTTTTCATACACCAGGAAGAGGAACAAGCCGCCATCGACAATCGGCATGGGCAGAAAATTGATCACCGCGAGATTCACACTGATCATTCCCAGAAAGAAAATGATGTACATGAAGCCCTTGTCCGCCACTTTTGTTCCGATGTGAATAATGCCAACCGGGCCA
>CAZWJR010000274.1:0-3812 GCA_964634655.1 uncultured Isosphaeraceae bacterium | reverse complement strand
GAGGCTCTTCGTGATCGCATGAGAAAAGTGATTGAGAGCATTGCGATCACTCACCCGTCGTGCCGAGACCGCGCAGCACGGCGTGGGCGTTTTCGTTGCGGAACTCCAGGGTGTACTCGCCGATGACCTGGCCGTTCTCACTGTCGCCGGTGCTTGCCAGCGGCTTGAAGTGAAAACTGCGCCCGGAAAGCGGCAGCACGGAGATGCGCGAACTGTCCAGCAGCAGCACAGCATCGGCGGGCATCCAACGGCAGAGCACAACGCGGCAGATGCCAAAGTCCGATTCATACACATCCACCATGGACTTGAACTGATTCGTACTTTGTGCGAACCGCTGCGTGGCGGAGATGAAACTGTTGATGCGACGCTTCTGGTATCCGCCGCACACGATCGTGTCGATCTTGCCGGAGGACTGGCCCCACACGGCCCGCAGCGCGGCGTTGAGGACGGGTTCGGTCAACTGGTTTTCATCTTCGCCGCCGCCGGCGGGAATCACGCCTTCGCCAACGTTGAAGACGTTGGTGGTGATGGAGGCAAGGATGCCGCGCATGGATCGGCGGATGGTGGAAGAGCCCTGTTCATCGACTTCCGGCGCGACGCCGTTGATGATGGAGTTTTCCAGATCGCGCAGCAGTTCGCGCAGGCGCTCCTGCTTCTGGTAGTCCATTTCATCGGCCAGGCCGATGGTCTGCGAGGCGAGTTGACTGCCGGAAACTTCGATCCCGGCGGTAAAGATCTGCGTGAAGTTCTGCACGCGGCTGCGCGTGGTGAAGCGTGCAGCGGGAGCGTCGTCGCCTTCCAGCGCGGCGTTGCCGATGATGTTGATGACATCATTATCTTCCACCGAAGCGCCCGTGCTGCCGCCGTATTGACGGGCGACGGTGAGATCGTTGCCATCAATTTCCGTGACGAGCATGATCTCGGTTTTGCCGGCGAGCATGATTTGATCGCCGACCTGAAAGCGATCGCCATGCTCCACGGTGAAGGTTGTGAGCGTGGTGGGGTTATCCAGCGCATCATCATCAACGGCATCAGTGTTGGGCAGCAGCGTATCTTCCAGCCACTGGTGAATGGTGCTGGTGGCGGCCCGCTGCGCATCGCCCAGATGATCCAGCAGTGGGGTTTCGTGAGGACTGACAAGGCCGATGACGTCGCTGACGTCTTCAGCAATTTCCGGCAGCAGTGCGCCGGCGGTGTAGGTGGCTTTTCCTGTGAATGGCATGAGTGGGTCCTTTGTGAGTGATGAGAGAAAAGAGGTCAGAGGTCAGAAGTCAGAGGTCAGAGGGCAGAGGGCAGAGAACAGAAATTTGAGATTTGAGATTTGAGATTGCAGCGATGAATGCGATCACTTCTTGCGGCGTAGGCGCAGGTAGCGGAGGAGATCGGTGCGGTGGCCGGTTTGGAGTGCATCGGTTGCTGCGTGATTCATGGCGACCGAACGACTGTCGGTAGCCGATGCGCCCCCGGCCCCGCTGCCGGCTCCCGGCGCTTCCCGTGCGGACATTGCGCCGCTGGCGGGTCTGGTTCTGCGTGAACCGGCTGCGGTTTGAAACAGGTACGGCTTGTGGCGGCGAAGATCGTTCACCGCTTCGGCCAGCGCTTCCGCACCATCCGGGTTTGGCATCTGTTGCAGCGCGGCCTGGGCCAGTTGGCGCGCGGCTTCGATGTCCAGAGTGCCGGCGGCGTGCAGAAGTTCATCCAGTTTCTGTCGCTGCTCCAGCGATGCAATTTTCTGTTCCTGCTCTGCGTGAACCTTCTCGCGGTCTGCGAGATTCTTTTTCAGTTCCTCCACTTCCCGCTCCGCAGCCTGGGCACGCTTGCGATAACGTTTGGCTTCGGAGACAGGAGAAGAAGGACTGATGACGGGGGGTTGGGTAGAGCCGTGTATTGATTCCGACGTTTTCGGAGATTCGGGAGCCCCACCCACCCCCTGACCCCCTCCCTCAACGGAGGGGGAATTGGCGTGCTTGAGTGAAGTATCTGGCGATTGAACATTCGATTCGTCAGAGCCATCGATGGTGTTGGCGATGTCTTCGCCTGATTCGTTGGACTTGGCAGTTGCTTCGTGGTCCGTCTGGACCGGTTCTTGGATGACTTGTTGTGATGACATGGTGTGCTCCGATTTGTTTGGTCTTGTGTGGTTGGGTAGGAATTGATTTGGTTTAACTTTGTTTGAATTGGCTCGAGTTGCTTCGATTCGGATTCGCCGTCGCTGTGCTCGTCATTCCCGCGCATGCGGGAATCCAGTGAGCATGCGGCCGTCTCGTCACTGGGTTCCCGCCTGCGCGGGAACGACGGAGGATGTGATTGCGGATGCAGATGTTTCCTGATCCGGGTACCCCAACTCCGCGCGCAGCACGCTTGTTGGCACACCCAGTTGCGCTTTTCGCAAGGCATCCTCAATCCTGCGTGATTCATCCGCAGGCAGCGGGTCTGCCCAGACAATTTCCACTTTGCGATCGCGTGGCGTGGTGCGGTAGATGCCGCGCACATCCAGTGCGTGCAGGATCAATTCGCACAACTGCTGCATGCCCGCGCCGTAGGTGATCCGCTTTCGCTTGATCTTGGCGATCGTGCCCATCAGGCTGATTCGCAGCGCGTTTTCTGATGTCAAGTTGCCCACGCGCGCCTTGATGTGCCCGGCCGCCGCTGGCGTTACGCCGCTGGCACGGTCGAGCGCTTCGCGCAGATCTTCCAGATGCTGTCGTTCGCTGGGGCTGTCGGCGTCGCCGCCGAATGGCTCGATGGATGCATCGAGATTATCCGTCTGCCACATCTGCCCCGGGCCGATGGGTTGATCGACAAAATCATCAATGCCCTTGCCAAGCCACATGCGGAAACTCTGCATGGTGACGCGGTTGGCGCGATCGCTTAGCCGCGTGTTGAGTTCATCCTGCAGCGGGATGAGCGGCTCCACATCGCTCAAGCCTTCAAACTGCAGCGGCTGACCGAGATTCTGCACATGCACCACCGGCAGCACGCCGAGGCGATTGATGGTTTCCAGAACGAGTTCGCCATCTTCGTAACGCTGGCGCGAAGTGGCGCTGTGAATTTCCGTCACGGTGATGGCCGCCCGCCGGGCCGCGCTGGTTTTTCGCCAGGAACGTGTCAGCCGTGCCAGCCAGCCGCCGCTTTCCACTTCATTCACCGGCTGGGCAAAATGCAGGATGTACGCATCCAGCAGGCGGTAATCATTGGGGTTGAGCAGCGGAATCGCCCGCGGCGCTTCGATCGTTTCAATGAACACATGCGTTCGCGCCCAGTCGATCGCTGCATCAATGGAAGAAGCATGCGCGGGCCCGCCGAAGGAATCCCACATTGCTTCAACATCCAGCATGAAATCAACCGAGCCATACACGGAACCCAGCAGCGTTGCGTTCTGCCAGAGCGCGATGCCGCCGTTGGCATCGATGATGGCTTGCAGGAGCGTTTCAATTTCTCGCTGCCGCGCGGGTTGAGCATGGCTCACCAGTCGTGGCGGCGCGGGAAACATGAAATCAGCCAGCGTGTGGACCCGCCACGCAATGTCGTTTTCAATCACCAATTCACGCCGCGCTGATGCATCGCTCTGCGTTTGAGTTTGCGTGAGACGCCCGGGCAGCCCCGCGCGCTGGGCAGGCGGACCGGATGATCCGCCCTCCAGCGTGGGCTCCGCCAGCGGGTTGCGGTAGTAACGCCAAAGCCGCTCCAGCCGCGGCAGGGTGGTTGATTCATGCTCTTCAATGAGCAGATTCAAAAGCGCGGCATCGAGCGGTATGGATTCAAACGGGGTGAGTTCGTAAGTCACGGCGGGGCTCCGGGGAAGGGTGAGA
>CAZWJR010000273.1:0-3852 GCA_964634655.1 uncultured Isosphaeraceae bacterium | reverse complement strand
GTTCCCGACCTGCCGAAGCGCAAGCCTCCGAATTGTTGAGATCGACCTGTCGGGCTATGAGCCACGCCCGAACATCCTTGACAGCCCGCGGCGGCATTGTCATCCGAACCGGCTTGCCCCAGCGCAAGGCCAATCCGCGCGAGATCGATTGGGCGCCTTCCCGTCCAGGCCACGACATCGCGCCGCCGTCTACCAACCGTGAATCGTTCTCACCGACGACCAGCACCTCTTGGTCGGCAAGGAACTCTGCCAAATGTTCCAGACCGCCGGTGTTGCTGGGACGGCCCACTGCTGGAATACCCATCGTCCAATTCGCCGCTACGTCGCTGGCACCTTCCGTCAGAACAACCAGTCCAGAAAAATCCGACAGGTTGTTGGGCACGATCAACCCGCGCTTCGCGCCTTTGGGCGAGCCCTTGCTGCCATCCAAGGAGCGAAAACTCAACCCAATGACCTCAAAAGCGGCGTTTCTTTCCGGGAACGACCACGCTCCATTTGGGAATTTGAAGTGCCAACCAGCACCGAACGCTTCCAGCCGTCGCAGATCGGCCTCCTCGACCCAGCCACAATCGATCGCCTTCAAGGACTCGGCGGTCACGCCAAGCAACCCGGCTAACTCATTCAATCGCTCGGGCGTGAGCGAGTTGGTGAATTGCTGCGCCTCGATTGCCCAGTCAATCGCCGATTCACCATTTATTTTTTTCTGCTTCTTGCGGGAGGGCGGGAGAACAGGATTGGGCGATCTCATTGGCGAGAGGCCATTGGCCGGACGATAGATGCCGGTCCCGTCCTTGCAGGTTTTCACCAGCCGCCAACCGGCGACCTCACCACTGGTCCGGAAACAGCGTTGCGCGCCATCGTCGGTGAACTTGCAACGATCCGGCTTCCCGCAGATGGGGCACAGTTTCGATTTGGTGTGATTTCGCCACTTGCTTGTCATGGTCGTCATGGCATCTCCTCTCACATCCCCGCTGCATCCAGTTCACGGCCGACCTGCTCTTCGCGGGCGCGTCGCCCGGCATCGACATCGACGGGCTGGCCGCCTTCCGTTGATGTAGACGCGAGTTTGCGATCGAAGTGCGCGGCATCCGCCTCAGCAAGTTCGCGGCCAAATTCCTCGACCCACGAAAGCCTTGTGAAAATCTTGCCGCCGATGCGGATGTGCTGAAGTCGTACTCGCTTGCCGGAGCGAGCATTGACGCCCTTGCGGGCCCACCGCCAAAGGCAATTTGTCGAAGGCCGTCCCGGCGATAATTGAGCGGCCTTCGAAAACGTAATTAAGTCGTCAAGTTGAGTCCCGATTGAATCAGCGCCATGCATTTGAATATCCCCTTGTGCAATGTCTGCAACACAGATAAGGGAAACATACGTGGCACTATTTCGAAGGCAACCGCTTGAAGTCGGATGAAAGGTTGGTGGGGACCTAGGTCACCATCTATTTTTCTTCGGCGCGATGCACAAGCTCCATCCATGCTTTAGCTGCGTCCATCCAAGATCGTTTTCCAGCCTTCTTTGCTTCGGCTGTTGTCGCCAACGTCCGCACTTCCGCAATCGTGTAAACACGACCGTGATCACCGCTTTGAGCGGCAGAAATGTCTGTCTCACCTCTGATGCGATCAAAGGTGGATGGGCCAATCTTTGCTGCTTCGCATAAGTCCTTTTTGGTCCAGCCTGTGAGCTTGGGAGGGACCTTCGCATCCTCCAACTGAGTCCTCTCCAGCTCGGCCAACAACAGATCAATCGCCCAAACCGACGCCAGGAACACGTCGCATGGCAGTTGAGAATAGAACCACTCGATGGGTAGTGTGACGTGCTTTGCAAACTCCGATCGAGATGTCGCTCGAGTGAGGTCGGATTCATCGCGTTCGAACGAATAGCTCGTCGGTCCATCCCATACTTTGCGAGATGCCCTTAACGGTAACTCCTCAATAAACCGCCATGCCAATGTGTAGACCAATTGCAACCACAACTCTGACGTATCTCCGCGTATTCCCATCAAGCGATATTCATCCTGTGCCGGGACATACAACTTTGAAACATCGGTTCCTCGTTTCGCCAAGGCCTCCGCGTGAGCCTTCAGCTTTTCGCGCTCAAGAAACTTGCGATACCATCCGATCCACATCCGATTTGTCAACGTTGGTTCGGTGACGCACGGTCGAAGTATCTTCCAAGTGCTCTCGGGTAATTGAAAGGCAATTTGCCACGCGGCGTCCGCCAGTATGTCGAATCTGTCACATCCGGCATGAGCGGCGTAAGGCACTTCACTCGTAAAGTATGTCTGAGTTAGGATCGCGGGTAAGACCCAAATGGGTTGACCATTCTCAAATTTTGCGGCAATTGACTGGGGACCACTGTCGGCCTCCAAAATTTGATGATGAATCATCAGGCCCCCCTTCTTGCACTGCTTTTCCTTCTGGGCGGCAAAGCGCGGAGGCCCGCTCAGTTTGCTACGGTCCGCGCCCTCTTTGTCCAGGAGCGCAACGACGGTGTGCATCAGGTCAGGGTGCCGATGAGAAGCCTCTTCAAACTGACGGCGTAATGTTCCGAATGCCTGGCGGATTTGATCTGGGGACATTCTTCATCCGATTCGTTTCATGACTTCCACCACTTTATCCATGTCTCGCTCGGCGTAGACGGCGTCCGTGAGCAAGGCACTGGAGTGGCCAAGAGCGATTTGCGCCGCTTCCAGCCCAAAGTCCCGCCGAATCAGGGTCGCGGCGGTATGCCGCAACTGGTGGGGGTGAAAGTACGCCGCGCCAGCCTTGTCGCAGGCATAGCCAATGGCTTTGCGGTAACTGTCCTTGTTGTAATGTTCACCCGGTTTCTTGCGAGGATTACGGACTCGATTGTCGCCTGCAACGTTGCCGCATGACCGAGGGGTCTTGCGCTTTGCCGCTCGTTCCCCCCTGCGTTCCATGTCCGCTTCGGCTGGACTGAACAGGTAGGCATCCAAAGCCCGCCCCACCAAGAATGGCTCAATCACCGCTTGAGCCTTGGGACCCATATAGAGGATGCGGCTCTTACCCAGATGTGCTGTCTTGTGGTGGCTGAGGTTGACCGTCCAGATCCCCTTCTTCTTGTCGATTTGGATGTCCACGGGCCGGAGTTTGAACAACTCGCCGCCGCGGGCACCGGTCAGCAACTGCAAATCCACCAGCGCCCGTACTTGCCGACTCATGAAGGGTCGAACCGACTGCACCAGATCAACCGAGGCAGCGGTTACCGGTTCGCACTCATGTGCCGTTGACCTGCCACGGCCCAGTGCCTGCACGCTTTTGAGCCGGTGGTACACCTCTATAGGAAGCATCTCATGGCTGGCACCCCATTTGAATATCCGGGCCATGCGGTGGACCTGGCTGTTCACGTAGCCTCGTGACCAAGGCTTCCTCACCGGATCGGCCTTGATATCACCTTTGATCATCTCATCCCGCACCAAGCGCAGATCGTTGGGGCCGAAGTCCTTGGCTCGTGAATGGCCGAAGTACTTCCGCACCAATCGCACCACGGCTTTGAGGTGTCCTGCCGCTGCGGGGGTGTAATACGACGATGCGTGCTTCCAGTACGCCAATGCCAATTCGTTGACGGAGATGGCCTTGGCGTCCACTTCCGAGTTGGTTTCACCCTTCAGCCGTGGCGGGAAGCGCCGACCCCGCGATTCCCACTCCGCCAGCACGCGGTGGTAGTTCTCATGGCTCTCTGGTGTTCCATATTCTCCCAGCCAGTAGTCCTTGCGCCTGCCGGTTGGCTCATCGGTCAAGGTGACAATCGCCTGCGCATACCCCTTGCGCTGGCGATAGGTCGGCGCGGTGTTCGATCTTCGTTTCTTTGCAATCATTGCAGCCACTTGCGGCT
>CAZWJR010000272.1:0-3859 GCA_964634655.1 uncultured Isosphaeraceae bacterium | reverse complement strand
CTTCAACCACCAGCCAGCCGACGGCGATATGGCCGGTGGGCGTGTGCAGATCGTTGGCGTCGGTCAGCTCAACCCCCCGCCACGGGAAGTGGACGGATTGGCGATGATGGACCAACTGAAACAGGAGCAGCTCCGGCAAGTTTTGACGGAGACGGGCGGGTCCATTGCGCGAGCGGCCGAGATGTTTGGTGTACATCGCAGCACGATTTATCGTTGGCTGCGGGAAGTCTGAAACCGTCCTTTCTACTAGGACGAAAATAAATATGAAGAAATTTTTCAGGCGTTTTTCCGCCCGGGGAGACTCCGCACATGAATCTGTCGCAGGAATGCGACAACTCCTGTCGCATGTAGCGCCACGCGTAACGCCAATCGATCTATTCCTGGCTCCGGGCTGTCGCATCATTGCGACGATGGGTGCGACAACACGCGAAACGGCTTCGTTTTGCGGGCTGCGAGTAGCGGATTTGAGGCAAAACCGCGATCTCCTTGAAGATCTGCTTGGCACGCCGGTTGCATGGGCTAGATTGCATGGAGGAGAGATCGAGCAATCTCACAGTCGTCATCGGCGCATCGACGCTCGCAGAAGAGCTGCGGCGGTCACTTGTTCGCCGTCAGGCGGCGCATTCGGGGGTCACCACCCAATTGCGCGGATTGCGACGCTCCATGGTAGTTGGGGGAAACGACGCCGTCATTCTTTGCATCGCGCTTGATCCAGTCACAATCAAAAGGCACGGGGAATCCCTTCGAAAACTTCTGGCAGATTGCCACTGCTTTCCTCAACCAGTGCGGAGCGTGGGCCTGCTCACAGAGAAGGGCATGACCACGTCGGTTGCGGCGCTCGGATGTGATGTGTACGCAAGCGACAGGAAAGAAGCCGTCCGGGCGGTTCGATCGTTATCAAAACAGATTCGGTCCAATGCGACCTCAAGACTCGTTGCGGACCGTATGGCGCAGTACGCAGATCTGGATCGTGACAAACGTGCTTCGTGGGTGTGGGGTAAGCCTGAAAAATCGGCAGCGATGACACCGCTGCTGAATTTCGGGCGCATGAAAAAAACCGCCGATGCGAAAGCGGGCCTTCGGGCTTCGCGGTCGCGTCTGATTCGTTCCCCTGGTGCCGATCGAGTAAGCGGCACCCGTCGAAATCCGGAACCACCCCCGGCGTTCGATTGACCGTTCTTCCCAGGCTGCGCGGAAACGCTCTGCCTGGAATTGTGAGGCCCGGCGATTCGCCACGGCGATGAACCGGTGACCTCAAACAGGCTCTCTCTCTTCTCTCCGCGCCGTGCCGGCGGGTACGGCGTGGAACTGCCTGGAAGGCTGGTCGTCTCAAAGCGGCCACTCTTCGATCGAGCTCTCTCTCTTCTCTCCGCGCCGTGCCGGCGGGTACGGCGTGGAACTTTTTTGGATGATTTGATTCGGGCCAGTGCGCGCGTGTCGGCCTCGTCAGCCACAATTCCACTCCAAAATGTCTTTTAGCGCGGAGCGAGACCGCAGCCGCCACCGCCGGGCGTTTCCAAAATTAATCTGTCACCTGTGGCGACTTCGCAGGCATCGATAGACTTCAGCGGAATCATCTCGCCGTTGGCTCGGATCAACCGTTGGCGGCCCGAAGCACCCTGTCCGCCGCCATCCATGCCGAACGGCTGTTCCAATCGATGCTGGCTGACTATTGAAAGCGAAACTGGTTTCAGGAAGGTGAGTTCGCGTAATGCTCCGTCGCCGCCGCGCCACTTTCCAGAGCCGCCAGAACCGCGGCGAATGGCAAATCGTTCGATTCGAACCGGGTAGCGATGTTCGATGATCTCCGGATCGGTGATCCGGGTATTGGTCATGTGGGTGTGCACGGCATCGGCACCATCGAAACCGGGACCCGCCCCGCTGCCGCCGCACACAGTCTCGTAATAGCCAAACTTGTCGTTCCCAAAGAGCACGTTGTTCATTGTGCCCTGGCTGCAAGCGACAAGATTGAGGGCTTTGAGCAGAGTATCGACCACTCGTTGGCTTGTTTCGGTGTTTCCTCCCACTACCGCGGGGCACTTGGTGGGGTCATTGCTGAAAACAGGATTCAGCATGCCGGTCGGGATGACCAGTCTGACGGCCCGCATAATGCCTTCGTTCAACGGCAAGCGTTCGCCGATGAGCATGCGTAGAACGTACATCACCGCGCTGCGAACGATGGCGGGTGTAGCGTTGAGATTGCCGGGATGGACGGGTGAGGAGCCGGAAAAATCAATCGTCGCGGAAGCCTGCACCGGCGAATTTCGATTGTGAATGATGATTTGGATTTTGATGGGGGAACCGTCATCAAGTCGCTCTTCTGCCTGGTATGACTCCAAAGGCAATTGGGACAAGGTGCTGCGAGTGAGTCGTTCGGCGCGATCAGTGATGGCAGCCATGTGAGCAGTCATGGCGGTAATGCCGGATGTGGTCGCCAACGCGCAAAGAGCCGCCGCCCCTCGCTGGTTTGCGGCAACAGCAGCGCGGAGATCCGCCATGTTGTCGGCCACGGCCCGTGATGGATTGGGAGAGTTGCGCAGGAGGCGCTCGATCACGTCAAATTGAGAACTTCCGCCGCGAATGAGATGTTGAGGCGGCAGGATTACGCCCTCTTCAGCCAGTGTCGTCGCATTTGGCGGCATCGACCCCGGTCGCGTTCCGCCGATTTCCGCGTGGTGCGCTCGGTTGGCGACGTATGCCATCAGAGTGCCGTCGTGAAAGACCGGCGTGATTACGGTGATGTCAGGTAAGTGAGATCCGCCAAATGCAGGGTGATTCGTGATGATGACATCACCCTCGCTCACGTCGAGCACGCTTCGGACGGCTCTGACGCAAACACCGATGGCACCCAGATGCACGGGAATGTGCGGTGCGTTCACGACCAGTTCCCCATTGGCATCCAGAATGGCGCACGAGAAATCAAGACGCTCCTTCACGTTTGTTGACAGCGCTGTGCGCTGAAGCATCTGCCCCATTTCATCGGCAATGGCTGCAAGACGATTGGCGAACAGTTCCGTCTGAACGATTTCCGGTACGCGTATAGAGTGGGATGTGGATAAGTCTTTCCGTCGCGCGATCAACGCACCGGCCGCATCGAGCGCAGCGTGCCAACCTGACTCGAGAACGCAGGTGCTGTGACGATCCATGATGAGCGCAGGGCCGATGATGACCTCACCGGTTTTGAGTTGCGGTCGATCAATGGCTGGGACTTCGAGCCAAGCGCCATTGAAGCAGGCACGAGTAGTCGCCCTGCCAGAACTTTCATTGTTGCGGTCATCTGTCGATGAAGCGACGGGGCCGAATTCCATCGACTGCCCGGATGACGCCAGTACGTGAATGGACTCGATTTCCAGCGGTTTGGCGGATTCATTGGGAGCATCATGGCCATAGATTGTTCGATATCGATTGGCAAAGTGACGCCGCACTTGATCTGAATAGTCGTCGGCATCTACATCCAAATCGACTTCAATGGTTGAGTCCTGTCCCAAAACCCGCGCATGGACGATCACTCTTTGAATGCGAACATCGTCCGGAGCAATCCCCTCTGCGGCGACTTCATCGATCGCCTGTTGCGAAAGCCGATCAATGATTGACGGCAATTCATTGGCGCACTCCGAGAGGGTTTGCAGCATTTGTTTCTGGGCCAGCCGTTCAATGCGAGCGTGGCCTAATCCCAAGGCGCTAAGGAATGACGCGTCGGCAGGCATGATGACGGTCGAGATTCCCAGACGATCAGCAACGGCACAGGCATGCTGTCCGCCAGCTCCGCCGAATGCAACCATCGCGTAATCGCGAGGGTCGTATCCCCGTCGCACTGAAACTTGTTCGATAGTTGCCGCCATGCGCTCGTTGGCAAGAT
>CAZWJR010000271.1:0-3867 GCA_964634655.1 uncultured Isosphaeraceae bacterium | reverse complement strand
CATCGGCTGGGAACCATGGAAGTGGAGAGCGCGCTGGTCAGCCACGCGGCGGTGGTGGCGGCAGCGGTGGTGGGCATGCCCCATGAAATCAAGGGCACCGGCATCGCGGCGTTCGTCACACTGGAACCCGGCTATTCGCAGTCATTGAAAGAAGGCGTCACAGGCCGACTGGAGGACTTGAAAAAGAAATTGTGCGACCACGTCACCAAGGAAATCGGCGCGATCGCCCGGCCGGACATGATCCGCTTCACCGATGCTCTGCCCAAGACCCGCAGCGGCAAAATCATGCGAAGACTACTCCGCGATGTGGCGGCAGGCACAGATTCCAAACAGGACACCACAACGCTGGAAGATTTCAGCGTCGTGGCAAAATTGCGCGAAAGTGAAGAGAGTTGACCATCACAGGAGGATCGCCATGGGTTTCCTTCAGAAATTGAAGAACGCACTTGCATCCGCGGCTCCCACCAAGGTGGAGGCCACCGGACCAGGCGAACAGTACGCCACGGCTGTGGATGCAATCGCCGCTGTCATCGAACAAATGACCGATGACCGCTGGGCCACCACTGAAGTAGAGGACCGCGGCAAAACCCTGATCATTCAGGTGTCTGGCGATCAGATCAACACCTGCACTGAGGAAGTGGATGTGGTTGCGATCGCGCGCAAACTTGGTCTCACGGCACTGGCCACCGTTCTGGAGAACGAAGCGCGCAGGCACGGCGATCGGACGTTGCACCATCTGCCGGATGCATCGCCCCGCGAAATCGCAGAAATCGTCAACGGCATTTTCCTCCACCACTACCACGCAGCGCCAAACTATCGAGTGCATGCATGGCTGGAGAGTTGACGGCCGGCACGCGAGACCAATAGGCTCGCTATTCAGGTTTGGGCGCGGAGCGCATTAGGAATCCCTCAAGTGATTCCTGCCCCACAATCGTGAGAATCGCCGGCCGATCGCGCAATTCCACCACCACC
Source organism: uncultured Isosphaeraceae bacterium (assembly GCA_964634655.1). GTDB lineage: Bacteria > Planctomycetota > Phycisphaerae > Phycisphaerales > SM1A02 > CAZWJR01. The sequence continues at coordinate 2,895 of CAZWJR010000271.1, read as the reverse complement.
GTTCTCTGATCCACTCGCACAACCGCCACGGAGCGAGGCGTGTGGCCAAGCGCCAGTTGTGTGTTGATCGCGCCGTCATCAAGGAATCCCACCGGTCGCTTCGTTGTGATTTGTGAAACCGTCACGTTGCTCATGGCCATGGCGACACTGATAATCGCCAACCCGAAGAAACACGCACTGGCCGCAAGCACACGCAACCAACCGGGAATGGCCAAACGCATCACAACCACCACCCACAACGCTGCTGCAACAGCGCCCAGTGCATCCAACCCGCCCGCCACTTGCAGGTTGCTCACCCATTGACTTGATTCGTCCGGCGCAAACGGCAACTCACCAATCCAACCCGCCCGCCACGGCGAGACCGCCCACGCCACCACAGCCCCTGCGTTCAACGCCGCTGCAATCGCGCCGATAATTGATAACGCAACAATTTCCGTTTTTGGTTTTGGGCCACCGGGGGCCGAAGGCTTGATCGCCCCAAGAATCCCCGCCGGCACTGCAATCATCGCAAAGCCCAGCATCAACAGCATCGGCTCCGCAATCCCGGCCTCAACGATCGTGCGCGGCAGAGACATCAGCATCATCGCGCCCGCAGCCAATCCGCCCGCGCCTTCCGCCATCAAGTCCGGCACGCGCACCGCCGGTGCAAATCCCAGTCGAAATCCCAGATAGCCCATCAGCCAGACCGCTGCGATGATTCCCAGCACAATCACCACACCATACGCAAGCTGCAACATCGCCCGGTCCGGTTCATCGCTCTTGCGCACCGACTTCACCGGTTGACGCACCAGCAGAATCTTCGTCTTGGCGGCAGGCACATTCGATCGTGCCGGCTGTTTTGGATTGGTACGCGCAAGGTTCGGCATGGGGAGGGAAGCAGTCAGCAGTCATCGATCAGCCGTCAGCCATCACAATCATGGTATTCCTGTCAGGACTTTCGATCATGATCAAACCCATGAACAGATGTCCCAGGTTCTCCTCTGTGGCCTCTGTGGTTCCATCTCACTCAACGCTGATCGCTTCCCTCACGCCGGGCTCGGCACCGTTTCCAGCACCTGTTGCACAATTCGGCGTGTCGTGATTGTGTCACCCGCATGCATATAAGTCTTGCTGATGACGCGATGGGCGCACACCGGCAGCACGTTGGAAACAATGTCCTCCGGCACGCAGTAGTCCCGACCATGAAGAATGGCGGTGGCTCGCGCGGCTTGGGCCAGGGCCAATGCCCCGCGCGGACTCACACCAATCTGCAAGTCATCATTCTCGCGCGTCGCGCCAGCCAACGCGATGATGTAATCCACCAACGCCTGGTCCAAACGCACTTCATCAGTCTTCTGCTGCAATGCCAGCACCTGCTCGGAGGTCATCACCGGTTGCAGTTTCGTCAGCGTGGTGCGGGCCGGCTGTTTCTGAATGATGCGAGATTCATCATCCGGCGCGGGATAACCCAGATTGATCCGCATGAGAAAACGATCCAGTTGGTTCTCCGGAAGAAAATATGTCCCCTCAAACTCATAAGGATTCTGCGTCGCCGCCACCATGAACGGCTGCGGCAAAGCGTACGCCGCCCCATCGACAGATACCGAAGTCTCGCTCATCGCTTCCAACAGCGCGGACTGCGTTCGCGGCGTCGTGCGGTTGATTTCATCCGCAAGAATAATGTTGTGAAAAATCGGCCCGTGCTTGAATTGAAATGTCCGGGCATCACGGTCATACACCGTCACGCCAATGATGTCCGTCGGCAGCAAGTCCGGCGTGCATTGCAGCCGGGCAAAAGAACACTGAATGGACCGCGCCAAGGCGTTCGCCAGCACCGTCTTGCCCACGCCGGGCACGTCCTCAATCAGCACATGGCCGCGCGCCAGCAGGCACACAATCACCCGATCAACCGCCGCAGCGTTCCCCATATACACCGAGGTGATGTTGTCGCGCAAACTTTGAAGAAGATCAACACTCATGCGGTGATTATCCGTTGGCGCGGCGGTCAGTGAGAAGGGAAAAGTTCGTGCGGCGGATGATTCCAGAGTATAACAGCCCAACCCAATTCAGCCGATTGCCCGCAGAAAAACGCCGGCGGTTTGGGTAGCATCTTGAGGTGGATGGCACAGTGGAGGCGAGCGCAGGAGCCATGACGCTTTGAGTCGTTCATCACGTGACCCGCAGGAATCTCTCATCCCGCCGCAATGGGCTCCGGCGGTCGTTCTGGAATCCGTTCACTGTCGCCAGTGCGGCTACGATTTGCGCGGCTTGCGTGCCGATAGCCGTTGCCCGGAATGCGGCTCACAAATCTGGGCCAGCGTGTTGCATACGGTTGACCCCGCCGCCAGTCGTCTCCCCTCGCTTCGCAATCCCAGCGCAGTCGGTAACTCCCTTCTCGTGCTAACCATCTGCATGTTCGCAGGCACACTGATGTTGCTCGCGCCCAGCGTCGCTGAATTGCTCGATTCAAGCAATCAAACTGGTTTGCGATATTGGGGAACCCGGCTCAATAGATATTCATGGGTCTTCGCAGTCATCCTCGCCATAGCCGGGTTGTGGGCCGTGCGCACCATGGCTCCGCCTCGCGGCAGCGAACCGCGAGGCACCGTGTGGAAAGACATCTGGCGCATCGCAATCGGTTTTTCCGGTTCGCTGGCCTTCGGCACAATTTGGATGGGCTTCCATGAGGCCAGAGGTCTCACTGGTGCCAGCCAGCGATTGGCTCTCCATCTGGCCATCGCGGTCTTCGGCACCATCGGTCTCATTGGCCTGCGCGGCGTGCTCAACGTCATCGGCCAGCGCAGCCGCGAATACCGCCGATCCAAAGGCGGCCGCCAAAGCGTGGAACTCATCATCGCCGCCATCGCCGCCAGCCTGCTTGGCGCGGCGTTGCACTACTCAACCATTGTTGGCTGG
>CAZWJR010000270.1:0-3916 GCA_964634655.1 uncultured Isosphaeraceae bacterium | reverse complement strand
ACCGGCAGCAAACACTTCGATCGGTCTGCGATTGATGTTCACCCTCTCGGCTGGCGATTCAGCTTCCGTCACTGGCACGTTTGAAGTTGAGCCAGTTCCCGGACCTGCCGCCCTTTCGTTGCTGGCCGTCGCTGGTGTCCTTGGTTCCCGTCGTCGTCGTTCATGATGAGAATCTACCCCAGGATTTGAATGATGTTCTGGCTTCGTGTCGTTCACGGGGTACATTGAAGGTAAGCCAATGCGGCTCGCAGACTTCTGCGAGCCGCTTCTTTGTCAGGACTTGTGGGGGCGGCGAAGTTTGAGGAAGATACTGTCATGACGCACATCAATTGCGGGATCCCCGCGAATCGAACATTCGAATTCATCCTCGCAGGCTTCATCGTTGTTGGCGCGGTTGGTCTCGCACCCGACGCCGAGGCGCATCGCGGTGAAAACTCCGTCAGTGGCGGAGGCCAGCCGCTCCAGACCACGCTTCAGGATTTTTTCCAACATGGGACGCAGCCGCTGGGAGCAGGCGTTGGCGGCCAGTTTGATTCAATTCTGCCAGCCATGCAGTGCTACAGTTGTCACGCCGAATACGGTCCGCAGGATCCTTATCTGGTTGTCGAACCATTCAGGAGTTGGGCGGGGAGCATGATGGCTCAATCTGCTCGTGATCCGCTTTTTCACGCGGCACTCTCGATCGCCAATCAAACCGTTGCGGATTCGGGCGCTTATTGCATTCGATGCCACGCGCCGGGGGCCTTCCTCAGCGGCCATTCCGTGCCAACGGATGCCTCTGCATTTACCCCCACAGACTTTCAAGGGGTGAACTGCAACTTCTGCCATAGATTGGTCAATCCGGTCTACGTGAACGGCGTGAGCCCAGCCAGCGATCAACAGATACTCACAGACCTTGCCAACGCGGGTTTGATGCCTCCTCAAGGATCGAACGCGAGATACATCATCGATCCAACGGATTCTCGCCGTGGGCCGTGGGACGACATTCCCATGAACCTGCATCCGGGTGATCCCCAACCACAGATTCTGGCCTCTCCTTTTCACAAGCATGCGGAACTGTGCTGGAACTGCCATGATGTGAGCAATCCGCTCATGACCAAATCCGGTTCCACTTACGCGCTTAACTCACTGGACACGCCACACCCAACCGGTGAGCAGACCCAGATGTTCCCGCTTCACCGTACCTACAGCGAATGGCAGAACAGTTACTACAGCAATATCGGTGTGCAACACGATGGCCGGTTTGGCGGCAATCACGCCACCGGAATCATGCACGACTGCCAGGACTGCCATATGCCTGATACACAAGGATACGGCTGCAACTTTGAGTTCGAACCGTTCTTTGAACGGCCGAATGTCCCGCAGCACAGTTTCATGGGATCCAACTACTGGGTTCAGAATGCCGTTCGCACCGTCGATGCCGACAATGACGGATTCCCGGATCATCCAGATTCAGATAGTTATCTCTCCGATGAAGTTGCCGGGGAAGCAATCGAGCGAACCATTGACTTTCTGACAAAGGCCTCCGATTTGGAAGTAACGCGTATTGGGCCGAATATTCGAACGCGGCTGATCAACTTTACCGGTCACAAGCTGCCGACGGGGTTCCCGGATGGTCGCCGCATCTGGATCAATGTGAAGTTCTATGATTGCAACCAGAATCTGCTGCAGGAACGTGGAGCCTACGATTTTGAAACGGCCACATTGACTCCAGATACAAAGATCTACGAAATGCAGTTGGGAATCACCGGAGCCGCATACGCACAGTCTTTGGGACAGCCGGAGGGACCAACCTTTCACTTCATGCTTGCCAACACAATCGTGAAGGACAATCGCATTCCGCCTGCTGGGTTTGCGAACGCGATCTCGAATCAGAATCAAACAGCGTCGGTTGGCGCTGCCTACGCCAACGGCCAGAACTGGGGCGACACACTGTTTGCCATTCCGGCCAACGCGGGCAAGGCCGTGGTCACCGTGTATTACCAGTTGAACTCCAAAGAATTCATTGAGCACTTGCGGGATGACAATCTGACCGACAACCTAGGGCAGGTTGCATACGACCTGTGGGTTGAGCACGGCATGAGCACCCCCATTGAAATTGATATGGCGGAGCTATTCCTGCCCAGGCCACAGGACGTGAATTCGGACGGCGTGGTGAATACATCAGACCTGTTGATTGTCATTGGGTCTTGGGGACGATGCCCAACACCGCCTCGGCTTTGCCCGGCTGACGTCAACAAGGACGGTATGGTAAACGTCATCGATCTGCTTTCAGTCATCAACGCCTGGGGACCGTGTCTTTGATCGATTCATGTCAAACCCGGCAAGGGTGTTAATCTCGGTAATTTACGATTTCATGCTGGTTGCTTTCTAGGATGCCATGTACACCCAAAAACGATTCAAAATCGACCACTTGGAGTCCCGATGCCCTATCCATGGGTGTTGGGCCAGGAATGCCAAGTTGATCACCTTTGACAAATCCGCAGATTCATGTTGCTCTTGCCTGAAGTCGGTGTTATAGTCCGCATAATGGATGTGCCGGGGCGGTGCTCACGCAAGCACCTGTGTTCCTCTGTTGGAAGCCGAGAAGAGAGAGCTCCCAGGAGGAGAAGGTATGCCTGTAACATCAATCGTTCGAGGCCGAATCTTTGGAATCGCCCTCGGTGCAATCGCTGCCTCATCCGCTCACGCGGCTGTGCAGTTCGATATTTCCGTCCTTGGCGGAAGTAATGGCGCTTACAACAACTCATTTGGCCAGCCCGGAGCTCCGACCGGATTTCCCCAGGTGCTCAATTATCAGGGCAATCTTGTCGACCCATTCGGCGAATGGACCATTTCAAACTGGGACTTCAATGCTGATGGAAACCCAACTGGTTCCGGCGCGGAAACCGGCGTTCGCATCGGCTCCGTGTTTACGGTTCAGAACAACCGTCCGGATGGGTTGACGGCTGCTGACAACCATCTGTACTTCTCAATCATGATCACGCAGAACGTCGCACCGACCGCGACGGCAACGGCCATCTTTGGCAACGGCGGAATGACGCTGACCATGGATGACAGCCCGAATGACTTTGCGGGCAACTTGACTGCTATCGGAACCGCAATTTGGAATTATCGCCTCAACGGCGCTGATGTGGCCACGCTTTTCGACCCAAGTTTCCAACTTGGCGGCAGCGATGGTCCGGCGACGATTTCTGCCTCCAACACCGCTTTGAGCGCGGCCCAAACGACGCCTCTCATCGGCACCGTGGTGACTTCTCTGGGTATCCGGCTCGACTTTGACCTCACCCCCGGTGAGCGAGTGACCTTCAACGGTGCATTCGCGCTGGTTCCCGCGCCCGGCTGCCTTGCCCTGCTAGGCTTGGCAGGTCTTGCCTGTCGTTCCCGTCGCCGCAACTGATTTTTTTCGTCCATCCCCACTTCCACTTCCAAACGCCCCGCTTCGATGAAGCGGGGCGTTCCTTTTTGCGGGCCGTTGCTTAGAGCCCAGCCGCGGTCAGCACCCGCTGCAGCCCGTCAGCATCTGATTCGTCAAACGAGGCGACATCCCAGGAATCCAGATCAAGTACTGCCCAGCAGGATCCAACGGCATCCAGCAGCGGCACTACGATTTCTGACTTGTCGCGCGGATCGCAGGCCACGTAGTTCGATCCCAGTTCCTCCACATCTCGAACGAAGCGCACTTGCCGGGAGAGCAGCGCTTGGCCGCACACTCCGTGTAATCCAATGGGAGAACATGCTGGCTTGTCCCGCCGAGGCCCAAGGGTCAATCGCCGGTCATCGGGCTCATGTGGTTGATCAATGTAGAAGCCGACCCAAGAAACGCCAGATGTATGCAAGTGATTCCAAATAGAGTCCACGATCGCCTGCATGGACTGTTCAGGTGTCTGGTTCGGCGGTCGTTGTGAAATGGTCC
>CAZWJR010000269.1:0-3918 GCA_964634655.1 uncultured Isosphaeraceae bacterium | reverse complement strand
AGACCTGTGGCAGGATCACGCCGCCGTTGCCTTCGCCGCCGAGGATTGCGTTTTTCCCCTGGCGTTTCATGGCGTCGACGACGTTTGCTTCGCCGACGGCGGTGCGGATGATTTTGACGCCGGGGTATTGGGCTGCCAGATCATCGATCATGCGGCTGGTGGAAAGATTTGCGGCGAGGAAGAGAGAGTTCCGAGTTCCGAGTTCCGAGTTCCGAGGTATTGGTTTTGCGGCGCGCGGGAAGCGATTGTTGAGGAGGCATTTTGCAGCGAGGACGAGTGTGTATTCCTCGCCGATGTAATGGCCGCGTTCATCGATGATCGCCAGTCGATCCGCGTCCGGGTCCTGTGCGAAACCGACGGCGGCTTTGTGTTTGGCGGTGGCGCGAGCCAGTTGCGTGAGGTTTTCCTGTGTGGGTTCCGGGCGATGGGCGAAGAGGCCGGTGGGCTCGCCGTTGAGATGGATGACCTTGCAGCCGAGTTTTTCCAGGAGCATGCGACCGGGAATGCAGCCCGCGCCGTTGACGGAATCGAGCACGACTTTGAACTTGGCGCGGCGGATCGGTTTGGGGTCAATGGCGGCGAGCACTTTTGCGATGTGCTGCTCGTGCGAGGAATCATCAGCGGAGATGGAAGGTGCGGCGGTGGGCGGCGCGTACTGGAAATCGCGTTCCTTGAAACGGCGGATGATTTCCGCAGCGTGCGCCGGCGGCGGGGCGACGCCATCGGCGTTGAGGCATTTGATGCCGTTCCACTCGATGGGGTTGTGCGAAGCGGTTATGGCCATGCCGCCGGCGGCGCGATGCTTGTTGATCATCACGGCAACCGAAGGCGTCATCACGATGCCAAGATCAATCACGCGGCAACCGACGGAGGACAGTCCAGCGATCGCAGCCGAAGCGAGCGATTTGCCGGAGGGTCGGCTATCACGGCCGATGCACAGCAGCGGGCTGGATTGGCGCGTGGATTTTTTGATGAAGGAGCCGAAGGCGGCGGCGAAATCCGCGGCGACAGCGGGCGTCATCGTTTGGCCAACGATGCCACGCGCGCCGGAGACCGAGAGCATGAGTGGGGCTTGTTTGGAAGAATTAGTCATGGATCACAAGAATCTAACCACAGAGGACACAGAGAGCACAGAGTAAATAACATGTGATGCAGTTGCTGCGGCTGGGAGAAGCATTCGGTTTTTTGGATGTTGCGGCTTTTCACCCACCCCCTGGCCCCCTCCCTCAAGGGAGGGGGAATATTGCAGATGCTGAATGGTGTCGTTCATCCTTGTCGCCACTCTTGCGGGACTTCGCCGTTGGAGGCAAGGATGCGGGAGTTGATTCCGCCGCGGCCTTTCCATTCGGTGATGATTTGGAGCCACTTGGGTGACATGAGTTTGGCCAGGTCATCGCGGATGCGGTTGGTGACGGCTTCGTAAAAGATGCCTTCGTTGCGGAAGGATTGGAAATAGAGTTTGAGGCTCTTGAGTTCGACGCAGGTTTTGCCGGGGCAGTAGCGGACGATGATGCGGCCGAAATCCGGATGGCCGGTCTTGGGGCACAGGGAGGTGAACTCTTCGTTGACGTGTTCGATGACGAACGGCGTTTCGACGGGCGAAGGGAAGAATTCAAGGAGGGACGGATCGGGCATGGAGGGAATGATATGGGCGAATCAAAACGAATTCACCGCAGCGGCGCAGAGGGCGCGGAGGGGAGTGCGGTAGTGAAAGCGGCGCTTTTCGCCCTGCAAAACCGTGCGGGCAGGATGCCCGCACTCCCCGGGTTATTTATCCAGTTCGTAACTGGCCATGAGTTGGAGGAGTTTTTGCTGATCGGAGTTGATGCGGAGCGATTTGCGGAAGGCGTCACGGGCATCGCGGCGGGCATCGCGGTCCTGCTTCTTGCTCAAGAGCCATGAGTTGAGACGGTTGACGCCGATGCCGTTGTGTGATTGCCAGTTGTTGGCATCAATGTTGACGGCCTGGCGATAGGCATCGAGGGATTTGTCGAATTGCGAAAGGCGGAAATAGCACCAGCCGAGGCGCTCGTAGGCGTTGGCGGATTGTTCGATCTTGATGAGATTCTCGGCGGTGTTGGCGGCTTCCTGATATCGCTTCTCCGCAGCCAACACGTTGATGAGGTTCATCATGAGCGGCGGGGTGTTCTCAACGAGTTCCATCGCGGCGAGGTATTGCTCGATGGCGGCGGAGTTCTTGCCGACTTTTTCGTAGGCGGCACCGAGATTCATGCGGGCAGAACCGCTACCGGGATCGAGGGCGACGGCTTTTTCGGCGAACGTAACCGCGCTGGCGGCTTCGTTCATCTGCAGATAGGTGACGGCAAGATTGAGGTTGGCTTTGACGCTGTCCGGATCAATGGTGAGGGCGCGGTGGTACGCGCGGATTGCTTCAACGAAGCGGTTGAGCATTTGCAGGGCGAGGCCGTGGCCGTACTGGGCATCAAAGTTGCGAGGTTCCAGGCGAGCGGCGCGATTGAAGGCGGGCTCGGCCTTGTCGTAATCTTTCTTTTGAATGTAGATATCGCCGATGCCCAGGTATGCGGTGGTGAGCATGGGGTTTTCGGCGAGGATGTCCTGAAACATGGAGAGCGCGGCGTTGTAATCGCCGGCTTGTTTTGCTTCGTTGGCCTGGGCGAGCCACGCGGCCTGCTGGGCATCAGGTTCGCGCAAGTTGACAGCGGGCAGGACAAGGCCGGGATTGCGATTGCCGTTGGAAAGATCGCAACCGGCCAGCAGCGTCGCGGCACCGAGGAAGCAGAGTGTGATGATGGACAACGAACACGAAAATTTCATGAAACTTTCCTTGTATCTGGCCTGTTCAGAGGGGCCCTTGGTGCGGGGCCACTACGCTGGGTGATCGGTACCGGATTGACTTGCTCGCAATCATTATCGGCTTGATCGGGCGGCTTCGCCATTCGCCAGCCGTTTGAGACGGCGGATGTTGACGAGATCCCACTCCACCTGCCTGGGATTGAGGCCCTTGGGCGTTTCGAGCAGTTTTGGTACGGCGCGAAAGGCGGGGTGGTTCAGAATCGTCTGGAAACAGGGTTTTCCGCAGCAGCCTTCGCCGATGTGGGCGTGGCGATCGCGGCGTGAGCCGAGGGCTCCGACGGAATCGTTGAAGTGAAAGGCTTTGAGGTTGGCGATGCCGCAGACGGCGTCCCACTCCTTAATAACGGATGCGGCGGCGGCGGGGGCGCTCATGTCGTACCCGGCGGCGGTGATGTGGCAGGTATCAAAGCAGAAGCCGATGCGATCTGGTTGGCGGACGTTCTGGCGGATGAAGGCGAGTTGATGGAAGGAGTAGCCAAGGTTTGTGCCGGAGCCGACGGTGGTTTCCAGACAGGTGATGACATTGGAGCCGGGGAGATCGGTGTGGATGGTGTCGAGGGCTTTGATGATGCGTTTGAGGCCGGCGAGTTCATCGGCGGAAGGCGGCGAGAGAAGATCGTTGGGCGAGCCGGGCTTGCGCGGCGTGCCGAGGTGCGCGCCGGGATGGGCGACGCAGTAGGGAATGCGCAGGGCCTGGCAGCGTTCGATCTCCGCGCGCTGGGAGGCGACGGATTTTTTCCATGCGGCGGCATCGGGGGACGCCATGTTGATGAGGTAACTGTTGTGGCTGACCACGCGCGGCGGGAGGCCATCGGTCATGGAGTCCCACTGCACTTGGCGCAGTGCGGCGAGCCATTCGGTTTGATCGGCGGCGGAGGGCGGTTTGGGATTCCACTGTCGCTGATTGGCGGTGAAGACCTGAAGGCAGTCCATCTTGAGGCGGCGCGCTTCGTGGAGGGCGTTGACCATCCCGCCGGCGATGGAGAGGTGTGAGCCGAACATGGGTGGATGATAGGTCAACCCGATGAGTCCCAGGGACCGGAGTCCCTGGGCTTTGTGTTGAGAAGTGTGCGGTTTTTGCCG